>NZ_JCAFUK010000019.1:0-109201 GCF_059371235.1 Stenotrophomonas sp. YJH_SMC_29 | reverse complement strand
CTGCTTACATCCACGGCTTCTACAATCCAGCCCGGCTACACTCGGCGCTGGGCTACCACTCGCCTAACAACTACGCCCGGCAGCTCCGGACTGCCGCCTGAAACGGCTTCATGGCGTCCGTTTTCAGGGGGCCAGATCAGATACCCCGCCAACCCCACCCGCCCGGCCCCAGACAGATTCCGGCGGCCGATCCACCACGGGAAATCAACAAGCAAGAGCAAAAGCGGGTCGCTTCGCTCGCAAAGCCGAGCCCGCCAGCCAACCGCCTTTGCTTTTGCTTTTGCTGTTGCCTTTTCTCTTGATCTTCCCGTGGTGGGTACCGGAGGCAGGAAACTGTCCAGGGCCGGGTGGGTAGGCGGGGCGGGGGTATCCGCGCCATGGATGGCGCGGCTAAGCCCCCATGGATGGGTTTACGGCGTCCCCCGACCCGCCTACCCACCCGGGCAAATCCATGAACCCGCGCTTTCAGCGACCCACCCAAACCCACCACGGAGGGGCTCCGCCGTTCGCCGACCTCCGCCGAAGGCGCGCTTTCCGCGCAAGAAAAAATTTCCAACCGACGTGTCGATTCCCCGCCCCCTGGTTCGTTGTACTCAGTGAAGGGCACGCACCACGCGTCCCACGGGAGACCGCAATGAAAGTGATGGTGATCGTGAAGGCCAACGCCGACTCCGAAGCCGGCCGCATGCCCAGCGAACAGGAACTGTCCGAAATGGGCGCCTTCAACGAGCAACTGGTCGCGGCCGGCATCATGCTGGCCGGCGAAGGCCTGCACGCCACCCAGCGCGGCCGCCGCATCCATTTCGGTGGCACCGCCCCCCGGGTCGAGGCCGGTCCGTTCGGCCCGGCCAGCGAACAGATCGCCGGCTTCTGGCTGTGGGAGGTGCGCTCGCTGGAGGAGGCGGTCGAATGGGCCAGCCGTGCGCCGTTCGGCAGCGGCGGCACGCTTGAACTGCGCCCGCTGATGTCCGCGGAAGACTTCGGTGAGGCCTTCACCCCCGAATTACAGCAGCAGGAACAGCGTCTGCGTGCACAGCTGGAAGGTTGACCCGATTCATCTCCATGCCGGGCACGATCCGGCGCCATCCCCTTGAACCACACACGGAGCATTGCGATGAAATTGATTCCCTTCCTCGGCTTCAGCGGCCAGGCCCACGAGGCGATGGCGTTCTACGCCAAGGCACTCGGTGGCCAGGTCACTTCGGAAATGAAATACCGCGACATGCCGCCGTCCGATGGCTCGCCGGGCTGCAACGAGATGCCGCCGGAAACCCTGGACCACGTCGCCCACAGCCAGCTGGAGATCGGCAACGCCATCGTGATGGCGGCCGACGGCCCCGGCGGCGGCGAGGGCAGCTCGACCACCATCAATGTCGACGTCGACAGCGTCGAAGAAGCCGAACGCGTGTTCGCTGCACTGGCCGAAGGCGGGCAGGTGCAGATGCCGATCGCCGAAACGTTCTGGGCGCACCGCTGGGGCATGCTGATCGACCGCTACGGCAAGCCGTGGATGGTCAACTGCATGAAGGAGCCCTGATCCCGCCTTCTCCATCCACCCAGGAGCTTTACCGATGAGTGCACCACAACCGCAGATGATCTTCGTCAACCTGCCCGTGCAGGACCTGAACGCGTCCAAGGCCTTCTTCGCCGCGCTGGGCTACAGCTTCAACCCGACCTTCACCAACGACGATGCCGCCTGCATGGTCATCAGTGAAAGCATCTTCGTGATGCTGCTGACCCAGCCGTTCTTCAAGCAGTTCACCACCAAGCCGATCGCCGACGCGCGCAGCCAGACCGAGGTGATCACCTGCCTGTCGGCGGGCAGCCGCGAGGCGGTGGACGCGATGGTGGACAAGGCACTGGCCGCCGGTGCCAGCGAACCGCAGCCGGCGCGCGATTACGGCTTCATGTACCAGCGTGGCTTCCAGGACCTGGATGGCCATCTCTGGGAAATCGCACACATGGACGGCGAGCCGGGCTGACCGCCGCCGCAAGGGAGAACCCTCATGGCTTACGTGGATGCTTACGTGCTGCCGTGCCCACAGGACAAGGTGGCGGCTTACCGTCGCCTTGCCCGCAAGGCCGGCGCGGTGTGGAAGGACCATGGCGCGCTGCAGTACATGGAATGCGTGGCTGACGATGTGGAACCGGGCAAGCGCACCTCGTTCCCGCGCGCGGTCAAGGCAAAGCCCGGCGAAACGGTGATCGTTGCGTTCGTGGTGTTCCGTTCGCGCGCGGCACGCGACCGCATCAATGCCAGGGTGATGGCCGACCCGCGGCTGGCGTCGCTCGGCCCGAAGGACATGCCGTTCGATACCAAACGCATGTTCTGGGGCGGCTTCAAGCCCATCGTCGAAGCGTGAGCCATGGCGCTTGTGCGGGCCGGGCGTGCGTGCTGTGATCGGCGCATGCTCGATCCCGCACTGACGCAGCGTCTGGAAACCCTCTGGCGGATGGAGTCGCCAGTGTTGATCGCGCGCCTGGCGCGGCTGCTCGGCGGCGATGTCGGCCGTGCCGAGGAACTCGCCCAGGACACCTGGCTGGCCGCGCTGGAGCGCTGGCCGGAGCAGGGCATCCCGGACAACCCCGGAGCCTGGCTGATGACCACTGCGCGCAACCGCGCCATCGATGTGCTGCGCCAGCACCAGCGGGTGGCGCAGCAGCATGCGCAGTGGGGCGAGGAACTGCATCCGGCGGCACTGCCGGCGCCGGATGACAGCCAGGCACTGGAGGACGACCTGGGCGATGACCTGCTGCGGCTGATGTTCGTGGCCTGCCATCCGGTGCTGCCGGCCGATGCGCGGGTGGCACTGACCCTGCGCCTGCTCGGTGGCCTGACCACCGTCGAGATCGCGCGTGCGTTCCTGCAGCCGGAGCCGACCATCGCCCAGCGCATCGTGCGCGCCAAGCGCACGCTGGCGCAGAAGCAGGTGCCCTATGAAGTGCCGCGCGCGGACGCGATGCCGGAGCGGTTGGCCTCGGTGCTGGAGGCGGTCTACCTGGTGTTCAACGAAGGCTATGCGGCCAGCGCCGGTGACGACTGGATGCGTCCGGCGTTGTGCGAGGAGGCGCTGCGGCTGGCGCGCATCCTGGCCCATCGCCTGCCGGTGCCGCCGGTACTGGGCCTGCTGGCGCTGATGGAACTGCAGGCCTCGCGCGCGGCGGCACGCGTGGATGCACAGGGCACGCCGGTGCTGCTGGACCAGCAGAACCGAGCGCGCTGGGACTGGTTGCAGATCGAACGCGGCCAGCAGGCGCTGGCGCGCGCGCTGGCGGCCGGTGGTGGCGACGATCCCTACGTCCTGCAGGCGCGCATCGCCGCCTGCCATGCGGTTGCGCGGCGCGCCGACGCTACCGACTGGCCGCGTATCGCCGCGCTCTATGCACAGCTGCTGCAGGTGCAACCTTCGCCGGTGGTGGCATTGAACCGGGTGGTGGCGATCCTGCGCAGCGAAGGCCCGTTCGCCGCGTGGGCGCAGCTGCAACCCCTGCTGGTCGACGCGCGCCTGCGCGACTATGCGCCGCTGCAGGTGGTTCGTGGCGAGCTGTTGCAGGCACTGGGGCGTGAGCAGGATGCGCGTGACGCTTTTGCCGCGGCCGCCGAACTCAGCCAGAACCGCGCCGAGCGCGGACTGTTGCGGCGACGGGCGGGACTACCGCCCACGGACTGAGCCGACAAGGACAGCACTTGTCGCCGGGCGCCTGAGCGGCTATGTTTCGCGCCCAGCGGACGCATCAGCGTCCGCATTCCATGCGTATTGACCGAGGAGCGGTTGGATGTATTCAAGGACGAAGAGCGCATCGCGCGCTTTTGCGCGCCTGCTTGCCTGTGCCCTGTGCCTGGCCGTATGGCCGATGGCCGTGCAGGCCGCCGACAAATCACAGCAGGCCTATTGGGCCGGGTTTGCCTACACCGCCGACGCCGCTGCCGTGCAGGCGACCACGCCGCATGCGCACGCCGTGCTGGAAAAGCGCGGCTTGATCCCGCTCAACCAGGCGCTGGCACAGTCGCTCAAGCGCCGAGCTCCGGCCCACCTGGAGCTGATCGACCAGCCGGTGGCGATGCTGGACGGCACCACCAGCGCGACCGTGCTGGCCGCCGCGCTGGACCGCGAACTGGTGTCGGTCGAGCCGATCGGCGACCAGTACAAGGTGCTGGTGGAAGTGGCGCTGCAGGCGCTGTTCTTCGACTTCCGCGAGCGCCAGGTGATTGCCTCCTATCCGCTCACCCTGCAGCGCATCGACGTGCAGGACTACCGTCCTGACAACGATGATATCGACGCGATCGTCGCCGATCTGCTGTACGGCAGCGCCGATACCAGCCTGTCGCAGGTACTCGCGGCGAGCCTGGCACAGGCCCGGCTGCCCGACGCCGCCGTGCGCCGCCTGCAGGTGGGCGGGGTGACCCTGTCCGATGCGGTGCGCGCCAAGCTGCCCGACCCGAACTGGGAAGCGACGCTGCGCGCGACGCTGGCGCACGAGTTGTCCAAGACGCTGTCGTCCAACACCGGCGTCGGCCTGCTGCCACCGGCCTCGGGCCAGGCGATCGGCGGTGCGATGGCCGCTCGCTTTGCGGATGGCAAGGTCTACCAGCTGAAGATTCCCGAACCCGACTACGTCATCACCCTGCAGGTCGACGCGCTGAAGAACGGCGTGATCCAGGAAACCCCGGCGATGAAGACGATGCTGTTCGGTGCGTTCTTCACCGCCAAGGTGACCGAGCCGTTCTCGGGCAAGGTCTATTTCGAACAGCCGCTGCGCAAGGGGGCCACCAAAGTGGTGCCGGTCACGCAGTGGCAGGTTGACCAGTGGTCGGCCAGCTACGAAACCCTGCTGGCCGGGCTCGACGCCTTCGCCGGCGCCGCTGCCAGGCGCGCTGATTCGCGCGCGTGGCTGGACGAACAGAAGCCGGGCGGCCGCCCGTTGCAGCAGCAGACCCAAGCCCTCCAGGAGTTGATCAAGTCATGTCGTTGATGCGTACCATCCTGCTCATCCTCATCGCGCTGGTGGTGGCCTCGCCGGTCGCTGCACAGACCGCCAGCTCGCGCGGCACCGGCTCGGCCAGCTACGGCCTGCGCCTGAGCGCCGATACCCGCGCCCAGGCCCTGAACAAGGCCAAGGTCAACGCACTGGAGGCATACATCGCCGAAACCGGTGCGGCCAAGCTGCGCCTGTTCGAAGCCCGCCGCGCCGAGTTCATCGGCGAGATCGACCGCTACGTGCTCAGCGCCGTGCAGCTGTCGGACACCGAAGACAAGAAGGCCAAGACCTACACCGTCACCGTCCGCGCCGAGATCAACACCACCCTGCTGCAGACCAAGCTGGATGCGGGTTCGGCCGTGGCCGGCGCCACCGCCGCACAGCGCTCGCTGCTGACTTTCCTGTTCATGGCGCGCTCGCAGGACACCGTGCAGTCGTTCCAGGACAAGGAATACCGCCGCGTCGACGCCAGCAGCAGCTACAGCGAGAACACCCGCGAAGGCGACAGCTTCCGCGGCAACTCGGTCAGCACCAACGGCAGCATCAACCAGAACGGTTCGGTGTCGGTCACCAGCGGCGGCAGCACCACCGCGCGCGCCGACAACATCACCTGGAAGGTGGCCAACGCCGCCGAAGTCAACACCGCGATGACCGGTGCCTTCAGTGCTGCCGGCTACGAAGTGGTGGAAGCCGAGTACGTGGAAGGCGAGTCCCGCGGCCTGCTCAGCATCGAGCGCATCCGCAAGGACTTCAGCACCGGCAACGATCTGGCTCCGGCCACCCTGCGTGACACCGCCAACGGCATCCGCGCGGCCAACATCCCCTACATCGCCGTCGGCACGCTCGACGTCGGCATGCGCGACCGCGATCCGGCCAGTGGCAACACCCGCGTTTTCGTCACCGTCACCGGCAAGGTGCTGGATGTGACCGGCCGCTTCCCACGCACCGTGTCGTCGGTGGGCCCGGTGCAGTTCTCCGGTACCGGCCCGAACGAAACCGTGGCCCGTACCAATGCCCTGCAGCTGGCTGCCGAAAAGGCGGCCCAGCAGATGATCAACGAACTGAACGTCAAGGCGGTCCGCTGATCCGCCGCCCCCGGCAGGTGCCGAGCTCGCTCGGCATCGCCCCGGGGTTCACCGATTCCCCGCGTGCCGCACCGCGGCCGTCTCTCCCAAAGGACATCCTCATGATCCGCAATACCGCTCTTGTCGTGGCCATCGCCGCCGCTACCCTGTCGATGCCGGCGCACGCCGGCCTGGGCAAGCTGAAGGACCTGGCCGGTGCCGCCACCGGTTCCTCCACCAGCAGCGCCTCCAGCGCCGCCGCTCCGGACGAAGCCGCGCAGGAAGCGCTGGTGCGCCGTTTCGTCAGCTCGCAGTCGCACTCGCTGCAGGCCCAGACCTCGTTCGCCCGCGCCTTCGGCCTGGCCGAGCAGGTGCAGCTGCTGGAAGCCGAGCGCCAGGCGCTGTCGTCGGGTTCGGTCAGCGTCGATGCGATGAAGAAGTCGGTGTCGGTCAGTGAAGCCGCCCAGGCCGCGATCAACGAGCGCCAGGCCGCGCAGCCGGAACTGAACGCTGAATCCAAGCAGCACTACGCCGAAGGCCTGGTCTCGCTGCTGGCGTCGGCCGCCGAAGCGCAGAAGCTCGGTGGCGAGGCGAGCAACTTCACTGCCGGCATGAAGAACCTGGGCGCGACCCAGATGGCGACCGTTGGCCGCAAGCTGGCGGCAGGTGCCTGGGTTGCCAAGGAATCGCCGGGCTTCATCCAGGGCCTGTACGGCTCGACCAAGTCGGCCGTGACCTTCGCCAAGAAGAGCAAGGTGAAGGTGCCGTCGAACGCCGATTCGATGCTCGACTCGATCTGATCCGAGGTTCAACCCCATGCGTACGACCTCCCGCCTGATCGGCCTGGGCCTGGCCACGGTGCTGCTTGCAGCCTGTGGCAAGCAGGACACCCCGGCCGCCGATGCGCCCGCACCCGCCAAGGAAAAGGCAACCAGTGCACTGGCCAGCAATGCGCCAGTCGAAGCAGCGCCCCTGCGAGGCACGCCGGATTTCGGCGGCACCACCCAGGTCGCGCGCGAGGCCGACGGTATCGGCAGCACCCCGGAACTGGCGGTGCTGGCGGCACTGCAGTCGGCGGTGGCGCAGGTCAACGGCGTACGCGTGGCCAGCCAGATGCAGAGCCTGCGTGCAGGCCTGCATGTGGACGTGGATGACGAACACGTCGGCGATATCCGCGCCGACGCGTTCACCCAGCAGATGATCGCCGGCTCGCAGGGCGCAGTGCTGGGCTATGAAATCCTGTCGCAGGACGAAGTGCGGCAGCTGGATGAAGAAACCATCGCCCGCGTGCGCGCCAGCGACGAAGGCTGGAGCTTCAAGGGTTCGGCCTCTGCCAGCGCGTCCGGCGAGGCCACGGCCAAGGGCGGCGGTGCCTCGGCCAGCGTCAAGGAGAGCTACGACGAGAAGGTCAGCGTCGATGCCCAGCGTGGCGCACGCTCGTTCGATTCGGACGTGACCCACCGCAGCATGCGCAGCTACTGGAAGGTGCGCGTGCGTGCACAGATTGCCCAGTACCGCGCACCGGACGAGCAGGGCAAGCCGAAGATCGTGGTCGCGCTGCCGCGCACCAGGGCCGGCAGCTATGCCGTGGGCGATGGCCGCGTGAGTGCCGATGAAGTGGCCGACGCGATCCGCGCGCGCCTGTCCGACACGCTGACCCAGACCCAGCGCTTCATCGTGCTGGACCGCGAGTTCGGCGACGAACTGCAGGCCGAGATCGACCACATCAACAGTGGCAACGTGCGTTTGCAGGACACGGCCCGCGTCGGCCAGCAGCTGGCGACCGACCTGATCCTGATCCCGACCATCGAACGCTTCGAGTACCCGCGCAGCGTGCGCAACCTGCGCATGTCCGACCGCCAGGTGACCTCGTATTCCGGTGGCGGCCGCATCACCCTGCGCCTGATCAACGCCACCACCGGCCAGGTGGTGATGTCCGACAGCTTCGACCACCAGCTGGCCTCGACCGGCCCCAGCACCCTGCCGCGCGTGGTCAACGGCCGCAACATGGCTGCGGCGATGATGGAATCGTTGTCCGGCCAGATCGGTACCACCATCGTCACCACGCTGTTCCCGGTATCGGTGGTATCGGTGGACGGTGACCAGGTGGTGCTGAGCCAGGGCGGCGAGACCCTGCAGGCCGGCCAGCGCTGGCAGGCCGTGCGCCTGGGCGAGGAACTGAAGGACCCGCAGACCGGCCGCTCGCTGGGCCGCAGCGAACACCCATGCTGCACCATCCGCATCGACCGCGTGGCTGCACAGACCTCGTACGGCACCCTCGAAGACGGCGTCGACGCGATGCGCGGCGGTTTCCGTCCCGGCCAGATCGAACTGCGCCAGAAGCTGGGCAGCAAGCCCGCTGCCGCCGCCAGCGCGACCGCTTCGGCGGCCCCGGCTGCCGCCGCCCGCCCGGCCGCCAAGCCGAAGCCCAAGCCTGCTGCCGCCCCGGCCGAAGACCCGAACTGGTAACACGCCCAAGCAACACACAGATGGGGTCAGATCCCTTTCCCGCCGGGAAAGGGATCTGACCCCTTCGTGTTTTCGTCCGTGTCGACCCGGGTCGACAGCCAGCAACAGCAGCGGGACCGACCCGCCATCCCACGGAATGCCGCTGTTGCTTCGGCTGTTGCCCCCGACGTTGCCGGCCAGCGGCCGGCACTACCGCAGGTGCAGGGCGCAGCCCTGCCGAATCCCATTACACTCCAGAAGGATTTTCCTGCTGGAGAGAGCAATGAAACGAGCGGTACTGGGCGTGCTGGCCCTGTCGGTGTCGAGCGCACTGATGGCGGCCACCCCGAAATTCGATGGCGCGCGGATTTCCGCCGACGTCAAGGAACTGGCCTCCGATGCCTACGAAGGCCGCTCGCCGGCCACCGCTGGCGAAGCGAAGACCATCGCCTATCTCAGCAAGCAGTTCGCCGATGCCGGGCTGCAGCCGGGCGGTGACCTGAAGGACGGCAAGCGCCTGTGGACCCAGGCCGTACCGCTGCGCAAGGGCGACATCGTCGGCACGCCGCAGCTGGCGCTGCACCAGGGCGGAAAGACCGTTGCACTGGAGCAGGGCAAGCAGATCGCCGTGCGCGCGGCCATGAACGGCGCCAGCAGCGTCGACATCAGCAAGGCCCCGCTGGTGTTCCTCGGCTACGGCGTGAAGGCACCGGAGCGCAACTGGGACGACTTCAAGGGCGTGGACCTGAAGGGCAAGATCGCCGTGGTGCTGATCAACGACCCGGACTTCGAAACCGGCCAGGGTGATTTCGACGGCAAGGGCATGACCTATTACGGCCGTTGGACCTACAAGTACGAGGAGGGCGCCCGCCAGGGGGCGCTGGGCGTGCTGATCGTGCACGAGACCGCACCGGCGTCGTACGGCTGGGCCACCGTGGCCGGTTCCAACACCAACACCATGTTCGACGTGGTGCGTGACAACCCGGCAGAAAGCCACCCGCTGCTGGAAGGCTGGATCCAGCGCGACCTTGCCGTGGAGCTGTTCCGCTCGGCCGGGCAGGATTTCGAGGCACTGAAGAAGAAGGCGCAGCAGCGCGACTTCACCCCGGTGCCGCTGACCGGCGCCAGCCTGGACGCGACGTACGCGGTGAAGACCGAAGTGATCACCTCGCACAACGTGGCCGCGCGACTGGAAGGCAGCCGCCATCCGGACGAGACCATCATCTACAGCGCGCACTGGGACCACATCGGCGTGGGTGAGCCGGACGCACGGGGTGACCGCATCTTCAACGGCGCGCTGGACAACGCCAGCGGCACCGCCTCGCTGGTCGAGCTGGCCCGTGGCTTCGCCAAGGAGAAGCGCCCGCAGCGCTCGCTGCTGTTCCTGGCGGTCACCGCTGAGGAAAAGGGCCTGCTGGGTTCGGAGTACTACGCCACCCATCCGCTGTACCCGCTGGAAAAGACCGTGGCGGTGATCAACATGGACGGCATGGCGCCGTTCGGCCCGTCGCGTGACTTCGGCATCTACGGTGCCGCGCGCTTCGAGCTGCTGGACCAGCTGAAGGACGTGGCCAAGGGCTGGGACATCCGCTACACGCCGGACCCGAAGCCGGAAGCGGGCCTGTTCTTCCGCTCCGACCACTTCCCGTTCGCCAAGCGTGGCGTGCCGGCGCTGTCCTGGTCGGCCGGCCAGGACTGGGTGGACGGTGGCGTGGCCGCAGGCAAGAAGGCCTCCGAGGACTACACCGCCAAGCGCTATCACCAGCAGGGCGACGAATGGCAGCCGGACTGGGTGTTCGCCGGTGCCGCCCGCGACCTGGAAGTGCTGTACACGCTGGGCAACCAGCTGGCCAATTCCCGCGATTGGCCGAACTGGAGCAAGGACGAGGCGTTCCGCGCCGTGCGTGACGCCAGCGCCGGCCAGCGCAAATAACGGCGTCCGGTAGTGCCGGCCGCTGGCCGGCATTGCCGCCCCCGGAAACGCCGGGCCGTGCCCGGCGTTTCCATAACGGCTTCCATCCCCACTTTCCCGGCCTTCGTCGCAGGCCGCTTGTTTGCCCAGCCGGCCGTCCTATGCTCGGCTCACCCTCTTCCTCCAAGGCGCCGCCGTGTTCGCCAGCCTTTCACTTCTGTTCCGTCACCTGCTGGCCTGGGCCGCGGCGCTGTTCGTCGCGGGCATGGTCTGGAGCGGCATCTTCAGTGGCATGAACGATGGCCCGGGCTGGATCTTCGGGCTGCTGGCGATGTTCCTGATCATTTCCGCGCTCGGCAGTGCCATCACCCACGTCCGCCGGGTCTGGCTGGTGGCCGGTCGCCTGGATGCCACCACCCTGTCCGGCCGCCAGCGCCGCCAGATCGAACTGCCCATGGACGCCGGCCACGCCTTCTCGGTGGTGGAGGCGGCGATCTCCGAACTGCCCCGCGTGGAAGACGTGGAAAGTTCGGCCGGCAGCCTGCAGGTGCGTGCCTATGTCCGCCGGGTCGACCTCTGGAACGGTCGCCAGCCCTCGCGCTGGAACCTGCCGGCGCGGCTGGCGATCAAGCGCAACAGCGTGCTGGCCACGGTGACGCCGGGGCAGGGCACCAGCACCGTGACCCTGCTGTTCGAACCCGACGCGGGTTGGTGGGCCGACCTGCTGGCGCTGGATGAAGGCAGCAACTACGAGAATGCCGAAGCGGTCACCCGTGCGATCAGCCGCCGCGTCGGTGACCAGCGCCGCGACGAGCAGGCCGCGGCCGAACAGACGCAGGTGGAAAAGGAACTGTCGGTGGCGCGGTTGAACCTGCTGCACGCGCAGGTGGAACCGCACTTCCTGTACAACACGCTGGCCAACGCGCAGGTCCTGACCCGCACCGATCCGGCGCGTGCCGAGCAGATGCTCGGCCACCTGATCCAGTACCTGCGCAGCTCGCTGCCGCAGGTGGACGAGTCGGTATCCACGCTGGGCGTGGAGCTGGAACGCACCCGCGCCTATCTGGAGATCCTGCGCATCCGCATGGGGGCACGCCTGGCGGTGGAAGTGCAGGTGCCCAACGAACTGCACAGCGTCCACCTGCCGGCGATGGCGCTGCAGACACTGGTGGAGAACGCGATCAAGCACGGCCTGGAACCCAAGCCCGGCGGCGGTACGATCTGGATCCTGGCGCGCGGCTTCGACGACCACGTGACCGTGACCGTGGCCGACGATGGCCTCGGCTTCGGCCACGGTACCAGCGGTACCGGCATCGGCCTGAAGAACCTGCGCGAGCGCCTGCGCCTGACCTGCGGCGAGCAGGCCGGCGTGGCGATCGTGGCCAACTTCCCCAGCGGCGTGGCCGCGACCATGACCCTGCCGCAGTCGAACAAGGAGCGCAGCCATGCCGCTTGAAGCCCTGATCGCCGAAGACGAAGAGCTGCTGCGGCAGTCACTGGTGGAGCAGCTGGGCCGGCTGTGGCCGGAGCTGAAGCTGGTGGCCGAGTGCGAGGACGGTGCCAGCGCGCTGGAGCAGCTGGCCGAGAAAAAGCCGGACATCGCCTTCCTCGACATCCGCATGCCCGGCATCAGTGGCATCGAGGTGGCACGTTCGCTGTCCGAGCTGAGCCCGCGCACCCAGGTGGTGTTTGTCACCGCGTACGACCAGTACGCCATCGACGCGTTCGAGCAGGGCGCGATGGATTACCTGTTGAAGCCGGTCAGCGACGAGCGCCTGTTGGCGACCCGCGAGCGCATCCTGTCGCGGCTGCCGTCGACGCGGCAGGACGATGCCGTGCTCGAGCGCCTGCTGCAACGGTTGGGCACCCCGCAGGGCGCGGCGGAGCGCCCGCCGCTGGCCTGGATCACCGCCAGCAACGGGCGCGAGACGCAGCTGATCATGCTCGAGGACGTGGCCTACTTCCGCGCCGACAACAAGTACACCACCGTGGTCACCGCTGCTGGCGAGAGCCTGTTGCGCACGCCGTTGCGCGAGCTGCTGGAAGTGCTCGATGCGCAGCATTTCCGCCAGATCCACCGTTCGACCATCGTCAACATGAAGGCGGTGGCGGCGGTCAGCCGCGACGATACCGGGCGCGGCGTACTGCGCCTGCGCGGGCGCACGGAGACGCTGGTGGTCAGCCAGCCGTTCATGAGCCTGTTCCGCGGCATGTAGCCGCACCGTCACTGCCCCTGCACCGAGGAGCGAACATGTCCCGTCTACTGATTGCGTGCGTGGCCGTGCTGGCACTGGCCGGCTGCGAAAAATCCTGCAACACCTCGATCACCCGGACCCAGGCCAACGGCGTGGATACGCTGTACAGCAAGAGCACGGTGGTCGAGGGCGAAGCCCGCTTCCAGTGCATCGCCAGCAGCAGTGGCGCCTGCCACTACCTGGTGCTTGATCCGGCCTGCAGCCCCGATGCCGCGTGCACCTCGCCGCCGCTGCACCGGTTCACTGTTGCAGTGGGCAAGACCGAGGCCATGCGTGACCTGCCCGACGGCTTCCGCCAGTGCGTCAGCCAGGACCCGATGGAACACTGCCACCGTGAGTGATCACGGTGGCAGTGTGGATCCCCCGCTACCCGGACGGGTCAGTAGGCAGGCTGCAGCGTCAGCTCGTGATGGTGTTCGGTTTCGCCGACGTGGTTCAGGCGCCCGACCAGTTCCGAGTGCTGCTTCATCCGCCCGATCTCGGTCATGATGCGGATGTCCTCGTGGCGCAGTTCGCGCTTGGCGGTGACCGCCTGCTTGTAGTCCAGCACTTCCGGGTAGTGCTCGGCCAGGTCCAGCGCCTCGGCCACGTGCTCGACGCTGTCGGCCTTGGAACTGATGCGCGCGCGGCTGTTGAAGGCCTTCATCCAGCGCTCGAAACCGGCCTGCTGATCGAACATGTTGGCCATGAACCAGATCACGAACAGGATCGAGACCCAGGAGCCGAAGACGATCACCACGCGGGTGAAGGTGATATGGAAATCGTCGCGCCACAGGTAATTGGCGATCAGGCCGAGGATCAGCAGCGAGGCCGCCTGCCAGCCAACGATCGACGCGATCAGCCACTGGCACTTCGCCTGGGCCAGCACCGCCACTTCATCGCGGATCTGCTGCTCGCTCAGGTTGCGCCAGTGCGCCACCTGTTTGTCGAACGGGCTGCTGTAGAGCTCGTTGTCGCGAAGCAGAATTCCCAAACCCTTGAACAAAGCAATCATGGCTGGCTCCTTGTGGAACGTGCGTCGATCAGCATTGGACGGTGTGGCAGGTCCAGTTCTAGCACTTCCAGCGGGCCGTGCAACGGGGGCAATGCCAAGCGGCGCAAGGGTTTGCCCGGCGGGGGTGAAAATTGATGCATTGCATCATCGCAGTCGCAGCCTGCGACAGGATGTCGCAGGGTGAAACGTGCTGCGGCCGCACATGAAACCCTGGCTGAGTGCGAAGACTCGCCGCCGGCGCCGTGATCGCCGAGAATCGGGGCCGACCGCGCAAGATGCGACCGTTCCTCCGCCTTCCCTGGACCTGTGATGCCGGCCTTGCTGCAGCGACTCTCCCGCCCCGTGACCGCGCCGATCCGGCGCTGGGTACTGGAGGCCTTCCCGCGCGGGCAGAGCGGCATCGATTACGACCATCCGCAGGGTGATCCGGGCTGGTTCGGCCCGGACAGCGTGACCTGGCGCGTGCATGCCGAGCTGCCGTCGATGCTTGCCGGCGGCCTGTGCGCATTGATGCTGCAGACCCTGCACCCACGCGCGCTGGCCGGGGTCTACGACCATTCCAACTTCCGCCAGGACCTGGTGGGCCGGCTGCGCCGCACCACGGCCTTCGTGGCCGGCACCAGCTATGCGCCCACCGGTGAGGTGGAAGCGCTGGTGGCCAGGGTGCGCCGCATCCACGCGCAGATCCGCGGCCGCACCGCGCAGGGCGAGCCCTATGCCGCCGACGATCCGCAACTGCTGACCTGGGTCCATGTGACCGAAGCCTTCGGGTTCCTGCAGGGCTTCCGCCGCTATGGGCGCGAGGTCCCCGCGCACATCGCCGACCGCTACTACGATGAGTACCGCTGCGTGGCCGAGGCGCTGGGTGCGGTGGATGTACCGCGCAGCGAAGCGGAGGTGGCGGCGTATTTCTGCGCGCGGCAGCCGGAACTGCGTGTGGATGATCGCTCGCGCGAGGTGCTGGAGGTGCTGTCCGGCGTGCGCCTGCCGGTCCCGGTGCCGGGGCTGTCGCGCGACGTGTTCCTGGGGGCGGGCGCGGCGTTGCTGCCGGACTGGGCCGCAGGCATGCTCGAGCGCAGCGGCCGCCAGCGCGCGCAGGCGGCGGCATCGGCGAAGCTGATGCAGGGCATGGCACCGCTGTTCCGCCGCGCGCTGCCCGATGGCCTGGCCAGCCATGCCTGCGCGCGCATGGGCGTACCGGTGGAGATCCTGCGGGCGTGGCCCGCGGATGCCTGGTAGGAGCCGACCCGGGTCGGCACGCGTTTCGTGCGGCACCGCAGAAGCGCCAATCCAGGGTGGATCTACCAGAGCGGATTCGGGGGTGGACCCACGCGATGCGTGGAGGGGCGTTACCCTGCCACCTTCAATCCACGCAGGAGCATCTCCAGCGCCGCCGTCGCCCGCCGCAGGCGCGCATCCCCCTCTTCGCCCTCGGCGATCCAGAACGCGGCCTCGGCCAGGCTGCCGTACACCAGCGACGCCAGCGCCTGCGCATCTACCGGTGCCACCATCCCCTGGGCGACCAGACGTTCGATCAGGTGCTGCATCGAGTGCACGCAGTGGCGCTGCGATTCCGGTGAGGCGCCGCCGAGTACCGCACGCGCATCGCGCAACACGATGCGCTGGATCTCCGGTTCCAGGGCCATTTCCAGATAGGCGCGGCAACGCTGCACGAAACCCTCCCAGGCATCGTCGGCGGTGTCACTGATCGCCTGCAGGCGCAGGTCGGTCTCGTTGTCGAGCTGGGCAACCACGGCCGCAAGCAGGCCCTTCTTGTCCCCGAAGTGGTGGTACAGCGCACCGCGGGTCAGGCCCGCCTGGGCGGTCAGGTCGTCCATCGAGGTGCCCGCATAGCCGTGCTCGCTGAACAGCCGGCGGGCGGCAGCCAGCAGGGTGGCGCGGGTTTCTTCCATCTCGGCGCGGGTGCGACGAACCATTCGGAGCTCCTTACATACGCAGTGCATGATTATTTACATACGACGCGTATGAATGTAGCCTCTTATTCATACGCTGTGTATGTATTGTCGTGGCGCGCTGTGCGCCAGGCAAGTCGCTGCCTTGGACAACTGATGGCTACCCCCTACCGCGACCTGTTCACTGCCCCCGGCACTGCCGGCCTTGCCCTGGCCGGGCTGGTGGCGCGCCTGCCGCTGCCGATGACCGGGATCGGCATCATCACCCTGCTGTCCCAGCTGCGTGGCAGCTATGCGCTGGCCGGTGCGGTGTCGGCCACCTTCGTACTGACCTACGCGCTGCTGTCGCCACAGGTGTCGCGCTGGGTCGACCGGCGTGGGCAAAACAAGGTGCTGCCGTGGGCCACTGCGGCCAGCGCGGCCGGTCTGTTGCTGCTGCCCGCATGCACGCTGCTGGCTGCGCCGGACTGGATGCTGTTCATTGCGGCGATGCTGTGCGGCTGCATGCCCAGCGTGTCGGCGATGGTGCGCGCGCGCTGGACCGCGATCCATCGCGGCCGTCCGCTGCTGCAGACCGCGTACTCGCTGGAGACGGTGTTCGACGAGGTGACCTTCATTGCCGGGCCACCGTTGTCGGTGGGACTGTCGGTGGCCGTATGGCCACAGGCGGGCGTTCTGGCGGCGGCCCTGCTGCTGGTGCTCGGGGTGACCGCACTGGTCCTGCAGCGCGGCACCGAACCGCCGCTGCAGCCCTGCGAGAGCGTCACCCCCGTGCGATCACTGCTGCGGCAGCCGGAAATCCGCCTGCTTGCGCTGTTGATGCTGGCGATGGGGATGATCGTCGGTACGGTCGACATCACCAGCGTCGCCTTCGCCGAACAGCGGGGACAGCCGCTTGCTGCCAGCGCGGTGCTGTCGGCCTATGCGCTGGGCAGCTGCGCGGCGGGCCTGCTGTTCGGTGCACGGACGCTGCAGATACCGCTACCGCGCCTGTTGCTGACCGGCGCAGCGGCCACCGCACTGGCCACGGTGCCGCTGCTGTGGGTCGGCAGCCTGCCGGCGCTGGCCCTTGCTGTGCTGCTGGCCGGGGTGTTCTTCGCACCGACGATGATCGTGGCGATGTCGCTGGTCGAACAACACGTGCCCGAATCGCGCCTGACCGAGGGCATGACCTGGCTGCTGGCCGGATTGAACATCGGCGTGGCGCTGGGCGCAGCGCTGTCCGGGCAGAGCGTCGATGCGGGGGGCGTGCGCAGCGGTTTTGTGGTGGCGCTGGCGGCAGGCGGCGGCGTGCTGCTGTTCGCCGTGCTCGCGCAGCGTGCGCTGCGCCCGTCTGCCGCGTCGAGATCGCCCGAAGGCATCATCCCATGAGCGCGTCATCGCCTGCGCATCCTGCGCCCGTGGCCCGCCATCGGTGGTGGGCGGTGTCCGCCGTGGGCCTTGCCACGTTCTCGGTGGTCACCACCGAAATGCTGCCGGTCGGGCTGCTGACCCCGGTCGCTGAAGATCTCGGCGCGTCCACCGGTACGGCCGGCCTGCTGATCTCGCTGCCGGCCCTGCTGGCGGCGGTGTTCGCACCGCTGGTGGTGATTGCAGCCGGTGGCATCGATCGTCGCCGCATCCTGTGCGCGCTGCTGGGCCTGCTGCTGGTCGCCAACCTTGCGTCGGCACTGGCACCGGGCATCGGCTGGCTGCTGGCCGCGCGCGTACTGGTGGGGTTCTGCATGGGTGGCATCTGGGCCATCGCCGGTGGGCTGGCAGCGCGCCTGATACCTGCGCAGCGCATTGGCCTGGCCACTTCGATCATCTTCGGAGGCGTGGCCGCAGCTTCGGTGCTGGGTGTTCCGTTGGGCGTGCTGATCGGGGATGCCTGGGGCTGGCGCAGTGCATTCATCGCGATGGCCTTGTTCAGCGCGGCAGTGATGCTGCTTCACGTGTGGGTGGTTCCGGCGCTGCCGGTCAGTACATCGGTGCGGCCACGGCAGTTCGCGCAGCAGCTCGGTCATCGCGGACTGCAGCGGGGACTGGGGCTGACCCTGCTGCTGGTGTCCGGGCATTTCATCGCGTTCACCTATGTGCGGCCGCTGCTGACATCCCTGTCGGGCGTGGACGCGTCATGGGTCGGCGCACTGCTGTTTGCCTACGGCCTGGCCGGCATCGTCGGCAACTTCCTGGCCGGGCCACTGGCAGCACGCCATCCACGCGGCACGCTGCTGGCCATCGCGTCCAGCCTGCTGCTGACGCCTGTGCTGTTCCTGTGGATGGGAAGTACACCGGCCGGTGGCAGCGTGTTGATGCTGGTGTGGGGCCTGGCCTATGGCGGCGTGTCGGTCGGTCTGATGGGCTGGATGATGAAAGCGGTGCCGCAGGCCGTGGAGATCGCCACCGCGCTGTACGTGGGGGCGTTCAACATCGGCATCGCATTGGGCGCCTGGGGTGGTGGTCGCCTGCTGGATGGCATCGGGCTGCACGCCACGCTTTGGGCTGCGGCGGTGTTGGCGGGGAGTGCTCTGCTGATGGTTGCCACCACCCGCAGGTAGAGCCACGCCATGCGTGGATTCCCACCCTGTGCCGACCAAGGTCGGCCGCCACCTGAAATGAAACGGGCGCCTTGCGGCGCCCGTTCCGGTTACATCACCACACCTTGACCCGCTTGTCCGGGGCCAGGTACAGCTTCTGGCCTTCCTTCACCTCGAACGCCGGATACCAGGCGTCGATGTTGCGCACGGTCAGCGCGCGGAACTGGCCCGGTGCATGCACGTCGGTCAGCAGCGAATTGCGCAGCGCCTGCTCGCGGCTCTTGCTGCGCCACGCCTGGGCGAAGCCGAGGAAGAAGCGCTGGTCCGGGCTGAAGCCTTCCAGGGTCTGGCCCGGCTTGCCCTGCAGCGACAGCTGGTAGGCATCGTAGGCGGTACCCAGTCCGGCCACGTCGGCGATGTTCTCGCCCAGGGTCAGCTTGCCGTTCACATGCACGCCGGGGAACGGCTCGTAGCTGCTGAACTGCGCGGCGAGTGCATCACCGGCCGCGTTGAACTGCTTCAGGTCTTCGTCGGTCCACCAGTTGTGCAGCTTGCCGGTCTCGTCGAACAGCGCACCGGCGTTGTCGAAGCCGTGGCTGATCTCGTGGCCGATCACCGCACCGATCGCACCGTAGTTCACCGCGTCGTCGGCGGCGCCGTCGAAGAACGGCGGCTGCAGGATCGCGGCCGGGAACACCAGGCGGTTTTCCAGCGGCACGTTCATCGCATTGATGGTCTGCGGCAGCATCGCCCACTCGCTGTGGTCGACCGGCTTGCCCAGCTTGGCGATGTTGCGCTGGTACTCGAACAGCTCGGCGCGCTGTGCATTGCCCAGCGGGTCATCACGACGGATCTCCAGGCCGGTGTAGTCGCGCCACTTTTCCGGATAGCCCATGCCCACGGTCAAGCCGGCCACCTTGGCCTTGGCATGTGCCTTGGTCTGCGGTGACATCCACGCCAGTGCGTCGATGCGCTTGCTGAAGGCGGCGATGATGTTCTTCGCCATCTCGTCCGCGCGTTCCTTGGTCCTGGCGTCGAAGTGCTTCTCGACGTAGCGCTTGCCGATGGCCTCGCCGACCGCATGGTTGGCATCGTCCACCGCGCGCTTCCAGCGATCGCTCTGCTGTGGCGTGCCGCTCAGCGCGGTGCCATGGAAGGCGAAGCGGGCGTCGGCGAACTTCTTCGGCAGGTAAGCGGCGGCACGGTCCAGCGCGTGGAACGCCAGGTAGTCCTTCCACGCGTCCAGCGGCTCGGTGGCGACCAGCCGGGACAGGCCGGCCACGGCCTTGGGCTGCCACACGATGAAGTCCTGCTGGTTGCCCAGTGCGGCTGCATCGAGGAAGGCGTTCCAGTCCAGGCCCGGCGCCTTGGCATTGAAGTCGGCCTGGGTCCAGGGATTGGCCCCCTTGGTCACGTCGTTGGTTTCTTCCTGGGTGGCATGCGCCTGCGCGATCTTGGTTTCCAGCGCGAGGATGCGCTGCGCCTTGCCGGCCGGGTCGGCGACGCCGGCCAGCTGCAGCATCTGCGCGATGTAGGCCTGGTACTGCTTGCGCAGCTCGGCCATGCGGCCATCGCCCAGGTAGAAGTCGCGGTCGGGCATGCCCAGACCGCCCTGCACCAGGTACGGCGCGGTGCGGTCCGGCTGCAGCATGTCCACCGACACCCACAGGCCGAACAGGCGGTCGGTGTAGAAGTTGGTGGCATTGAGCAGGTCGACGTCGGCGCGCAGGTCGCCGCCGAGGGCCCGCGCCAGCCCGGCCTTGTCGGCGATCGCATCGATGGCCTTCAGCTGCGGCTGCACCGGCGCCAGCCCGTGCTGCTCGATGCCGGCTTCGTCCATGTAGGCGGCGTAGTAGTCGCCGATCAGCTTGTCGTCGCCGCTGGCCTGGGTGTTGCCGGCAGCCCCTTCCAGGATGGCGCGGGTGTCGGCCAGGGTCTTCTCGGCAATGACATTGAAGCTGCCGAAGCGCGAGCGGTCGGCCGGAATCTCGGTGTTCTTCACCCAGGTGCCGTTGGCGAAGCCGAAGAAGTCGTCGCCGGCGGCGATGCTGCGGTCCATGCCGCTGGCATCGAAGCCGAAACTGCCCAGCATCGGCTTGGCCGCAGCGGGGGCGGCGTCGGCCGGGGCGGTGGCCGTGGCGGCCGGGTCGGCCGGGCGGTCACAGGCGGCCAGGGACAGGCTGGCGACGATGGCCAGCGCCAGGGTGGGACGGCGCAGCTTGGACATGGACTTCTCTTGCGGCGGAAAACACCAAGTCTAATCCGCTCCAGCGCCGCTGGCCGCTCCCCTGCGGCGCCTGCCCTGTGCAGGATCTGGCTGAACGCGCAGCGGCGATCTTCACGCCGTCACCGGGGTGGTGCATGCTGGACCCTCGAGCCCTGCGCGGACACGGGGAGGTGGCCATGCAGGACGGGGTCAGGCGTCAAGAATGGCGTCCGCCGGCCGTTGAGGTCGGGGACGTGGAGGATTCGTTCGCGCATGAAGCCAGCCGACTGCACAAGGAACATCAACCGATGCCCGCGCTGAAGCGGGCGTTGGCCCGGCCGTTGCGCGCCATTACCTGGGGCGGCGTGCTGGTGGGCGTGCTGCTGGTGGCCGGCCTGACCCTGATGCTGGTCAACGACCACCACCGCCGCCTGGAAGCGGCGCAGCGGCAGAGCCGCGCGCTGGCGGTGGGCAGCGAGCGCCTGCTGGCCCTGGAGCTGCGCAACCTGGAGCGGGCCATGTCCGGCATCGCCGCCGATGCCGCGGAACTGTTCCGCAGTGTGCCGGCGCAGGCGCCGGCCCTGCTCGATGCGTCCATCGGCGGCGTGCTGCGCCGGCACGCCGAACTGCACAGCATCGTGGTGCTCGACAGCTATGGCCGCGCATTGACGGCCGGCAAGGGCGACCTGCAGTTGCCGCTGTGGACCGATCCGCAACGGCGCGGCCCGGGCAGCGCGCTGTACATCGGCCCGCCGCAGCGCGCCAGCGATGGGGGCTGGGTGGTCCCGCTGGCGCTGCCGATGGCCGATGGGCGCTGGCTGCTGGCACGGCTGCGCTGTGGCGAACTGCAGCGCATCGTCGGCGGCCTGGATGTCGGTCCCAACGGATTGGTCTCGATCAGCGATGCCCAGGGCTACATGCTGGCCCGCGTACCCGATCCGCATGGCACGGTGGGCCGCCGCTATGACCTGCCGCGCCGGGACCTGCTCGGCACGCAGGCAGTGGTCGAGCTGGGCAGCATGCCCGGCGTCGTCGACGGCGTGCCGCGCATCCTCACCATCAGCACGCTCGAACGCAGTCCGCTGGCGGTACAGGTCGGGTTGGCCGACGAGGACGTGCTGGCACCCTGGTGGCCGTACCTGCAGGCCTCGGTGGCGATCGTGCTGGCCTACATCGTGGTGTTGCTGGTGCTGCTGTACGCCGTCCGCCGCAGTACCCGCAGCCAGCAGGCGATGGCCGAGGAGCTGAAGGCCGGCCATGCCGAGCTGCGCCTGGCGCACCAGGTCGGGCGTGTCTGCACGTGGTACGTGGATGAGGACGCCGCGCTGCTGCGCTGGTCGCCGCTGGCCCGCGAGATCTTTGGGGTACAGACCGACGCCTTGCCGGTTGCGGATTTCTTCGCGCGCGTGCATCGCGATGATGCCGCGCGCCTGCAGCAGGCGTTCGACCAGGCCTTCGCCGGCGGCGCGGTGCTCGACCAGGTGTTCCGCCTGGTGCTGCCCGGAGGCGAGGTGCGCTGGGTCGGCGCGCGTGGGCAGCGGGTGGAAGTGGCCGACAGCGAGCGGCGCATGATCGGTGCCCTGACCGACCTGAGCGAACGCTATCAGGCGCGCGAGCAGATGAGCGAAGTGGAGCGCCGCTTCCGCCTGCTGTTCGACCGCAATCCGGCGCCGTTCTGGGTGTTCGACCCGGATACGCTGCGCTTCATCGAGGTCAACGACGCTGCGGTGCGCCAGTACGGCTACAGCCGCGACGAGTTCCTGGCGATGAGCATCCTCGACATCCGCCCGCGCGAAGGCTGGGACGAAGTGCGTGGTGCCATCCAACGGGCGCAGGTGGGCGATCCGCCCGACGCGACCGTGCGCCTGCACCGGCGCAAGGACGGCAGTGTGTTCGAGGTGCGCGCACACCTGTCCAAGCTCGATTTCGATGGGCAGCCCGCGTGCCTGGTGCTGGCCGAGGATGTCAGCGAGCGGCTGGCCTACGAGCGCGACCTGGCGTACCAGGCACGGCACAACCCGGCCACCGGCCTGCTCAATGTGCGCGCCCTGACCGAGCAGCTGGACGAGCAGGACGCCGGCTATACCATCGCCTTCGTGCAGCTGCGCGGCCTGCAGCTGGTGGCCGACACGCTCGGTCGCGAGATCGGTGATGCGGTGCTGCAGTCGATGGCGACCCGGCTCGGGGGCCTGGGCGCGCGCTGTGGCACGCTGGCGTTCCAGCCGGCCGAGGACTTCGTGTTCGCCATCGGTGCCGAGCACGATACCCAGCGCGTGCTGGACGACCTGCTGCAGATCGTGTCGGCGCCGATGCGCGGCAAGGACTCGCTGCACCAGTTCGAGCCGCGTATCGGCGTGGCCGTGCACATCGCCGGTGACGGGCACACGGCCGAGCAGGTGATCGGCATGGCCGCGCAGGCCGCGCATGCGGCGCGCGCCGAGGGCAACGTGGTGGTCTGGTTCGACGCGGCCGTGACCACGCGCCTGGCCGACCGCCTGCGCCTGGCCGGGCGCATCCATGCCGCCATCGACAACGAATTCCAGCTGTATTTCCAGCCGATCCGGCATGCCAGCGACGGCAGCCCGGCAGCGCTGGAGGCACTGCTGCGCTGGCCGCAGGCCGATGGCAGCTTCATCCCGCCCAACGAGTTCATCCAGCTGTGCGAGGACACCGGGTTGATCCTGGCGCTTGGCCGCTGGGTGATCCGCGCGGCGGCGAAGGCGCAGCGCCGTCTGGTCGACGCCGGGTGGGGCGAGCTGCCGATCGCGGTCAACGTGTCTGCGGTGCAGTTCTTCAACAGCGATCTGGTGGCCGAATTCACCCGTGCCCAGCAGGATTTCGGCCTGGCCCGCGGCGCGCTGCACGTGGAGCTGACCGAGAGCAGCCTGATGCGCAAGCCGGCGCAGGCGATGCAGACCATGCAGCGCCTGCATGAGCAGGGCATCCGCGTGTCGCTGGATGATTTCGGCACCGGCTATTCCAGCATGTCCTACCTGCAGCACCTGCCGCTGGACATCCTGAAGATCGACCGCAGCTTCGTCGCCGACGTGGAAACCAACCCACGCAATGCCTCGATCTGCCGCGCGCTGTTGTCGCTGGGGCACAGCATGGGCCTGACCATCATCGCCGAGGGCGTGGAAACGCCGGGGCAGCTGGACTGGCTGGCCGCGCACGGCTGTGACCAGGTGCAGGGCTATCTGCTGGGGCGGCCGGCGCCGCTGGAGCGGATCATCGACGCGCTGGATGAAGTCGCCGCCTAAGTGGGAGTGCCGGCCGCTGGCCGGCATTGGCCCAGGACCGGGAGGTGTCTGATTGCCGGCCAGCGGCCGGCACTACCGGCAAACGCCAGCCTCGGCTACACCCCGCTTTCCACCAGATGGTCGATGAAACTGCGCACCTTCGGTGCGAGGTGGCTGCGGCTGGTATAGACGGCGAAAATGCCGATCGGCGAGGCCTCCCATTCGGGCAGCACGCGCACCAGGCGGCCATCGGCCAGCGCGTCTTCCAGCAGGAAATCCGGTTGCAGGATCACGCCCATGCCGGCGATCGCCGCTTCGCGCAGCACGTCGCCGTTGTTGGCGTGCAGCAGGCTGTTCACCGCCACCTTGACCTCGCCGCCAGGTCCCTGCAGCGGCCAGTGGTCACCGGCGGCCCAGTAGCTGTAGCTCAGGCAGGCGTGGGCCTGCAGCTCCTGCGGATGCTGCGGGGTGCCGCGCGCGGCCAGGTAGGCCGGCGCCGCGCACAGGCTCACCCGTGACTCGCCCAGGCGGCGCGCAATCAGCGCCGGGCTCGGTTCGCGGGTGATGCGGATGGCCACGTCGTAGCCTTCCTCGACCATGTCGACCAGGCGGTCGGACAGGGCCAGGTCCAGTTCCACCTGCGGGAAGCGCTCGCGGTAGCGGGCCAGCAGCGGGCCGAGGCGGGCAATGCCCCAGCTGACGGGGGCGTTGATGCGCAGCGTCCCGGAAGGCTCCAGTGCCTGCGCGCCGATGCTGGCCTCCAGCGCATCGAACTCGGCCAGCAGGCGCACGCACTGCGCGTAGTAGGCGGCGCCGGCACTGGTCGGGCTGACCCGGCGCGTGGTGCGGTGGAGCAGGCGGGTGGACAGGCGTTTTTCCAGCGCCGCGACCTGGCGGGTGACGCCGGCGGTGGACAGGTCCAGGGCCTGGGCGGCGGCGCTGAAGCCATTGCGTTCGACCACCGCCACGAACACGCGCATCGCCTCGAGAGTGTCCATTGTTGCGCCTTTTGAAATAAATACGGTCAAACGATCCTATTTATCGGTCCACGAACGCGCAATAACCTGTCTCCACCCCCTCAAGGTGCTTTGCCATGCACACCACGACCGCTCCTGTCTCGTCGCTGGCCCCGTACGGTGCCACCCTGCTGCGCCTGGCCCTGGGCGTGCTGTTCCTGGTCCACGCCCTGACCAAGCTGCTGGTGTTCACCCCGGCCGGTACTGCCGCGTTCTTCGAATCGCTGGGCCTGCCTGGGGTACTCGGCTATCTCACCCTCGGCGTCGAACTGGCGATCAGCGCCGCGCTGCTGCTGGGCATCTACGCGCGCTGGATGGGCCTGATCGGCGTGCCGCTGCTGCTGGGCACCATCGTCACCGTGCACGGCGCCAACGGCTTCGGCTTCGCCAATGCCGGCGGCGGCTGGGAATACCCGGCGTTCTGGGCGCTGGCGCTGGTGGTGCTGTTCCTGATCGGCGATGGCAAGTGGACCCTGCGTTCGCGCTGATCGCCGCCCGACCCTGCAACTGGAGCCTTCCATGTCCCGCCTGCCTTCGCTGTACATCTCCCACGGTTCGCCGATGACCGCCCTGCATCCGGGCCAGGTCGGCGTGCGCCTGGCCGAGCTGGCGCGCGACCTGCCGACGCCGCGTGCCATCGTGATGGCCTCGGCGCACTGGCTGGGCCGGCAGCCGCTGGTCGGTGCGCACCCGCAGCCGCCGACGATCCACGACTTCGGCGGCTTCCCGCGCGCGCTGTTTGAACTGCAGTACCCGGCGCCCGGCGATCCGGCGCTGGCCGAAGAGGTGGCCGGCCGCATCGCCGCCGCCGGGCTGCCGGTGGCGCTCGACCCGCAGCGTGGCCTCGACCACGGTGCCTGGGTGCCGCTGCGGCTGCTGCGCCCGCAGGCCGACATCCCGGTGGTGCCGGTATCGATCCAGCCGCTGCTCGGCCCCGAGCATCAGTTCGCGCTGGGCCGCGCGCTGGCGCCGCTGCGCGAACAGGGCGTGCTGCTGGTCGGTTCGGGCAGCATCACCCACAACCTGCACGACTGGGGCGATTACCAGGACGGCAAGGAAGCACCGTATGTGCGGCCCTTCATCGAGTGGGTGGAGCAGCGGCTGGCCGCCGATGACCGCCAGGCGCTGTTCGATTACCGCCGGCAGGCCCCGTTCGCCGAGCGTGCGCACCCGACCGACGAGCACCTGCTGCCGCTGTTCTTCGCGATGGGTGCAGCCGGCGAGGGCGGTTTCGGTGCGCGCCGCATCGACGCCGGCATCGATGCCGGCTTCCTGGCCATGGATCTGTACCGCTTCGACGGGGCATGAGCCGGGGCTGACGCGCGGCGGCTGCGGCCGTCGCGGCCAGGGCCGCATGTGGTAGTTTTTTCCGGGTTTCCGGCGCTGGCCCTCGTGCCTCCCCACGCGCCGCTTCCTGGAAGAAGCATGCATACCATCGAAGTCGTCCTGGCGATGCTGGTGGCCGTTGTCGCCAGCGGCTACCTGGTTCGCGTCCTCCCGTTCTCGCTGCCGCTGCCGTTGGTGCAGATCGGCCTGGGGGCGGTGATCGCCGGCGTGTTCAACCGCGGCCACGCGCTGGAGCCGGAAGTGTTCTTCCTGCTGTTCCTGCCGCCGCTGCTGTTCCTGGATGGCTGGCGCATTCCCAAGCAGGGCCTGTTCCGCGACAAGGGGGCGATCCTCGAACTGGCGTTCGGCCTGGTGGTGTTCACCGTGATCGGTGCCGGCCTGCTGATCCACTGGATGATCCCGGTGATGCCGCTGGCGGTGTGCTTCGCGCTGGCGGCCATCGTCTCGCCGACCGACCCGGTGGCGGTGGGCGCGATTGCTTCGAAGGCACCGATTCCCAAGCGCCTGATGCACATCCTGGAAGGCGAATCGCTGCTCAACGATGCCTCCGGCCTGGTCTGCTTCCGCTTCGCGGTGGCGGCGGTGATGACCGGTTCCTTCTCGCTGGCCACGGCCTCGCTGACCTTCCTGTGGGTGGCGGTGGCCGGCCTGGCCGTGGGCGTGGCGGTTACCCTCGGCGTGTCCACGTTCCAGCGCTGGCTGTGGCGCCGCTTCGGCGAGGAGCCGGGTGCGGCGATGCTGGTCAACCTGCTGATCCCGTTTGCGGCCTACCTGCTGGCCGAAGAAATCCATGCCTCGGGCATCCTCGCCGCGGTCGCCGCCGGCATCGCGATGAGCTACGTCGAGCTGACCGGCCGTGTCTCCGGCAGCATGCGCGTGCAGCGCGCGGGTGTCTGGAACATGCTGCAGTTCAGCTTCAACGGCATCATGTTCGTGCTGCTGGGCGAGCAGTTGCCGGGCATCGTCGAGCGCGCCACCACCACCATGAACGAGTCCGGCCACCAGAGTGCATGGTGGCTGCTGGTCTACGTGGTGGTGATCAACCTGGCGTTGATCCTGCTGCGCCTGCTGTGGGTATGGCTGTCGCTGCGCTGGAACCTGCTGCGTGCGCGCCGTCGTGGCCTGGAGCGGGGCGAGGCGCCGAACTGGCGCATCGTGGTGGCGACCTCGGTGGCCGGCGTGCGCGGCGCGATCACCCTGGCCGGTGTGTTGACCCTGCCACTGTTCCTGCCCGATGGCAGCGCGTTCCCGGCGCGCGACCTGGTGATCTTCCTGGCCGCGGCGGTGATCCTGTTCTCGCTGGTCGGCGCCAGCGTGGCGCTGCCGCAGCTGCTGAAGGGCCTGCAGCTGCCGGCCGATTCGGGCGAGCGCAAGGAAGAGGACCTGGCACGCCGGCTGTCGTCCAAGGCCGCGCTGGCCGGGGTCGAGC
Organism: Stenotrophomonas sp. YJH_SMC_29; assembly: GCF_059371235.1. Lineage (NCBI taxonomy): Bacteria > Pseudomonadati > Pseudomonadota > Gammaproteobacteria > Lysobacterales > Lysobacteraceae > Stenotrophomonas > Stenotrophomonas sp. YJH_SMC_29. The sequence goes on along the minus strand of NZ_JCAFUK010000019.1, from coordinate 81,879 downwards.
GCATGCGCCAGCAGCTGGTGATGAACCAGAACACCGAGAACGTGCAGCTGTACAACGACGCTGCCTCGCGGGTGAGCCTGCTGTACCAGCGGCACCTGGAGAAGGACAACGACGGGCCCGACGTGGACCCGGAGAAGGTGCGGCGCATGGAGCTGGGTTACCGCCAGCTGCGCAGCGCCGGCCTCAATGCCGAGCGTGAGGAACTGTTCCGGCTGACCCGGCGCGGGGTGATCTCCGATGAGATCTCGCGGCGCCTGATCCGCAACCTGGACCTGCTGGAATCGCGCAAGCGCGAATGACCGTGTACCCCGGGTGGGTGCGGACCTTGGTCCGCACACCGTTCAGGCCTTACTCCGGCTTCTGGTCCAGGAAATACACCTCGACCTTGCCCTTGACCTTGATGGTCATCGGGTTGCCACGGCGGTCGCGGGCCTTGCCGGCCTGCACGCGGATCCAGCCTTCGCTGACCGAGTATTCCTCGACGTTGTCGCGCTCGACGTCGTTGAAACGCACGCCGACGCCGCGCTCCAGCGCCTGCGCATCATGGAAGGGGCTGGCCGGGTTGATCGCCAGGTGGTCGGGAGGGGTATCGCTCATCGCTTCATTCACAGTGACGGCCACCAAGGCCGGCTTCAGCGGCACAGGATAAACCGTAGAATGCCGACCTGCCCCAGAGGACGTTCCGCCATGCCCGACAACAGCGACTATTTCGACTTCGAGGAAGACATCCACGACTTCGACGAGGAGGGCTTCGAGGCGCGGGTCTGGAACCTGCTGGTGCTGATCAACCCGGGCGACGAAGAGCTGGCCCTGCAGCAGTTCAACCGCTGGCGCGAGCACCTGTCCGAGGACGGGCAGCCGCTGGAAGCGGACAGCGACTGGCTGCCGGCGCTGTTCACCGCCATTGCCTGGCAGTCCGGTTTCGATGTGGAGCGGGATGACCTGGAATCGCTGCAGTCGGCGGTCAACGAGCTGTCGGCGCGCTTCAACCTGCAGCTGGACTGGGGCGGGGACCTGGACGACGAGGACTTCGCCGAGGGCCTGGACGGCGTGCAGCTGATGTCCACCGCCTTCGACCGCCTGCGCGAGCACAATTACACGCTGTGGAGCGTGGATGCCGGCAGTGACGGCTTCACCGGGGTGATGGCATTGACCCGCGACGACGACGCGATGCTGGCGCTGTGCTCGCTGCTGAACGTGGAAATCCGGCTGGGCAGCGACCCGTTCTGAGCAATGGGCCGATCCGCCGGGCACGACCCGGCGGGTTGATCCGCTGAGGACGACCCGACGGGGTAGAGTCGACTGTTAGTCGACTGCTCTCCCATCCGGCCGCGAGACCCCCGCGCTGCGCGCGATAGTCGACTGACAGTCGACTCTACCCCGCCGGTGCCGGTTGGTGTCCGGCGAACCCGCGGCGCGGCCTACGGCCGGTACTGCGCCCGGGCGTTGGCGATCACCGCTTTGACCAGTTCGCGGTCGGCATGCCGCGAAATCGCTTGCGCGCCGAGCGCGATCGCCTGCGCGCGCAGCTCGGCAGTGACATCGTAATGGGCACCGCTGGCCTTGTTCTGGAAGGCCCGCGGTGGAATGCCGAGCTGCGCCGCCATGGCGTGCAGCTCGGCCAGGGTGTCGGCCATCAGGTGCGCCCAGCGCTGTCCGCGCCAGGGATGCACCGCGTCATCGACGTAGACCGTCACCGCCGCGGCCGGTTCAGGCCTGCGGCTTGCTGTCGCTGTCAGCGGCCGGGGCGGCCTCGGCAGCAGCGTCAACCACGTCGCCTTCGGCAGCCGCGGCGGCTTCTTCGCCTTCTTCGGCTTCCACGGTCTCGAACTCGGCGACCAGCTTGTCCAGGTACTCGTCAGCGGTCTGATCGGATTCGGCGGCCAGGGTGTCCAGCAGCGACTTCAGCAGTTCGGAATATTCCAGGTTGACCTTGCGGCCTTCCTTTTCCTGCACGTTGGACAGGTGCTTGAGCATGGCCAGCATCGGCACCGGGTTCTCGGCATTGCCCATGGTCTGGCCGCCGATGGCCAGCAGCCACTCACGGCCCTGCAGGCCGATGGCCGCCACCACCTGGCCGTCTTCGTTGGTCAGCACGGCATGGTTCTGCACCTGCTGCTGGGCGTTAAGGCGGAGGAACGGGCGCTTGCCCTGCTGCTTCTTGCGCTTGTCGCGCTTGGCCTTGGAGTTCTGGGACATGGGGGTGGAATCACCTGGAAACGGAAAGACCGCCATTGTAGCGGGTGCGCCGGGGGATGCCCCTGGTGGGTGCGGACCTTGGTCCGCACGCTTTCCCGGATGTGCGGACCAAGGTCCGCACCCACCGTCTACTTTGCCTCACCCTGCGCGGCCTGCACGTCCGGGTCGGCGGTCGGCGCCGACAGCCCGACCTGCGGCCCGGCGCCGGCCAGCGCGGCCGCTTCGGCGGCCTGGGTCATCACCACGATGCTGATACGGCGGTTGATCGGGTTCTGCGGGTCGGCCTTGTCGAACAGCACTGACGAGGACAGGCCGACCACGCGGGTGATCTTGCTGTCCTCCAGGCCGCCGTCCACCAGTGCACGTCGTGCAGCGTTGGCGCGGTCGGCGCTCAGTTCCCAGTTGCCGTAGCCGCGTGCGGCCGAATAGGCGGTGATGTCGGTGTGGCCGGTCAGGCTGATCCGGTTCGGCACGTGGTTCAGGTAGTTGGCCAGCTCGTGCAGGATCTGTTGGGTGTACGGCTTCAGCGTAGCGCTGCCGAGGTCGAACATCGGCCGGTTCTGCTTGTCCACGATCTGGATGCGCAGGCCTTCCGGGGTCAGGTCCAGCAGCAGCTGGTCCTTGAACGGTTCCAGTGCCTGGCTCTTGCTGATCGCTTCCTGCAGTTCCTTCATCAGCGCTTCCAGCTGCTGCTTGTCGCGCTGCTGCTGGTCCACCGGCTGCGGCACCGCTTCCTTCTGGTTCTGGAAGGGATCGTTGCTGCTGCCGCGCGAGATGTCGGTGGCGCCGCCCAGCTTGATCATCGAGGTGCTGGCGCCGCCCGGGCCGGCCATGCCGGGCGCCGGCGTGGCGTTCTGCCCGCTCAGCGGGCTGGGGTTGCGGAAGTACTCCGAAATCGCCGCACGGTCGTTCTTGTTGGTGGTGGCCATCAGCCACAGCACCAGGAAGAAGGCCATCATCGCGGTCACGAAGTCGGCATAGGCCACCTTCCACGACCCGCCGTGGTGAGCGGCGTGGCCGGCTTTCTTGACCCGGCGGACGATGACGGTGGGCTTGTTCTCGGCCATGGCTTACTTGACCGTCTTCAGGTGCTGCTCGAAATCGGAGAAGGCCGGGCGCACGTTCGACGGCAGCGTCTTGCGGGCGAATTCCAGCGCGATCTTCGGGTTGTAACCGCGCAGGCAGGCCAGCAGGGCAGTCTTGACCGATTCGTAGATGCGGCTGTCCTGCTCGGCGCGTGCCTCCATGGCGGCGGCCATCGGGCCGACGAAGCCGTAGCCGAGCAGGATGCCGAGGAAGGTGCCGACCAGTGCACCGGCCACGTGGCCACCGACCTCGACGATGTCGCCGCCGATCGAGCCCATGGTGATGACGATGCCCAGCACCGCCGCGACGATGCCGAAACCGGGCAGTCCGTCGGCGACCTTGGTCAGCACCTGCGACGGTGCCATGGCCTCGGCGTGGTGCTTCTCCAGTTCCAGCTCCAGCAGCGGCTCGAGCTCGTGCGGCTCGATGTTGCTGCCGATCATCAGGCGCAGGCAGTCGGTGATGAAGTCGATCAGGTGGTGGTCGGCCTGCACCTTGGGGTAGTTGGCGAACAGGGCGCTCTCGGCCGGCCGCTCGACATGGTCTTCCAGGGCCATGAAGCCTTCGCGGCGGGCCTTGTTGAGCAGTTCATAAAGCAGGCTGAGGACATCGATGTAGTCCTGCTGCTTGTAGCGCGGGCCCTTGAACACGCCGACCATGGCCTGCAGGGTCTGCTTGACCGTCTTGGCCGGGGTGCCGACCAGGAACGCGCCCAGTGCGGCGCCGCCGATGATGACCAGCTCGTAGGGCTGCCAGAGGGCACCCAGGCGGCCGTGGGCACCGAGGTAGCCCCCGATCACGCTGATGATGACGACCAGGAATCCAACGATGATGAGCATGGGGCGACGCAGGGAGGGGGGATATCTCCTTGTCGGCCCGTCGCCCGGTTTTCTGAAGAGGGAATTCTGTGAAATCGGTCAGCGGGGTGTTTCAGCCCGCCACACCGGCTTCGGCACCGCCACGCTGCAGCGGATCGGGCCAGGGCTCGCCCGTGCCGACGAACGAAAGTGAGACGGAGTTCAGGCAGTGGCGCTCGTAGGTGGGCGGCGGACCGTCCGGGAACACGTGGCCCAGGTGGCTGCCGCAGCGGGCGCAGGTGATCTCGGTGCGCACCATGCCATGGCTGGTATCGCGGATCTCGCGCACGTGCGCCGGGTCGAACGGGGCGAAGAAGCTGGGCCAGCCGGTGCCGGAATCGAACTTGGTGCTGGAGCGGAACAGCGGCAGGGCACACAGCCGGCAGCAGTAGACGCCATCGCGCTTGTTGTCGAGGAACACGCCGCAGAAGGGCGCCTCGGTACCGTGCTGCAGCAGCACGCGGCGCTCTTCGCTGCTGAGGCCGGCGACCAGCGCCTCGGTCTGGGTGGCAGTAGGGGGCGTCAGGTCGAAGGCAGTCATGCCGGCTCTCCGTGGGGTCGATGGCCTGGGATGCCGGACAACGTGGGGGTCGTGGCGCGCGCTTGCAAGTGTGATGGCCGTTCATGGGCGGCACACAGGCGCGGGCGCAAGGTGACTGCGATCCACGCCGGAGCGTGCCATGAAACCGACCCTTCCCCTGCTGTTGATCGCCCTGATGCCGGCACTGGCGCAGGCCCAGATGCCCACGGCCGACCCGACCGCCACCCGCAGCGCGACCCGCGTGGCCCCGCCGCCGGTGGCACCCCCGCCACAAGCGGCCCGGCCGCAGCCGCTTGTGCTGCCGTCGCCGCAGCCCACGCAGCCGATCAAGTCCACCGGTCCGGCCCAGGTCGCGCCCGCCCCGGCGCCGAAGCCGGCCGACAAGGTCTATGACCGCAACGGCCGCATCGTGCCCGGGGTCCGCCCCGCAGGCCCGAACCGCGTGTTCGATTCGCGCACCGGTCGTTATTACGACAGCGTGCCGGCCGGCGATGGCCAGCAGATCAAGCGCTGACGCCGCCGCAGGCCCGGCGGGCGGACACGCTGGCCTGAACGCACGAAAACAACGATCTGCCAATCACTGCTTTTTCGCCTGCGATTAACCGCTGCCGGACCAACGTGGCCGTGCGCCGGCATTCCGCCGCCGCATGTCCTTCGTCCACTGGATCGCGATCATGAAAAACCAGCAGAACCGTCATCCCGGCAAGGAACCGCAGGGCCGCAACCCGCAGCAGCAACAGCAGCAGCAACAGCAGATGGAGCCGCAGCAGCACAAGGGCGGCAAGCCGCAGGAACAGCGCTCGCAGAAGCATCCGCAGCAGCGCTGACTATCGCCATGACCGGGGTCAGGGCCCGCGGCGCGGGAGCCGACCCCTTGCCAGCTGGCGACCGGGGTCGGATCCCGCGCAGCGGGCTCTGGCCCCAACCGGTTCCCAGCTTCAATCCGGAATCGGCAGGCTCAGCGTCTCTTTCACTTCTTCCATCACGATGTAGCTCTTCGATTCCCGTACATGCGGCAGCGTCAGCAACGTGCTGCCCAGCAGCTTGCGGTACGAGGCCATCTCGCTGATCCGCGCCTTCAGCAGGTAATCGAAGTCGCCCGACACCAGGTGGCACTCCAGCACGTTGGGAAGCTTCAGCGCCGCGCGCCGGAACTCCTCGAAGATGTCCCCGGACTTGTAGGCCAGGCTGATCTCCACGAACACCAGCAGGCTGGCCTTCACTGCCGCCGGGTCGAGGTGCGCGTGGTAGCCGGTGATCACCCCTTCGCGCTCGAGCCGGCGCACGCGCTCGGTGCACGGGGTGGTCGACAGGCCGACCCGTTCACCCAGTTCGGTGAAGGAAATACGGCCCTCGGCCTGCAGGATGCGCAGGATCTTGCGGTCGATCTTGTCCAGTTCGCGGGTCCGGGGGGCCATGGCCGTCAACCTCGGGGAATGAATTGCAGGAGAACATCCTGCCGGTTGATTGTAAATCAGGCAAATCGACTGGTATTGCCTGTCTATACTTCCCCAATTATGGTCCCCGCGCGCTCTGGTGCAGGGAATGATCGGGTTGGAGAATTCCCATGCGAGTCCTAGTTCTCGGCAGCGGCGTGATCGGCACCACCAGTGCCTGGTACCTGCGACAGGCCGGGTTTGAAGTCACGGTGATCGACCGCCAGCCCGGCCCGGCGCTGGAGACCAGCTTCGCCAATGCCGGCCAGCTGTCGTTTGGCTACACCTCGCCCTGGGCGGCCCCCGGCGTGCCGAAGAAAGCGATCGGCTGGCTGTTCGAGAAACACGCGCCGCTGGCGATCAAGCCGGGCATGGACCTGGCCCAGTACCGCTGGCTGTGGCAGATGCTGCGCAACTGCACGCATGAGCGCTATGCGATCAACAAGGCGCGCATGGTGCGCATGTCCGAATACAGCCGCGACTGCCTGAACGAGCTGCGCGCGCAGATCGGCATCGAATTCGAAGGCCGCGACCTGGGTACCACCCAGCTGTTCCGTACCCAGCAGCAGCTGGACGCTTCGGCGCAGGACATCGAGATCCTGGCCCAGTACGGCGTGCCGTACGAGGTGCTGGACCGCGCCGGCATCATCCAGGCCGAACCGGCCCTGGCCCATGTCGACGGCCTGGTCGGCGCACTGCGCCTGCCACGTGACCAGACCGGCGACTGCCAGCTGTTCACCCGCCGCCTGGCGCAGATGTGCGTGGATGCCGGCGTCGAATTCCGCTTCGACCAGGACATCACCGGCCTGGAGTTTGAGGGCGACCGCATCACCGGCGTGCGCATCGACGGCAAGCGGGAAACCGCCGACCGCTTCGTGGTCGCGCTCGGCAGCTACTCGCCGGCGCTGGTGGCACCGCTGGGCATGCGCCTGCCGGTGTACCCGCTGAAGGGCTATTCGCTGACCCTGCCGATCACCGACCCGGCGATGGCGCCGACCTCGACCATCCTCGACGAGAGTTACAAGGTGGCGGTGACCCGCTTCGACGACCGCATCCGCGTCGGTGGCATGGCCGAAGTGGCCGGTTTCGACCTGTCGCTGTCGCAGCGCCGCCGCGAAACCCTGGAGCTGGTGGTCAGCGACCTCTACCCGAAGGGCGGTGACCTGTCGCGCGCGCAGTTCTGGACCGGCCTGCGCCCGGCCACGCCCGATGGCACGCCGGTGATCGGCGCCACGCCGTTCCGCAATCTCTACCTCAACACCGGCCACGGCACGCTGGGCTGGACCATGGCCTGTGGCTCGGGCCGCTACCTGGCCGACCTGATGAGCGCGCGCCAGCCGCAGATCAGCACCGAAGGTCTGGATATTTTCCGCTACGGCCAGTACGGTCACGCGCCGCAACACGAGAACCGCACATGCGTCCTGCCCGCGCGCTGATCGATCTGGGCGCCCTGCGCAGCAACTACCGGTTTGCCCGTGAACTGGGCGGTGGCAAGGCCCTGGCGATCATCAAGGCTGATGCTTATGGGCATGGCGCAGTGCGCTGTGCGCAGGCGCTGGAAGGCGAGGCCGATGGCTTCGGCGTGGCCACCATCGAAGAAGCGCTGGAGCTGCGCCAGGCCGGCATCCGAGCACCGATCCTGCTGCTGGAAGGCATCTTCGAGCCCAGCGACATGGCATTGGTGGCCGAACACGATTTCTGGTTCGCCGTCGGTTCGCCGTGGCAGGTGGAGGCGCTGGCCGCCTTCGCCAGCCCGCGCCCGCTGACGGTGTGGCTGAAGCTGGACAGCGGCATGCATCGCCTGGGCCTGGACGTGGACAGCTTCCGCGCCGCGCATGCACGCCTGTCGACGCTGCCGCAGGTCGAACGCATCGTACTGATGACCCACCTGGCGCGCGCCGACGAGCTGGACAGCGAGCGCACCCACGAACAGGCCGCGACCTTCGCCCGCGCCATCGACGGCCTGCACGGCGAGACCAGCGTATGCAATTCGCCGGCACTGCTGGGCTGGCCGGATGTACGCAGCGACTGGGTGCGCCCGGGCCTGATGCTGTACGGCGCCAACCCGCTGCCGGACGACACCGCGTTGACCGAGCGCCTGCGCCCGGTGATGACGATGCAGTCGAAGGTGATTGCCGAACGCTGGATCGAGGCCGGCGAGCCGGTGGGGTATGGCGCGCGCTTCGTGGCGAAGGCGCGCACCCGCGTGGGCGTGGTCGCGCTCGGCTATGCCGACGGTTATCCGCAGTTCGCCCCCAACGGCACGCCGGTATTGATCGATGGCCAGCCCGGCGCACTGATCGGGCGCGTGTCGATGGACATGCTGACGGTGGACCTGACTGCGCACGCGCAGGCCGGCGTCGGCAGCGTGGTGGAACTGTGGGGCGCTGCGCCGACGCTGTCGGAACTGGCGCCGCGCTGTGGCGTGAGTGCCTACCAGCTGCCGTGCGCGGTCAAGCGTGTGGCGCGGGTGTACCAGGAGTGACGTAATGCCGGCCAGCGGCCGGCATTACCAAGACCAGGGCTGGCGCCGGGCCATGCCCGGCGGTTGCCCATCATCGTGCAGCGGTAGCCCGCGTGCTCAGCTCGCGCTTGACCCAGTCGTCGATCAGGCGCTTCTCGTAGCGCAGCGGATCGCTGTCGCTCTTCAGCCCCAGGTTGTGCAGGTAGCCGGTGTCGCTGAGCTTGGCTTCGCCCTCATCGACGATGCGGCCGCTGGCGTCCTTCAGCGTGTACTGCAGGGTGATCCGCGGCGGATAGATGTCGCGCATGATCCGGATGTCGCTGCCTCGCGGGCCGTGCCAGGGCTCGTAGTCGCCGGCGCGCTTGATGTCGACCAGGGTCACGTCCAGGGTCTGCCCGGGCTGCAGCGGCTTGGCTGCAGTGGTCTGCACGTAGCTGGCCAGCTGCTGCACCCAGTTGCCGCGTTCGGCTTCGAAGCGGTTGGTGCTCTGGCGGATCTCGGTGAATGTGGCCGGATCGTCCCATTTCACGCTGACCGGCCCGTTGGCCTGCAGCGCACGGGGCGCGTCCGGATCAGTGACGGCGCGCGGCGCGGCGTTCGCGCTGCCGGCCATGAGGGCGCCTGCCAGCAGCAGGGCAGTGGCCGATGAGCGGTTCATGACGGTCTCCTGCGTCCCATCAATGGGGACGATGCGGTTCTCGGAGCGAGTGTGATCCCGCATTCCGGTGGCCGCAACGGCCGATTGCGACATACGCAAGAGCGGTTGCCGCCAATTCATCGTCGTCAACCATGACTGACGGCGCTTGACGCTGTGAATACGCCCTTTGGAAGATGCTGTGTCTCCAACCCGGCCCGTCCAGACGCCCTTGTCCACACTGCCGCCCCTAGTGGAGCGCCCACCGATGATGGTGCCGGCGCCCGAACCCGACCTGCATCATGGCGTGCTTGAACGCATCAACGCCGGTTTCTGCGTGATCCAGGTGCTGTTCGAGGGCGACCGTGCGGTCGACTATCGCTTCATCGAGGTCAACGACGCGTTCGAACGCCATACCGGCCTGAAGGACGCGCGTGGCCAGCGCATGACCGCGCTGGAACCCAATCATGAGCAGGACTGGTTCCGCATCTATGGCGAGGTCGCCCGCAGCGGCCGCCCGGCCCAGTTCGAGATGGAAGCGCGTGCGCTGGGTCGTTCGTTCGCGGTCGACGCGGTGCGCGTGGGCCGGCCGGGCGAGGACAAGGTCGGCATCCTGTTCTTCGACATCACCGCGCGCAAGCAGATGGAAGTGGAGCTGGGCGAGAGCGAAGCGCGCTTCAGCGCGCTGGCCGACGGCCTGCCGATGCCGGTGTGGGTGCTCGATGAGCGTGGGCACGCCCGTTTCGTCAACAGCGCTTTCAGCGAGTTCTTCGGTGGCGACGAGACGCGCGTTCCGGAAGACGTCTGGCGTGGCCTGGTGCATCCGGACGATGCCTCGGTGTTCGAATACGAACTCCAGGAGGCGTTGAAGGCGCAGCGCTCGATGCACGCGCTGGTGCGTGCGCGGCGTGCCGATGGCCAATGGCGCTGGCTGGAGATGAACGCCCGCCCGCGCTTCTCGCGCATGGGCCGCTTCATCGGCCTGGCCGGCAGCAGCCCGGACGTGACCGAACGCCGCGAGATCGAGCTGGCCCGCGAGGAGCTGTTGCAGTCCGAGCGCGCCGCACGCAGTGCCGCGGAAAACATGGCGCGGCTGAAGGATGAGTTCCTGGCCACGCTGTCGCATGAACTGCGTACGCCGCTGACCACCATTCTTGGCTGGAGCGAACTGCTGCTGCAGCGCGTGGACGACACCAGTCCGCTGTACAAGGGCCTGAACGTGATCGCCAACAGCGCCGGCGCGCAGAAGCGGCTGATCTCGGACATGCTCGACCTCAGCAGCATGCTGCTGGGCAAGGTGCAGCTGGAGGTGGAAGTGCTGGACCTGCGCACCGTGCTTGGCGAAGCCATTGGTGCGCAGGAACTGGTCGCCGAAGGCAAGGCACTGGACGTGCACCTGCAGCTGCCCGAGCAGCCCAGCCTGGTGCTGGGTGATGCCACGCGCCTGCAGCAGGTGTTTTGGAACCTGCTCTCCAACGCCATCAAGTTCACCCCGGCCGAAGGCCGCATCGACCTGCAGCTGCAGGCCGACGGCAATCACTGGGTGATCACCGTGCGCGACACCGGCGACGGCATCGCGCCTGAATTCCTCAATCATCTGTTCAGCCGTTTCCGCCAGGCCGACGGCACCACCACGCGCCGCCACGGCGGGCTGGGGCTGGGCCTGGCGATCGTGCAGCAGCTGGTGGAACTGCACGGCGGCACGGTCACGGCGGCCAGCGAAGGGCATGGCCTCGGTGCCACGTTCACCGTGCGCCTGCCGCAGCACCTTCCCGATGCCGAGCGGCGGCCACTGCGCGAAGTGATCAGCGGGCCGATCCTGGAGCCGGTGATCGTCGAACCGTATCCGCTGCGCGGCATGCACGTGCTGGCGGTGGAAGACCAGCCGGAAGTGCTGGAATACCTGCGCCGCATGCTGGAAGAGCAGGGCGCCAGCGTGTCCGCGGCCAGCTCGGCCGGCGAGGCGTTGGCGCTGCTGGCCGACACCGGCCATCTGCAGTACCACGTGCTGCTGACTGACATCGGCATGCCGGGCATGGATGGCTATGGCCTGGTGCGCACGCTGCGCGAGGACATGGGCGTGGATGCGGCGACCTTGCCTGCGGTGGCGGTGACTGCACTGGCGCGTGCCGACGACCGCCGCCGCGCGCTGGCATCGGGCTTCCAGGAGCATGTGGCCAAGCCGTACTCGGTAGCGCAGCTGGTGGCCGCTGTGCGCAAGGTGCAGGTGCCGCGCGCGGACAACGCGCTGCACTGAGCATTCACGGACGATCGGCGATCCTGCAGCCAGGAGGTCGCCGATGTCCCGCATAGCTCCCCGTATCCATACCGATCCGGCGCAGATCGCGCGCCTGGAAGCCCTGCTGCCGCAGCTCGACGGCGAGACGCAGGTGGAACTGATCCTGCAGGACGGCCGTCGCCTGCTCGGCACCGTCGCGGTGAGGCCGACGGTGCAGCAGTATCGCAACGAAGCCGGCGATGAAGGCAGCAACGGACAGTTGCGCCTGGATGACTGCGACACGCCGGTGCAGCAGCACCATGTGTGGCTGGACGAGATTGCCAGCATCCGCAGGTTGCCGCCGAGGGTCTGACGGCCGCCTGCCGGGCCCATCCACGCATGGCGTGGATCTACCGGAGGTTGCAGTAGAGCCACGCCGTGCGTGGCTGCTGGGCTCAGTGCTCGAACAAGGTCGGCGTCGCTTCGAACCGGCGCGCGTAGGCGCGTTCTTCCGCCACCCGGGCTACCTCGTCATCGGCCAGGTCCGGCGCGCCATAGACCGCATAGGCCACGCTGCCGTCGGCCCCATGGCCAACCTGGTGCAGCCGGTAGCGCGAGTGGCCGCCGCCGGTGTCTTCGGGGTAATGCACGGGCGGATGGCTGCCTTCCAGGTCCATTTCACTGTTGTCGACCACGCCACCGACGAACAAGGCTCGCATGCAGGTTCTCCTGGGTTCCGGGGGGAGCCTCTACCCTGAACGTTTCAATGTTGCTGGCAGATCAAGGCCCCGTTCGGGTTTCGCAAAGCGCCCTGGGCGGGGCTGCCTGGCCGAGCCGGTACAATGGTCGGCCCTCACGCTTGAAGTACCCCGCGCCGATGGCCTCCAGCGACGACGCCCCCCTGCAGACCCTGCTCCTGCCGTTCTCCCAAGGCGCCCTGCGCTGGCCGGAGGGCCCGGTGGCCTTCCTGCGTGCCCGCGACGGCTGGCCGCTGCGCGAAGTGGCCGGCCACCGCGAGCTGCACTGCGAACAGAGCTTTGCCCCGTTCGCGCAGCCGCTGCAGCAGGCCGCCGGCTGGACCGTCAGTGGCCAGCTGGAGGATGGGGCCGGCAAGGGCCGCTACCCGCTGGTGCTGGTGCTGCCGCCGCGCCAGCGCGAAGAAGCCCGTGCGCTGTTCGCCCGCGCGCTGGCGCTGGTCGCCGAAGGGGGCCGCATCGTCGCCTGCCAGTCCAACAACGAAGGCGCACGCTCCGGCGAGGGTGACCTCAAGCAGCTGACCGGCCTCGGCGGCAGCCTGACCAAGAACCATTGCCGCGTGTACTGGACCGCCCCGATGCAGGGCCAGCACGATGCCGAGCTGGCCAAGCGCTGGTCGGCGCTGGATGCGGTGCGCCCGATCGTCGGTGGCCGCTTCCTCAGCCGCCCGGGCGTGTTCGCCTGGGATCGCATCGATCCGGCGTCGGCGCTGCTGGCCGAGCACCTGCCGCCCGACCTGGCCGGCCGCGCCGCCGACCTGGGCGCCGGCTACGGCTATCTGTCGCGCGAGTTGCTGGAACGCTGCCCGAAGATCACCGCGCTGGACCTGTACGAGGCCGAGCAGCGCGCGTTGGCACTGGCCGAGCTGAACCTGGCGCCGCCACCGCGCGCGCTGCCGCTGCGCTTCCTGTGGCAGGACGTCACCACCGGCATCGAGCCGGGTTACGACGTGATCATCAGCAATCCGCCGTTCCACACGCCGTCGCGCGCCGACCGCCCGGACATCGGCCAGCGCTTCATCGCCGTGGCCGCGCAGGCGCTGCGCCCGGGTGGGCGCCTGTACGTGGTGGCCAACCGCCACCTGCCGTACGAGCACACCCTCAACGACAGTTTCGGTGCGGTGCGCGTGGTCGCCGAGCGCGACGGGTTCAAGCTGGTCGAAGCGGTGAAGGGGAAGGGCAAGTGAAGCTGGTCAAGCACATCGCCAACCTGGGCTATGGCAGCCGCAAGCAGGTGCAGTGGCTGTTCCGCGAAGGCCGCATCACCGACGCCGACGGCGAGGTGTTGTACGCCGACGACCAGGTGCCGCATGAGGCCATCCGGGTCGATGGCGAGCCGCTGGATCCGCCGGTGGGCCTGTCGATCGCGCTGCACAAGCCGGCCGGCTACACCTGCTCGACCAAGGACACCGGTCGCCTGATCTACGACCTGCTGCCGCCGCGCTTCCGCGACCGCGACCCGGTGCTGTCCACGGTGGGCCGCCTCGACCGCGAGACCAGTGGCCTGCTGCTGCTGACCGATGATGGTGGCCTGCTGCACCGGATCATCTCGCCGAAATCGAAGCTGCCCAAGGTCTACGAGGTCGAGTTGAGCGACGACCTGCGCGGTGATGAAGTGGCGCTGTTCGCCAGCGGCACGCTGATGCTGGAGTCCGAGAAGACGCCCCTGCTGCCGGCTGAACTCGAAGTTCTGGATGTGCGTCGCGCGCGCCTGGTGCTGCACGAAGGTCGTTACCATCAGGTACGCCGCATGTTCGCCGCCACCGGCAACCACGTGCAGGCCCTGCACCGCAGCCGCGTCGGCGGGCTGGACCTGCAGGGGCTGGACGAAGGGCAATGGCGGCAGCTCACCCCTACCGACCTGGATACGCTGTTCGCTCCATGACCCCCATCGCTGCGCTGCCGTTTCTTCCCGACGCCGTCATCTTCGACATGGACGGCCTGATGATCGACAGCGAGCGTGTCTCGCTGGCCTGCTGGGGCCAGGCCGCCGATGAATTCGGGCTGGGCCTGGACGAGGCAGTGTTCCTGCGCATGGTCGGCCTCGGCGACCGCGATTCGCACGCGCTGCTGCGCGCGCAGGGCATCGAGGACAGCGTGATCGATGCGGTGGCCGCACGTTGCCACGACCTGTATGAAGCACGTACGCAGACCGGGTTGCCGTTGCGTCCGGGCATCCTGGAGCTGCTGGAGCTGCTGAAGGCACATGCGATCCCGCGTGCGGTGGCCACCACCACGCGGCAGCCGCGGGCCGGCCGCAAGCTGGCCGCTGCCGGCCTGCTGCCGTATTTCGATGCGGTGATCACCAGTGGCGACGTGGCGCGGCCGAAGCCGGCGCCGGACATCTACCTGCTGGCCGCGCAGCGGCTGGGCCAGGCGCCAGAACGTTGCCTGGCGCTGGAAGATTCACCGGCCGGCACGCGCGCTGCACTGGCGGCGGGAATGACCGTGATCCAGGTGCCGGACCTGGTACATCCGGATGAAGATCTGCGCGCACTGGGCCACCGCATCGTCGGCTCGCTGGTGGATGCGCACGCGTTGCTGCTGCCGTTGCTGCCGAGGTAACGGTGGGTGCCGTCCGCTGGTCGGCACGCCTGCCCCATCACACCCGACCGAACACCAGCGCCGCGTTGGTGCCACCGAAGCCGAAGCTGTTGGACATCACCGTGTCCAGCTTCTGTGCGCGGCTCTCGCGCAGGATCGGGAAATCCACCACCTTCGGGTCCAGCTCGGCGATGTTGGCCGAACCGGCCACGAAGCCGTCGCGCATCATCAGCAGGCAGTAGATCGCCTCGTGCACGCTGGCCGCACCCAGTGAATGGCCGGACAGCGCCTTGGTCGAGGACAGCGGCGGCACCGCGTCGCCGAATACTTCGCGGATCGCGTTGAGCTCGGTGACATCGCCCAGCGGGGTCGAGGTGCCGTGGGTGTTGAGGTAATCCAGCGGGCGGTCGACGCCCTGCAGTGCCATCTTCATGCAGCGCACCGCGCCTTCACCGGAGGGTGCCACCATGTCGGCGCCATCGGAGGTCACGCCATAGCCGATCAGCTCGGCATGGATGCGCGCGCCGCGTGCGACGGCGTGGTCGTAGTCCTCCAGCACCAGCATGCCGCCGCCACCGGCGATGACGAAGCCGTCGCGATCCTTGTCGTACGGGCGCGAGGCGCTGGCCGGAGTGTCGTTGAAGCTGGTCGACAGCGCGCCCATCGCGTCGAACATCACGCTCATGGACCAGTGCAGGTCTTCGCCACCACCGGCGAACATGATGTCCTGCGCACCGTGGCGGATCATGTCCGCGGCGGCGCCGATGCAGTGCGCGGAGGTCGCGCAGGCGGCCGACAGCGAGTAGCTGACGCCCTTGATCTGGTAGGCCGTGGCCAGGCAGGCCGAGACCGTCGAGCACATCGTGCGCGGCACCATGTACGGGCCGACCTTGCGCACGCCCCGTTCGCGCAGCAGGTCGACGGCACCGATCTGCCATTCGCTGGAGCCGCCACCGGAGCCGGCAATCAGGCCGGTACGCAGGTGGCTGACCTGCTCGGGGCTGAGCCCGGCGTCGGCGATGGCATCGCGCATGGACAGGTAGGCGAAGGCCGCCGCATCGCTCATGAAGCGCTTCTGCTTGCGGTCGATCAATGCGTCCAGGTCGAGGTCGACACGGCCGCCGACCTGGCTGCGCAGCCCGGCCTCGGCGTGGTCGGCCAGCGGGGTGATACCCGAGCGCCCTTCGCGCAGCGCAGACGATACGGTATCCAGATCATTGCCGAGGCAGGACGTGATGCCCATGCCGGTGATGACGACGCGACGCATCAGAAGCTCCCGGTTTCAGTGAACAGGCCGACGCGCAGGTCGCGCGCGCTGTAGATTTCGCGGTCATCCACGTACATGCGGGCGTCCGACTGGGCCATCACCAGCTTGCGGTTGATGACCCGGCTGATGTCGATCTCGTAGCGCACCCGCTTGGCGTCCGGCAGTACCTGGCCGGTGAACTTCACTTCGCCACAGCCCAGCGCGCGGCCCTTGCCGGGGGCACCCAGCCAGGTCAGGAAGAAGCCGGTCAGCTGCCACATGGCGTCCAGGCCGAGGCAGCCGGGCATCACCGGGTCGCCGATGAAGTGGCAGCCGAAGAACCACAGGTCCGGGCGGATATCCAGCTCGGCGCGTACCATGCCCTTGCCGTGCGGTCCGCCGTCCTCGTGGATGTCGGTGATGCGGTCGAACATCAGCATCGGATCGTTGGGCAAACGGCCGGCGGCGGTGCCGAACAGTTCACCGCGTGCGCTGGCCAGCAGCTGTTCGCGGTTGAACGCGTGGAGACGGGTCATGAAGCACAATCCTGGAAGCGGGGAAACGGGGAAACAAGTTCTCGAGGATGCCCGTGGAAACTGTGCCGATCAAACATTTCAACCGTACGCAACCGTAGAGTTTTCAAGGGAATACGCGCATCCTGTTGATGTGCAACGACCATACTTCGGCGTGTGGCCTGCCTGGCCCGCCCCCGCCTTTTCCGCCCGACATGACCCGACTGCGCAAGATCATCCACGTTGACATGGACGCGTTCTACGCGTCGGTGGAGCAGCGCGACGATCCGTCACTGCGCGGCAAGCCGGTGGTTGTGGCATGGCGCGGCGCGCGTTCGGTGGTGTGTGCGGCCTCGTACGAGGCACGCGTGTTCGGCGTGCGTTCGGCGATGCCCGCGGTGCGCGCCGAGCGCCTGTGCCCGGACGCGATTTTCGTACCGCCGGACTTCGCGCGTTACAAGGCGGTGTCACAGCAGGTGCGCGCGATCTTCCTGCGGCATACCGACCTGGTCGAACCGCTGTCGCTGGACGAGGCCTACCTGGACGTGACCGAGCCGAAGAGTGGCATCGAGCTGGCCACCGACATCGCGCGTACCATCCGCGCTCAGATCCGCGAGGAAACCCACCTGACTGCTTCAGCCGGGATCGCCCCGAACAAGTTCCTGGCCAAGATCGCGTCGGACTGGCGCAAGCCGGATGGCCAGTTCGTGATTCCACCGCAGCGGGTGGACGCGTTCCTGTTGCCGCTGCCGGTGAAGCGGGTGCCTGGCGTGGGCAAGGTGATGGAGGGCAAGCTGGCCGCGCGCGGCATCGTCACCTGCGGCGACCTGCGGCAATGGGCATTGACCGATCTGGAAGAGGCGTTCGGCAGTTTCGGGCGCAGCCTGTACAACCGGGCGCGCGGCATCGACGAGCGGCCGGTGGAGCCGGACCAGCAGGTGCAGTCGATTTCCTCGGAGGACACCTTCGCCGAAGACCTGCTGCTGGAAGACCTGACCGAGGCAATCGTGCAGTTGGCGGAGAAGACCTGGAAGGCCACCCGCAAGACCGAGCGTGTCGGCCATACCGTGGTGCTGAAGCTGAAGACCGCGCAGTTCCGCATCCTCACCCGCAGCTTCACCCCGGAGCGCCCGCCGGAATCGATGGAAGAACTGCGCGACATCGCGCTGGCCCTGCGCGCCCGCGTCGACCTGCCGGCGGAGACCCGTTACCGCCTGGTTGGCGTCGGGCTCGGCGGCTTCCGCGAGAAGGAGGCTGTGGTGCAGGGCGAGTTGTTCGAGCACGGACCGAACGAGTCCACATCCCTCTGATCGTCAAAGGCGGGGTCAGCGCCCGTTGCGCAGCAACGGGATCCGACCCCGGCAGATTGCCGATATCTGTCGAAGGCGGGGTGGGTCCGGTTGCGGGGGCGTGAGCGCCATGGATGGCGCGACCGAGCCTCCATGGACGGATTCACGGCGTCCCCCGCAACCGGACCCACCTCGCCATCCCACGGATGGCCAGCTGTTGCTGTTGCTTCGGCTGTTGCTGTTGCCTCTGCAGGTGCAGGGCGCAGCCCTGCAAAAGAAAACGCCCTACCTCATGGCCACTGCATCTCGCCCTTGGCCACCTTTGCACTCAGCTCCAGCGACGCCACGCCGGCCAGCGTCGGATAGCGGGCCTGCATCGCCTTCACCAGCGCCGCACTGTCCTTGGCCTTTGCCGTCTCGGCATCGAACGTGCGGATGTAGTCCGCAGTGAAGCGCAGTGCACTGGCATCCAGCGCCGTACCCGGCGCGTAGTGCCCGGGCACCACCACCTTCGGCTTCAGTGCCTGCAGTCGCTGCAGGGTCTGCAGCCAGTCGGCATGTGACTTCGGCGTCTGCGTGTCGGCCATCCACACGTGCTCGCCGGCCACCACCGGAATGCCACCAACGATCGCGCGCAGCGACGGCACCCACAGCACCGTGCGGTCCGGGGTCGGGCCGTCCAGGCCGATCAGCGGCAGGCGCTGGCCTTCCAGCTGCAGGGCATCACCGTCCAGCACCTGCGGCACGACGATGCGCGCCGGCGCATCGGCTCCCATCTTCGGTCCCCAGTAGGCCAGCTTGCCGGCCTGGGTCTGCCGGATATGCGCAACGGTCTGCGCGGTGGCGACGATGCGTGCCTGCGGGAAGGCGTCCTGCACGGTGGCCAGGCCGAAGTAGTAGTCCGGATCGCCGTGGCTGATGTAGATCGTCGTCAACCGCTTGCCGCTGGCGCGGATCCGTTCGACCAGTTTGCGCGCGTCGCTGGCACCGAACTGCGCATCGACCAGGATCGCGTCGTGGCGGCCTTCGATCAGCACCGAGGAGACCGAGAACATCGCCTGCGGGCCGGGATGGAAGGTCTGCAGGTGCAGCTGGGCTTTCGTCGACGCCGCCGGCGCCGGGGTGGCCGGTGCGGCGAGCAGCGGTGCACTGGTGAAGCTGGCGGCCAGGGCGAGGGGGAGCAGCAGGGCAGCGGTACGCATGGGAATTCCTTGTGTAGAGCCGGGCCAATGCCCGGCTGCATGTTCGCGTAGAGCCGAGCGCGGGCTCTGCTCTACAAGGGACGTGCGTGGATCAATACGCGGCCGTGATGATCTGCTTCGGGTACCGGTGTGCTTCCAGCTCGGCGACGAACGCTGCACCGTAGTCGGCGTAGCTGATGCGGCTGTGGCCGCTGGCATCGGCGAGGAAGGCCTTGGGCTGCACGCGGTACTGGCCGCGCTCTTCGCCCGGGCCGATTTCGGCGGCCGGCGAGAAGAAGGTCCAGTCCAGGTCGTCCACTGCCTGCAGGCGGTTGAACGCCTCGCGATGGGCCAGCGCGTACGGCTTGTATGCCTCCGGGAAGTCGGGGGTATCGACCAGCTGAACGCCGGGCGCGACTTCCAGGCTGCCGGCACCACCGACCACCACCAGGCGCGGCACGCCGGCCTTGCGTGCGGCGGCGGCCAGCTGCGCGGCGACCTCGCCCACACGGCCGATGTCATCGCCGGGGCGCGGGCCGTAGGCACTGGCCAGCACGTCGTGGCCGGCAATGGCGGCGACCAGCGCATCCAGGTCGTCCAGCGAGGCGACCACTGGATGCGCACCGGCCAGTTCAGCCGGGAGGTCCTGCGCGCTGCGCACGATGACGGTGAGTTCGTGGCCGCGGGCCAGCGCGTGGCGGGCGATCTGGCGGCCGATGTTGCCGGTGGAACCAACGAGGGCGATCTTCATGGCAGGACTCCGTGGGGCGGTGTGGGGTGGGAATGGGGCCACTCTAGGCCCCTGCAGTCGGCCGAAAAACAGCGTATAACGCGCTTGTTTGTTGCATGGATCGAGCATATGGACCGATTGACCGCCATGACCGTGTTCGTCGAAGTGGCCGAGCGTGGCAGCCTGACCGCGGCCGCCGAGGTGCTGGACATGTCGCGGGCGATGGTCAGCCGCTACCTGGCCGAGGTCGAGGCCTGGCTGGGCGCGCGCCTGCTGCACCGGACTACGCGCCGGGTCAGCCTGACCGGCCCGGGCGAGGTGGCGCTGGCGCGCTTCCGCCAGATGCTGGCGATCGGCGAGGAACTGCAGGGCGAGCTGGCCAGCGACGATCCCGAGCCACACGGCACGCTGCGGGTCACCGCCAGCGTGTCGTTCGGGCAGAGCCACCTGGCACGGGCCGTTGCCGGCTTTGTTGCGCGCCATCCTGCCGCGCGCATCGAGCTGCTGCTGGTCGACCGCATGGTGAATCTGGTGGAGGAGCGGGTGGACCTGGCGGTGCGCATCGCGCGCCAGATCGACTCCAGCCTGATCGCGCGGCGGTTGGCCACCTGCCGCTCGGTACTGTGCGCAACGCCGTCGTACCTGCAGGCACGCGGCACGCCCACTGCCCCCGAGCACCTGGCCGCGCACAACTGCCTGACCCACCATTACGTCGGCAAGAGCCTGTGGCAGCTGCACCGCGATGGCCGTTCGCTCTCGGTGGCGGTGGGCGGCAACATCAGTGCCAACGAGGCGTCGCTGCTGCTGGAGGCGGTGCGGGCCGGTGCCGGCATCGCCATGCTGCCGACCTACCAGGTGGCACCGTTGCTGCGCAGCGGTGAACTGATCGAACTGCTGCCTGCGTTCAGTCTGGACGAACTCGGTATTCATGCCGTGTACGCATCACGCCGCCAGCAGCCCGCTATCATGCGGCGATTCCTGGACTACCTGGCCGAGTGCTTCGCCAGCCCGGCCTTCCAGGATCTGGATTGGCGCCCACCGGGCAAGGAGAACACATGAACCATGGACAGGCCTTGATCGACCACAACCGTGCTGCCTGGGACCGCCAGGCCAGCGAAGTGCGCGAATGGTCGCGCCCGGTGGAGAGTTCAACGATTGCCGCCGCGCGCGAAGGGCGTTGGCAGGTGCACCTGACGCCCCGCGCCCTGCCGCTGGACTGGCTGGGCGATGTGCGCGGCCGTCGGGTGCTGTGCCTGGCCTCGGGCGGTGGCCAGCAGGCACCGGTGCTGGCGGCGGCCGGGGCCGACGTCACCGTGTTCGACCTGTCCGACGGGCAGCTGGAACAGGACCGCAGCGTGGCGGCGCGCGACGGCCTGCGGCTGCGCACGGTGCAGGGCGACATGCGCGACCTGCACGTATTTGCCAACGACAGCTTCGATGTGGTGTTCCACCCCATCTCCAATCTGTACGTGCCGGACGTGCGCCCGGTCTGGACCGAATGCCGCCGCGTGCTCGCGCGCGATGGCATGTTGATGGCCAGCTTCTACAACCCGGTGCTGTTCGTCGGTGCGCGCGATCCGCAGCTCGATGCGCAGGGCCTGATCCGGCCGCAGTACGCCATTCCCTATTCGGACCTGGAAGACCTGCCCGCCGCCGAACGTGAGGCGAAACTCGCCCGCGGCGATGCGCTGACTTTTGGCCACAGCCTGACCGAACTGATCGGCGGCCAGCTGGATGCGGGGTTCGTCATCGATCGCTTCATGGAAGACTGGCAGCCGCAGCCGCGCTTCCTGATCGACCGCTACCTGCCCACGTTCCTGGCCACCCGCGCGCGCCGGATCGGCTGAGGCGGATCGGCGCAGAAACCAGCGGCGTACAATGGGCGGCCCCACGTCGTGCAGGTGCCGTCCCTTGTCGTATCCCTATCCGCTGGTCGTGTTCGACCTTGATGGCACGCTGGTCGACAGCGCAGCTGATATCGCCGAAGCACTGAACCGCACGCTGGAAGACATCGGCATGGCACGCGTGCCGGAAGCCACCGTGCTCGGCTGGATCGGCGACGGCGTGCGCCGCCTGGTCGAACAGGCCGTGCACGCCGCCGGTCGTGAGGTCGACCTGGCCGAGGTGATGCCGGTCTTCATGGTGCACTACCGCGAGTGCCTGCTGCGCAGCCCGCGCCTGTTCGATGGCGTGGCCGACGCACTGGCGCAGCTGCGCGCGCGCGACGTGCCACTGGCGATCTGCACCAATAAGCCCGAAGCACTGGTGCCGCCCCTGCTGCAGCACCTGGGCATTGGTGATGCGTTCGCGCTGGTACTGGGGGGCGATTCGCTGCCGCAGCGCAAGCCCAGTGGCGAACCGCTGCGGCACATCGCTACGCATTTCGCGCTGCCGGTGGACGCCTGCCTGATGGTGGGAGATTCGTTGACCGACTACCGCGCCGCCGAAGAGGCCGGCATGCCGATCGCGCTGGTGCGCTACGGCTACCCGCGCGGCCTGGATCTGGCCAGCGCGCATGCGGTGGCAGTGATCGACGACCTGCGTGAGTTGCCGGGGTTGGCCGCGGGCCGGTAACCCAGCCAACGCAACAGGTGGTGCCGGCCGCTGGCCGGCAACCCAGGGCCAACGCAACGGGTAGTGCCGGCCGCTGGCCGGCAATCCAGGGCCGACGCAACGGGTAGTGCCGGCCGCTGGCCGGCAACCCCGAGGACGTCGCCGAAGGTCATGATGTTGCCGCCCGCTGGCCGGCACCACCATGACCGTCGCGGTCATTTCGGCTGGTAACGCACGCTCAGCTGGTACTCGCGACCGGGCTGGTTGAACCACGCCACTGTTTCATAGCGGCGGTCGAACACGTTGGCAGCGCGCGCCAGCAGCGACCACGACGGCGTCAGTGCGTATTCGGCGCGAACATCCAGCGTACCGTAGCCGCCCACCTTCACCGCATTCGAGGCGTCGTCATAGCGCTTGCCCGCACCCTGCACGGTCAGGCCGGCACGGAAGTCCCCGAAGCGGCGATCGATGTCCAGGCGCGCGGTCTGCTGTGCACGACGCGGCAGCCAGTTGTCGAACTGGCTGCTGCCGCGGGTGCGGCTGCGCGGGTCGGTGTAGCTCAGCTGCGCGTTGAGGTCGAAGCCGGCCAGCAGCATGCCACCGGTCAGTTCGGCGCCGCGGATGCGCGCCTTCTCCACCTGCTGCATCCTGAACGTCGACGCATCGTAGGTGATCAGGTCATCGATGCGGGTCTCGTACACATCCAGGCCCCAATGCCAGCCCTGGCCCTGCTGCGAAACCCCCAGGTTGGCACTCTTGGACTTCTCCGGCTTCAACGTCGGCACGCCGCTCCACGGGTCGTACAGGTCGCTGAAGGTCGGCGCCTTGAACGCGGTGCCGTAGCTGGCATTGCCGCGCAGGCCGTGTCCCAGTTCCATCGCCCAGCCGACACTGCCGGTGGCATGGTTGCCGAACTGCTGGTTGTCGTCGTTGCGCGCACTGGCCTGTAGCTGGTGGCGACCAAAGCGGCCCTGGTACTGCACGAACACGCCGGTGTTGCGACGGCTGTCGACCAGATAGCCGGCACTGCTGCCATCCAGGTTGTCCTGGCTCCAGTCCACACCGGTGCTCAGCAGCTGGCCCTCGGCCAAGCCGATGTCACCCTGCAGCGAGGCGCTGTCGCGGTGGGTCTGCGCACTGCCACGCGCACCGAAGTCGCCGAAGTTGTCCGACTCGTTGTCGCTGCGGCCGACATTGGCGGTCAATGCCAGGCGCTCGGACGGGGTGTAGCGCACCTTGCCGGCCAGCACCTGCTGACGGGTTTCCGAGTAGTTGTAGTAGCCGTCGTAGTGGTTCTTGCCGTCGGCACGCAGTGCGCTGCCTTCCACGCTCCACTGGTCGTTGAAGGTGTAGCCGCCGCGCAGGCTCTTGGACAGGTTGCGGTAGCCGTCACGGTCATGTTCGTCGGCAAAGCAACCGGTGAACAGCGTTGCCGAGCCGCGGCAGGCATCGATGCCATCAGAATGCTGGTAGGCGATGTCGGCGCCGAACCAGCCGCGCTCGGTACCGCCGCCGATGCCGCCGCTGGCCTCGCGCAGGCCGTTGCTGCCACCGCCGAGCTGGAAGTGCGGCGCGAAATCGCCCGGGGTGCGGCGGGTGAAGATCTGGATCACGCCGCCGATGGCGTCGGCACCGTACAGGCTGGACTGCGGGCCACGCACGATTTCCACGCGCTCGATCTGCGCCAGCGGCAGGTCCTGGTACATCGCCAGGCCGAGGTCGGCGCTGTTGATGCGCACGCCATCGACCAGCACCACGGTGTGGCCCGAGTTGGTGCCGCGCAGGAACAGCGAGCTCTGCTTGCCCAGCCCGCCGGCATTGGTCAGGTTGATGCCGGCGCGGCCGCGCAGCAGTTCCTGCAGTGAAGTCGCCTGGCTGGATTCGATCTGGGCGCGGTCGATCACCTGCGCCGGCGCGATGCTGTCCTGCAGGGCGATCGGGGTGCGGGTGGCGGTGACCAGGATCTGGTCGAGCGCGGTGGTGTCATCGGCGGCCTGGGCCAGCGCGGGCAGGGCGGCCAGCACGGCCAGGGACAGCATTCGGGATTGCAGCTTCATGGGGGACTCCAGGTGCCACGCACGCCCGCGTGGCGAAGGGGAGGAGCCGCGAAGGCAGGCATGCGCCGACGCCGCAGCGCAGGCTGCGGTCATCCAGCGCCATGCCCACCGCATCGCGACCTGAGGCTTCCGGGCCGGTCTCCGGGCTTGCCGCCGGGTGGCCGGGGGGCCACCGTCCAGGCGCCTTCCCATGCACAGGGCACAGTGGCGTTGTTGCCTGGAACTGACGTGCTTACCGTTGCGGGGGCAGCGCCGGCATGGCGTGGAATCACGCGTCACCGGCTTCCCGTTTCAACCTGCCGGCCGTGGCCGCAGGTCACCTGGAAGTGCGCGCAGTCTAAGTCATCGCCTGCCGGGGGCGTTAGAGTATCGGCCTCTTCACGTTCGTGCGAGCCACCATGGTTGCGAAGGATCGCCTGCAGTTTCTCGATGCCCTGCGTGGCCTGGCGGCCGTATACGTAGTGCTGTACCACGTGCAATCAATGCCGGCACCGGCACTACCGGTGTCGGCCGGCTGGTTGCCTGCCGTGCACATGGGAGCCACCGGGGTTGCGCTGTTCTTCGTCATCAGTGCATTTTCCCTGTGCTACACCATGCCCCGGCACCAAGCCACCGGCCGACCGCTGCTGAGCTTCTACCTGCATCGATTCCTTCGCATCGCGCCGCTCTTCTATGTGCTGTTGATGTTCTCCCTGTTCCGTGATGGCCGCGGCGACCATGTAGGCCATTCATGGGGGGAGATCGCGGCCAACCTGTCCTTCACTTTCAACTTGTTCCCGGGCTGGGAAACGGGAATCGTGTGGGCCAGTTGGGCCGTGGGCGTGGAGATGCTGTTCTACGCCATTTTCCCCGCGCTCTACGTCTTGGTCGGCAAGGCGCGCAGCGCCTGGGGACTGCTGATCGGGCTACTGGCGCTGGTGGTGCTGGCCTGGACGGGTGTGCTGGGCCAGCGTATCCAGGCCTCGCTGGGTGACTACGGATGGTTGCGCCATGCCCCGGTCTTCGCGATGGGGCTGGTGGGCTTCCACGCCTTTGGTGCACTCGCCCGGTTGCCGGTGCCGCGCGCGCGGCGGTGGGCACACCGCCTGAACCTGGCGGGTGTGCTGTTGCTGCTCCTGGCCGCGTCCTCGACGACGTGGGGTGCCGCCGGTCCCTGGCAATGGCATTTGGCGGGGCTGGGCTACCTGGCCTTGATACTGGGCTTCTCGCAGTGCCCGCCGCGTTGGCTCGTGAACCGGATCACCGCATGGCTGGGCACGGTGAGTTACTCGCTCTATCTCGGGCATCCGATCGTCATCGCGGTGCTCGGTCCGGTGTTCGCGCGGGTGCTTGCCGTCCAGGGCAACAGTGTTGGCTATCTGTTGTGTGCGGCGATGACGCTGTCGGTGGTACTGCCGCTGGCTGCACTCGGCCATCGATTCGTAGAAGCACCGATGATCCGCTTGGGCAAGCGGCTGATGTCGCCCGCCGTGCCAGCGCGCAGCGCTGCTGCAGGTGGGCAGGCAGAGGGCGGCGCACGCTAGAATGAAGCGCCCCGTCGCGGGGCATCAGTTCTGGAAGTGTTGCCCATGATCCTGTTCCAACCGCTACCGATCCCCGCCGCTGATCTGTTCGAAGCGCCGCCGCGCCGGCAGGTACAGACCGGCCGGCAGCGATGATCCTCGACCTGGTCCGCCATGCCGGCAACGGTCGGGATGAGTTCCTCGATGGCCGCAGCGATCCACCGCAGCTGGCCCGCCTGCCGCAGGAACTGGTCGATGCCTACGCCGCGCAGCCCTGGGAGCGGGTGATCAGTTCGCCGCGGCTGCGCTCGCTGCACACGGCGATGGCCCTGGCCACCCCGCGCGGGCTGGACGTGGAAGCAGACGAGGAATGGGAAGAGCTGGATTTCGGCGATTGGGACGGGCAGTCGCTGTTCGACCTGCCGGAGGATGCACTCGCTGCCTTCCACGCCGATCCGCATGCGTTCCCACCGCCGAACGGCGAAAGCTGGGGCCACTTCGAGCGGCGCATCGCGCGCGCGCTCGACCGCCTGCTGGACGAGGATGATCCGGTGCCGACGCTGGTGGTCAGCCACGGTGGCCCGCTGCGCATGGTGCTGTCGCAGGTCTGCGGCCTGCCGATGTCGCTGTGCTGGGCGCTGCGCATCGACCACGGCACGCGCCTGCGGGTATGGCTGGAACGTGGCGAAGCCGGGCTGGCAGGCGAGCTGCTGGAACTGCAGCAGCCGTAACCCCTCGCTAGTGCCGGCCGCTGGCCGGCAGCCTCGGGAGCGCTGCGAAGATCATGCAGTTGCCGGCCAGCGGCCGGCACTACCGGTGCTATCAATCCTCGTCCGCATCCTCGGCAACGCTGTCTTCAGCGTCATCGTCGGCATCGAAGCGCTGTTCGTGCACCGGGCCCGAGGCGGGGCCGGCCGCCTTCAGCGGATGCGCGGCGATGCGTGCTTCGTAATCCTGCACCAGCGCCTCACGCTGCGGCTCACTGAGTTCCTGCCAGTGGCAGTCCAGCAACGCGCCTTCCAGCGAGTACAGCAGGTTCAGGCTGGGCTTGAAGCCGGCGCGCTTGACCTTGACGAAGGCGCCCACCGCACCGATCGCGACCAGATCCTCGCGGCTGCGCAGACCGACCTGGCGCAGCCAGGCCGCGCTCTTGGGGCCGATGTTGCGCAGCTTGGGTGCGCTCATCCCAGCGCCTCGACGAATACCCGGGCGATGGCTTCCAGGCCGGCCTGGTCGTCGGCATCGAAGCGGCCGATCTTCGGGCTGTCGATGTCGAACACGCCGATCAGTTCATCACCGCGCAGCAGCGGAACCACCAGTTCCGAGCGCGAGGCCGAATCGCAGGCGATGTGGCCGGGGAAGGCATCGACGTCGTCCACGCGCTGGGTCACGCGCTGGCTGGCGGCGGCACCGCACACGCCCTTGTCCAGCGGGATGCGCACGCAGGCCGGCAGGCCCTGGAACGGGCCGACCACCAGTTCCTTGCCGTCGTACAGGTAGAAGCCCACCCAGTTCAGGTCGGGCAGGGCGTGGTAGACCAGTGCGGAGAGGTTGGCCGCGTTGGCGATGCGGTCGGACTCGGCGTAGACCAGGCCACGGGCCTGTTCCAGCAGCTGGGCGTATTGTTCCGGCTTGCTGCCGGTGAGCGAGGCGTTGGCGAACATGCCCGCAGTCTAGCAAGCGCGCCGGGCCGGCGATAATGCACGCTCTGTTGCCCTGTTGGAGCCCATCGATGCCGTTGCCCGCTACGCTGCCGCCCGCCCTGTTCATCACCGGCACCGACACCGAAATCGGCAAGACCGCGGCCAGCACCGCGCTGCTGCATGCGCTGCGCCGGCGCGGCCTGCGCGCGGTGGGCATGAAGCCGGTGGCCAGTGGCAGCGAAGACCTGGGGCAGGGCCTGCGCAACGAGGACGCGTTGGCCCTGCAGGCGGCCAGCTGGCCGGTGCCGGACTATGCCGATCTGAACCCGTACGCGCTGCGGCAGCCGCTGGCACCGGAGCTGGCCGCTGCCGAGGACGGCGTGCAGGTGCAACTGGCGCCGATCGTGGCCGCGTTCGCGCGACTGCGCGCGCAGGCCGACATCGTCGTGGTGGAGGGCGTCGGTGGGTGGCTGGCACCGGTCTCGGCCACGCTGGACCAGCTCGACCTGGTGCGAGCACTGCAGTTGCCGGTGCTGCTGGTGGTGGGCATGCGGCTGGGCTGCGTGAACCATGCGCGCCTGACCGCGCAGTCGCTGCAGGCCAGTGGCGTGGAGTGCCTGGGCTGGATCGGCAACCACATCGACCCGGCCATGCAGCGCCAGGACGAGAACATCGCCACGCTGCGGCAGCGGCTGCCGATGCCGTGCTGGGGACGGCTGCCCCATCTGCCGGGGGCGGACGGCGAAGCGCTGAGCGCGCACCTGCTCGATTGATCCTGGGTAGTGCCGGCCGCTGGCCGGCAACTGCATCCACCCGGTGATCCCGATGGTGCCGGCCAACGGCCGGCACTACCGTGCTGCAGCCGCCAGCTCCCGTGCGATCGCACCCAGCCGCTCCACCGCACCGGTGAAGCGCGCATCCAGCGTCTGGCAGCACGACAGGCGCAGGCAGTGGCGATAGCGCGCACCGCGCGAATACACCTGGCCGGGCATGAACACGATGTCCTCCTGCAGCGCTCGCTCGAACAGCTCGCGCGTGTCCACGCCCGGCAGTTCCAGCCAGAGCAGGAAGCCGCCCTGCGGTTCGGTCGCGCGGGTCCCGGCCGGGAAGTGTTCGGCCACCAGCTGGCGCAGCCGTCCCACCTGTTCGCGGTACAGCCGGCGCATGCGGTGCAGGTGATGCTCGTAGCTGCCCGCCTCCAGATACGCCGCGACCGCATCGCCGAGCAGTTGTGGCTCGCCGCCGGTGGACTGGAATTTCAGCAGCGCGATGCGTTCGGCGAAGCGGCCGCCATCCAGCCAGCCGATGCGGTAATCCGGCGCCAGCGTCTTGGAAAAGCCTCCCACGACCATCACCCAGCCGTCGCGATCGAAGGCTTTCAGCAACGGAGCCGGTGGCTCGCAGAACTGCAGCTCGGCATACACCGCATCCTCGATCAGCGGCAGCTGGCGTGCATTGACCAGCTCGGCCAGGCGCTGCTTGGCAGCGGTCGGCATGGTACAGCCCAGCGGATTGTGCACGGTGGGCATCACCACCAGTGCGGCCAGCGGCGTGTGCTCCAGCATCGCCTCCAGCGCATCGACCTCCAGGCCGTGCTGCGGATGGGTGGGCAGCTCGATGGCCTGCAGGCCGAGGTTGGCCAGCAACGGGTACAGGTTGAAGTAGGAGGGCGCCTCGATGCCCACCGCGTCGCCCGGTTCGGTCACCGCGCGCAGGGCCAGCTGCAGGGCCTCCATCGCACCATGGGTCAACAGCAGGCGCTCGCTGTGGGTATGCAGCCCCATGCGCGGGCCACGCCGCACGATCTGCGCCAGCAGGCGTGGCGAGCCGTTCGGGCGCGCGTAGGTCTCCACCGTCTGCTGGCCATGGCGCAGCACCTGCGCGGTGTGACGGGCCAGCTGCGCGCCCGGGTAGAACTGCCGACCGCGCGGGCCGGCGAAGGCCAGGTCGACCACGCCCGGGCGGCGCTGTGCCTCCAGCACCCGCGCCATGAGTACCTGCTGCAGCGGTGCGGTCGGGGCCGAGGGCACATCGCGCAGTGACCGTTCCGGTACCGATAACCGCGGCGCCACCTCGAAGCCGGCCTTGGGCCGCGGAATCACCAGACCGGCATCTTCCAGCTGGCGGTAGGCGGCAATCACGGTGTTCAGGCTGAGCCTGCGCTGCGAGGCCATCTGCCGCAGCGAGGGCAGGCGGCTGCCGACCGGAAGACGTCCGCCATGGATGGCCTCGGCCAGTTCATCGGACAGCCGCTGGTAGCGGGGAGGAATCATCGTGGCCTGGTCATCTGTATCCATCGAAGATCCCGCCATCTGGTGCTGTACCCGTGATGATGGCGAGCCTAGCATGTTGTCGTCGGCCGGGCCTGATCGGGGCGTGGCCGGTATTTTCCAAGCGCACGGCTGGATGGCCGTGCGTCTTTTTTTGGGTAGTGCCGGCCGCTGGCCGGCCATCCCGGGATCCGGAACAGTGCGGTTGCCGGCCAGCAGAAGGCGCTACCCAGGTCGTTACCGCATCGGCACCAGCACCGCCTCGCGCCGGTACAGCGCCGGGAACTGCTTGGCCAGGGCCGCCAGCTTCGGTGCGTCGTAGTAGCGGATGTAGGCCGCCTGCGGGTAGTTGGTCATGTAGTTCTGGTGGTAACTCTCGGCCGGGTAGAAGCGCTGGCCGCTGACCAGCTGGGTGACGATCGGTGCGCGGTAGCTGCCGGCCTGGCCGAGCTGGGTGATGTAGGCGCGGCTGGCGGCCTGCTGGCGGGCGTCATCGCTGAAGATCGCCGAGCGGTACTGGCTGCCGTGGTCGGGCCCCTGGCGGTTGAGCTGGGTCGGGTCGTGCGCGACCGAGAAGAACACCTGCATCAGCTGCCCGTAGCTGACCTGGCGCGGGTCGTAGTCGATCTTCACTGCTTCGGCATGGCCGGTCTGGCCACCGCTGACGTGCTCATAACGCGCATTGGCCGCACTGCCACCGATATAGCCGGAGACCGCGTTGCTCACGCCCTTGACGTGCTGGAACACGCCCTGCACGCCCCAGAAGCAACCACCGGCGAACACCACGCTGGCGTGGGTCGCGTCATCGCGGAACGCCGCATCGCCGGTGGGGGCCGGCAGTGCCTGGATCTGCGCGCTGGCTTCGACCGGTGCCGCAGCCGCGCCGTGGTCGACCAGCAGCACGCCGGCAATCAAGGCCGTGGCCACCAGGCCGGCCACACCGGCGGCGATGCCCTGTTCAAAGGAGAGTTTCATCATGTCCTCCCGGTTCAACCGAAGGTGAAGGCATAGGCCTGCACGCCCGCATCGAGGAACTCGATTTCGAAGCGGTGCGGGCCGACCGTGCCGCGCTGGCGCACCAGCTGGTACAGGCGGTGCTCGTCGACCACGCCACTGCCATCGGCACCGACATCACTGCCGGCGTCGGCGGCGGGCAGCGGCTTGCCATCCAGCCAGACGCGGAAGCGCACCGGCGTTCCTTCCTGGCCCGGTGCCAGCACCAGGTGCAGGTCGCGGGCATGGAACTGGAAGGCGATGCGGCCGCCGGCCTGCTGCAGCTGCGCGGCTTCGTCGGTGATGGTCCAGCGCCCGGACAGTCCCCACTGGTTCAACGCCAGGCTGGCCGGCAGCGTGTAGTCGAACGCGGCGTCGCTGCGCTGCCCGCCGGGCGAGGCGAACTGCTCGGCACGGGCGTGGCCCAGGTAGGTTTCCGGCGAACGCAGGTTGCTCATGTCGGCCTGCGCGGCCACGCCCTTCAGCTCGGCGGCAGCGGGATCGGCGGGCGGCGGCAGGTTCGTCTGCCCGGCGTCGGCCAGCAGGCGACGGATCATCTGTTCCGAGCGCGCGTAGTTGCCTTCACCGAACTGGTGGCCGCGGATGTTGCCCTGTGCGTCGACGAAGTACTGCGCCGGCCAGTAGCGGTTGTTGAACGCGCGCCAGATCGTGTACTGGTTGTCCAGCGCCACCGGGTACTCGACCTTCAGCTGCTGCACCGCCTTCATCACGTTGCGCGGGTCACGCTCGAAGGCGAACTCCGGCGTGTGCACGCCGATCACCACCAGGCCGTGGTCGCGGTAGCGGCGCTCCCATTCGTGCACGAACGGCATCGCGCGCAGGCAGTTGATGCAGGAGTAGGTCCAGAAATCGATCAGCACGACCTTGCCGCGCAGCTGCTGGGCTGCCAGCGGGGGGCTGTTGAGCCAGCCGGTGGCACCGTCCAGCGCGGGCAGGGTGCCTTCCACCGGCAGCGGTGCATCGGCCGCGGCGTTGGCCCCGGCCATCATCATCATCGGCGGTGCCGACGGCTGCGCGCCGGGTACCGCATCCAGCAGGCCCTGCTCGATGCGGGCGGTGCTGACCGTGGAAAGACGGGTCAGCAGGCCGGTATCCCAGCCCAGGCCGATCGCCACCACCGCCAGCAGGGCGGCCACGCCCAGCCCCTTGCGCAGCGCATCGCCGAGGCCAAGCCGCGCCTGCAGCGCACGGAACACGCGGCCGCCGACCCACACCGCCAGCGCCAGCGCAGTGATCGCGCCCAGCGCATACGCCAGCAGCAGGGTGCTGGTCCCCACGCTGGCGCCATGCAGGGCGGCACCGGTCAGCACCAGGCCAAGGATCGGCCCCGCGCAGGGCGCCCACAGCAGGCCGGTGGCGATGCCGATCAGCAGCGATGTCCACGCACCGCCCCGTCCCGCCGCGTCGGCGGCATCGGCACGCGCGCTCAGGCGGGCGCCCACGCGCTGGAACGGTGCCAGCAGGTGGTCGGCCAGTCGCGGCCACAGCAGCGCCAGCGCGAACAGCGCCATCAGCAGCAGGGCGATCCAGCGTCCGACCTCGTTGGCCTGCGCCACCCACTGGCTGCCCACCGCGGCCAGGCTGGCAACCACGGTGAAGGTGAGCGCCATGCCCAGCAGCAGCGGCAGCGTGCTGCGCAGGAACGGTCGGTCGGCACGCGCGAACACGAACGGCAGCACCGGCAGGATGCACGGGCTGAGCAGGGTCAGCGCGCCCCCCAGGTAGGCAAGCAGCAACAGCAGCATGGTCAGGCTCCGGAAACAGGAGAAGAACCGACCGGCACCCGCCAGCCGTCGGCGGTGCCATCCGTGGCGCCGGGAACGAACACCATCGCCGCACCGTTCATGCAGTAGCGCAGCCCGGTCGGGCGCGGGCCGTCGTTGAACACGTGGCCGAGGTGGCCACCGCAGCGGCGGCAGTGCACCTCCACCCTCAGCATCCCGAAGGTCACGTCGCGGTCTTCGCCGATGGCGTTGTGCAGCGGTGCCCAGAAGCTGGGCCAGCCGGTGCCGCTCTCGAATTTGGTGGACGAGGAGAACAGCGGCAGCGCGCAGCCGGCGCAGGCGAAGGTGCCCTGCCGGTGCTCCTTGTTGAGCGGGCTGCTGTAGGGGCGCTCGGTCGCCTGCTGGCGCAGCACCGCGTACTGCGCCGGGGTCAGGCGTTGGCGCCACTCGGCATCGCTGTGCATGACCTCGAACTGTCGCGACGGACGCGCTTCGGCGGCGGCCGGGGCGGCGCGGCTGCAGGCCCCCAGGCCGAGCAGGCCGGCGGCGGTGGCAACACCGCCCAGGCCCAGCAGATGGCGGCGGGACAGGGACATGGCGGACTCCGGGAAGGGGCGAAGGGGCCATGCTGCGCCCGCCCGGGTCAACGAATCCTCACGCAGGATTCAATTTTTCGTGAGGTATCGGCGGCCGTCCCGCGCCACAATGCAGCCAGCCTCCCCGCTGGCCCCGAGTTGCCGATGTCGACCAAACGCGTGCTGATCGTTGAAGACGATGCCCACATCGCCGACCTGCTGCGCATGCACCTGGGCGATGAAGGCTACGAGGTCGCCCATGCCGCCAGCGGCGACGCCGGCCTGCGCCTGCTGGAGCAGGACGGCCCGTGGGACGCACTGGTGCTGGACGTGATGCTGCCCGGCGTGGATGGCCTGCAGGTCTGCCAGCGTGCACGCGCGATGGCGCGTTACGTGCCGATCATCATCATCAGCGCGCGGGGCAGCGAAACGCAGCGCATCGTCGGCCTGGAGCTCGGCGCGGACGATTATCTGGCCAAGCCGTTCTCGATGCCGGAGCTGGTGGCGCGGGTGCGTGCGCTGTTGCGCCGCGCCGAGGCGATGGCACAGAACGCGCGCATCGATGCCGGTGCGATCGAGCTGGGCGGGTTGCAGCTGGACCCGGTCGCGCGCACCGCCTCGGTGGATGGCAACACGCTGGAGCTGACCCCGCGCGAATTCGACCTGCTGCTGTTCTTCGCCCGTCACCCGGACCAGGTGTTCGCGCGCATGGAGCTGCTCAACCAGGTCTGGGGCTACCAGCACGACGGCTACGAGCACACGGTCAACACCCATATCAATCGCCTGCGCAGCAAGATCGAGCCCGACCCGGCCAACCCGCGGCGGTTGCTGACGGTGTGGGGTCGTGGCTACAAGCTGGTCGACCCGGCCGGGGCGGCCGCATGATCAAGCCGAACCTGTGGCAGAAGCTGGCGGTGGTGACCGCTGCGCTGATGCTGGCGTGCTGCATGGCGCTGCTGGCGCTGCAGATGCGGGCCAACACCCGCCACGAGCAGGAAGTCGTGCAGCGGCTGTCGCTGGGCCTGGCCGAACATATCGCCCAGCGCAGCGAGCTGATGGATACCAGCGGCATGCGCGATGCCGCGGTGCGCGCGCTGTTCGGCCAGCTGATGGCGGTCAACCCCAGCGTCGAGGTCTATCTGCTGGACGACCAGGGCCGCATCCTTGGCCACGATGCGCCCAGTGGGCACCTGGTGCGCACCCGGGTGGACGTGGCGCCGCTGCGCCGCCTGCTGGCGGGAGCACCGTTGCCGATCCTCGGCGATGACCCGCGCAGCGCTGATGGCCGCAAGGTGTTCAGTGCTGCACCGTTGATCGTTCAGGGCCGCCAGGCCGGTTATGTGTACGTGGTGCTGGTGGGCGAGCACCGGCAGATGCTGGCCGACGACCTCGCCGCCGGCAGCCAGTGGAACACCACGCTGTGGTCGGTGGCACTCGTTGGTGGCCTCGGCCTGCTGGCCGGGCTGGTGGCGTTCTACTGGGTGACACGCCCGCTGCGGCGGCTGACCCGGCGCATCCAGGCCTTCGACATCGATGCACCCACGCCACTGCCGCCCGCGGAGCCGCTGCGCCCGGGTGAGCGCGATGAACTGGTGATCCTCGAACATGCGCATGCGCAGATGGCGCAGCGGCTGGGCGAGCAGTGGCAGCAGCTGCGCCAGCAGGACCTGCAGCGCCGCGAGCTGGTGGCCAACATCTCGCACGACCTGCGCACGCCGTTGTCATCGCTGCACGGCTACCTGGAAACGCTGGCATTGAAGGATGCCACGCTGTCGCCGGACGAGCGGCGCCGTTATCTCGGCATCGCCCTGGCACAGAGTGCCAAGGTCGGCCGGCTGGCGCGCGCGCTGTTCGAGCTGGCGCGGCTGGAGCATGGCGAAGTGCGGCTGGAGTGGGAGGTGTTCGCACTGCCGGAGCTGCTGCAGGACGTGCTGCAGAAGTTCGAACTGGCGGCGCAGGCGCGTGGCCAGCAACTGCACGCGGCATTCCCGCCCGGCCTGCCGCCGGTGCGCGCCGACCTTGGCCTGGTCGAGCGGGTGCTGACCAACCTGCTCGACAACGCGCTGCGGCATGCACCCGAGGGCGGGCATATCGAGGTGCGCCTGCGCGCAACCGATGACAGCGTGGAGGTGAGCGTGGCCGATGACGGCCCCGGGGTGGCGCCGGCACTGCGCACCCAGCTGTTCCAGGCACCGGCCGCGCTGGGTGCCCGGCGCGGCGAGAACGGCGGATTGGGCCTGTTGATCGTGCAGCGCATCGTGCAGCTGCATGGCCGGCGCATCGAACTGCGTGACAGTGCGCGCGGCGCGCTGTTCGTGTTTGCCTTGCCGCGCGCGGAACCGGCGGCCTAGCAGGCCGCTTCGCCCTCTGCGCTGCCGCCGCTCTGCAATGGCAGGTGCAGGCGGATGCAGGCCCCACCCAGCTCCGAATCGGTCACCTCGACGTGGCCACCGTGCTTGTCGGCCACCACCTGCACCAGTGCCAGGCCGAGGCCGAACCCGGGACTGCCCGGGTCCAGCCGCACGTAGGGTTGCAGCACCTGGCCGCGGAGCTCCGGCGCGATGCCGGGGCCGTCGTCCTCCACCTGTACGCACAGCCAGCCGTCGTTGACGGTGCTGGCAATGCGGATCTGCCGCCGCGCGTACCGCAGGGCATTGCCGAGCAGGTTGCGCAGCGCCAGTTCCAGCATGTGCCGGTTGACGTTGACCAGACCCACCGGCGACAGCGCCTGCTGCACCGGCATCGGCAACGGTGCGAACTGGGCGACCACGCCACGCACCAGTGCCGCCAGCTGCAGGCGCTGCCGGGTCAGCTGGTGGCAGCGGCCCAGTGCGGCGTACTCCACGCCTGCATCGGTCAGGTGCTGCAGCCGGTCAACGTCGGTGCGCAGGCCGCCCAGCGCATCGCGCTGCACGTCGTCAAGTGCGCTGTCTTCCAGCTCGGCCAGGCCGAAACGCATCCGTGCCAGCGGCGTGCGCACTTCGTGCGCCACCGCCTGGGCCAGCACCCGCTGGCTTTCCAGCAGTTGCTGCAGCTGCTCGGCCATGTGGTTGAAGGCATTGGCCAGCGGCCGCACCAGTGCGGTGCCGGCGCGCGGCGCACGCGTGTCCAGCTGGCCGTCGCGCATGCGCCGCGCCGCCTGGGCCAGCTGCGAGACGTCGCGCCACAGCCGGTAGACCATCACGTACATCGGCAGTGCCACCGCCACCATCAGGATCAGCAGCAGGATCGCCACGCCGGACACTTCGCTGTCCTGCCACCCCTCATCGGGCAGTGCTTCGTCCAGCGGCCCCAGCATCACCGCGTAGTCGCTGTCACCGATGCGCTGCAGGCTGCGCATGTGCTCCAGGTCGATCTGCACGCGGCCGTTGTTGAACGGAGGGCGCTGGCTGGCCGGCAGCGCCTTCGCCGCCTCGGCCAGCGGCACCAGGCGCAGGGCATAGGCGAAATCAGCGTCGAGTTCGCGGGCCAGCGCCGGCCATTGCTCACGCGGGGTTTCGGCGAAGCGATGCTGCAGCAGCGCGTGCGTGCCGCGCATCTCGGCCTGCAGGCCGGCTTCGGTGCGATCTTCCAGCAGGGCATCCCAGGCCCACAGGCCCAGCACGATGAGCAACAGGTGGGCGAGCAGGAAGCCGATGCCGTAGCGCAGGAAGTGGAAGGCGTGGCCGCGCATCGCCGACGGCGTGCGCGTCATCCCCATGCCGAGCGGCTGAACAGGTAGCCGCGGCCGCGGACGGTCTTGATCCGTTCCGGTTGCTCGGGGTTGTCGCCCAGCTTGCGGCGCAGGCGCGAGATGCGGGCATCGATCGAGCGGTCCAGGCCGTCGAAGGCGATCCCGCGCAGGCCGCGCAGCAGCGCATCGCGGTCGAGGATCTGGCCGGCGTTGCTGGCCAGCAGGAACAGCAGGTCGAACTCGGCCGTGGTCAGCTCCAGCAGGCCGCCCTGCAGGTGCACGTTGCGGGTGGAAGGGTCGATGTTCAGCTCGCCGAAGCGCAGGCTGCCGTCACGCGGCTCGACCCGGCGGTGGCGGCGCAGGTGGGCACGCAACCGGGCCAGCAGCACCCGCGGCTCGATCGGTTTGCCGATGTAATCGTCGGCCCCCAGTTCCAGGCCCAGCACCTGGTCGATGTTGTCGGTGCGGGCGGTCAGCACGCAGATGATGCCGTCATAGTGGGGCCGGATCTGCCGACACACTTCGAAACCATCCTGGTCGGGCAGGCCGACATCGAGCAGCACCAGCGCCGGCTTTTCGGCCAGGATCCGGGCCACTGCGCGCTCGCCGCTGCGTTCATGGGCGACCTGGTAGCCATGCCGCTGCAGGTAGTCACTGACCATCGTTCCCAGGCGGGCATCGTCTTCGACCAGTACGATATCCAGCATTTCCAAGGCCTCCGTGGACGCAAACGTACCGCCACGGCACGAGCGCGGCGATGCTATCCCAGCCGTCGGGCCGCCCGGGTCCCGGGGGCGGGCGCCATTCAGCCGGGGTTGCTGGCGCTCCGGCCGGTTCTCAGTCCCGGCAACGACTTGCCGCCCAGCATAGCCTGCCGCTGTTACAAAACGTTACCTTCGTGATACGGCTGGTGACGATCGCTGACAGCAAAGCGACTGACGCAGCGGGGCCTGCGGCCGAGCATGGAGTCTCCTCCGCTCCGCGTGCCGTCCTCATGTCGCCCGCCGCCCGCTGCCTGTTCAACCCACCCCGCCGCTGCCACTGCCGAGGCGCCCGATGAGCGGCGTGGTCGGGGCCTGGCTGCCGCCCGCCGAGGACGAGCAGCTGCTGCAGCAGCTGGCACCGATGCTGCGTGCCCTGCAGCAGCGTGGCCGTGGCCGCATCGGCTACTGGACCGACGCCGAGGCCGGCCTCGCGCTGGGCCACTGCCGGGCGCCGGCCGATACGCCGTTGCAGCCGCTCAGCTCGGACTGCGGTCGCTACGTGCTGTGCCTGGACGGCCGCCTGTACAACCGCGGTAACCTGCAGGCGCAGTTGCGCGACCTGCCACGTAGTTGCAGCGATGCGCGGCTGCTGCTGCAGGCGATCGTCGAATGGGGTGTGCAGCGGGCGCTGTCGCGCATCGAGGGTGCCTTCGGCTTCAGCGTCTGGGACCGGGAGGCGCGCGTGCTGTGGCTGGCCCGTGATCCGGTGGGCGAGCGGCCGCTGTATTACGGCTGGTACCAGGGCCAGTTCCTGTTCGCCTCGGAGTTGAAGGCGCTGCAGGCCTTCGCCGGTTTCGCGCCGAGCATCGATCAGGACGCGCTGAGCCTGTTGCTGCGCCATGACTACGTGCCGGCACCGCATACCATCTACCGCGGCATCCACAAGCTGGTGGCCGGCGCGATGCTGCGCATCGATCTCAGTGACCACGCCGCAGGTCGCTCCAGCCATGCCGCGCAGGGTGGCGCGCGTTACTGGTGCGCGCGCGACGCGATGCAGAGCGCGCTGCAGCAGCCGCTGCAGCCGGCACCGAGCCTGGAACAGGCCACCGACCAGCTGGAAGCAGCACTGCAGAAGGCGATCGCGGCGCGCATGCACTCGCCACTGGCCTGCGGCGCGTTCCTGTCCGGCGGCACCGATTCCTCGCTGGTGACGGCAATGATGCAGGCCCAGTCGACCCTGCCGATCGAGGCGTGGACCGTCGGCTTCGACGATCCGGGGCATGACGAGAGCGACTGGGCGTCGCAGGTCGCGCGTCACCTGGGGGTGCAGCACCACCTGCACCGCATGGATGCGCGCCAGGGCCTGGACCTGCTGCAGCGCCTGCCGCAGGTCTGGTGCGAACCCTTTGCCGACGCTTCACAGCTGCCGACGTTGCTGGCCAGTGAACTGCTGGGGGCGCGCAAGCCGGTCGCGCTGACCGGTGACGGCGGCGATGAGCTGTTCTTCGGCCACCCCAGCTATGGCCGCGCGCTGCGCAATGCGCGCCTGTGCGGCGGCCTGCCGGCCTGGGTACGCGACCTGGCGCGGCGCAGCGGCAATCGCTTGAACGCCGAGCGCGGTCGCCTCGGTGGCTGGCGTGCGCTGGTGGCCGAGGTCGCTGCCAACGATGTGGAGGGGCATTACCTGCAGCGGGTGACCCGCTGGCGACAGCCGGCCCAGGTCGTGCTGGGTGCGCGTGAGCCGCTGACGATCTTCCAGCAGCAGGACACGGCGCTGCCGGCCGAGGCGCGGATCCAGCTGCTGGATTTCCGCATGGACCTGGCCGAGGGCATCCTGGCCAAGGTCGACCGTGCGGGCATGGCGGCGGGTGTCGAGACCCGTGCGCCACTACTGGACATGGAGGTCGTGCGCCTGGCGTGGCGCCTGCCGCAACACCTGAAGTACCACGATGGGGAACACAAGCGGATCCTCAAGCACCTGCTGGCGCGCTATCTGCCGGAACCGCTGGTGTATCGCCCCAAGCGCGGCTTCGGCCCGCCGATGGCGCGCTGGCTGGCGGGGCCGTTGCGTGACTGGGCGGAGGCACTGCTGGACCCGCAGCTGCTGCGCAACCAGGGCTGCTTCGATGCGGTGCGCGTGCGCGGCATCTGGGAGGCGTTCCTGCGCGGCGAGCGCAAGTGGCACACGCACCTGTGGAACGTGTTGATGTTCCAGGCGTGGCACCAGCATTGGCATGGTGGTCGCGGGCGCTGAGGCTTTCCTGCATCGCGTGCGGCGGGTTCGTTCTGCGTGGCGCCGGGCGGATGCCCTTGCGTACGAATGTCCTCCGGCGCCGGCCGTTGGCCGTCGCCTCCCCCTTTACTTCGTACGCAAGGGCATCCGCCCGGCGTTCGGAGTTCGTCGGCGCTTCCTTGAAAGGCGGCTGCGCGTGCTGCGCTCTCCTCACCGCACGCCGAGCCTGGTCGGGGCCCTTCAGCCGCAGAGACGTCGGATGAAGACACGCGTGTGGCGGATGCATTCTGCGCGGCGCCGGACGGATGCCCTTGCGTACGAATGTCCTCCGGCGCCGGCCGTTGGCCGTCACCTCCCCCTTTACTTCGTACGCAAGGGCATCCGCCCTGCGTTCGGAGTTCGTCGGCGCTTCCTTGAAAGGCGGCTGCGCGTGCTGCGCTCTCCTCACCGCACGCCGAGCCTCGTCGGGGCGGGCAGGGGTTTGGGCAAAGTAAAGGAGGAGGTGGCGGCCAACGGCCGGCGCCGGGGGACATTTGCCCAGGCCCCTGCCTGCTCCGGCGGGGCCCCTCAGTTCGCAGAGACATCGGACGAAGACGCACTCCGGAATCCAAACGCCAGGCAAAAAAAGACCCGGCAGAGGGAGGGATCTGCCGGGTCCGGATTGCGTGGGAGGAGGGACCCACGCAATGAGCGTTGCGTCGCGTCAGTGGTTGTTCGCGTCCGCCGTTGATTCGTTGTAGCCCTGCACCAGTTCGGACCAGGCCTTGCTGGCCTGTAGGCCGAGACCGACCACGTCCTGCTGTGCCTGCCCCAGTCGCTGCAGGTTGTCCTGCCACAGCTGTGCACCCCTGGAGAGCGTCCCGGCCGCATCCTCGCCGCGGGCCAGTTCGCCGAGCCAGCCGCCGGTCGCGGTCAGGTTGCGCTCCATCACCTTCAGCTGCACGCCGAACACGCTTTCTGCGTTCTCCAACGCCAACCGGTTCGCCCGCGTTGCGGCGGCGGCGAGCTGGCGGGTGGCATCACTGAAGCGATCGCTGAAGGCGGCGGCCATGGGGGCATCAGGGAGTGGCTTGATGCAATGCAGCATACGCCGTTGATGCGGCAATGCAACAAAAATTACAAAGGCGCCCGAGGCGCCTTTGAAAACCCTTTAAGATCAGTGGGTTGATCAGCGGTTGGGCCCGCGGTAGCGACAGCCGGACGTGCAGGTTTCGTGCACAGTGATCTCGCTCAGCGCCGGCAGGCTGGGTTTGAGTTCGTTCCAGATCCAAACCGCCAGGTTCTCGCTGGTCGGGTTCTCCAGGCCGGGGATGTCGTTGAGGTAGTGATGGTCCAGGCGGTCGTAGATCGGCTGGAAAGCCGCCTTCACGTCGCCGAAGTCCATGATCCAGCCGGTCTGCGCACCGGGTTCGCCCTCGACCTTCAGTTCCACCCGGAACGAGTGGCCGTGCAGGCGCGCGCACTTGTGCCCCGGCGGCACGTTGGGGAGGCGGTGCGCCGCCTCGAGCATGAAGACTTTGAAGATTTCCATGACGGGATTGTACGCCGCGGGCTGCCGGGCAGCCCGGGTGTGCCCCGGTCTCTCATGAATAAATTCTTTTCATCCGGATGAAGAGATGATAGTTTCTCTTATATCCGTATAAAGAGATGTTATTGGCCGGACCCGGCCAGGCATGGACTACTGCGGAACTTCGTCGCCCTTACCACCTCCCCCACATCGTCATGCCCAAGCACACCCTGCTCGTGGCGGCCCTGGCCGTCGCTCTGGCCGCGCCTTTGTCCGCCGCCGCCGAAACCTCCGCCGACGCCGTTGGCGACGCCAATACCCTGGCCGCCGTGCGCGTCACCGGTTCCAACATCAAGCGCACCGACACCGAGGCCTCCAACCCGGTGCAGGTGATCGGCCGCCAGCAGCTGGAACAGACCGGCAAGGCCACCGTGGCCGACGTGCTGCGCTCGATCTCGGCCAACACCGGCAACGCTGCCAACGAAACCACCAACAACGGCTGGGCGTCCGGCTCGGCCGGCATCGGCCTGCGTGGCCTGTCGCAGAAGAACACGCTGGTGCTGCTCAACGGCCGTCGCCTGGCCAACTATGGTTTCCCGGCCGGTGGCCTGTCCGACACCTTCGTCGATCTCAACGCGCTGCCGCTGGTCGCGGTCGAGCGCATCGAAGTGCTCAAGGACGGCGCCTCGGCGGTGTACGGTTCCGACGCCGTGGCCGGCGTGGTCAACATCATCACACGGCAGAACTTCGAAGGCGCCGAGATCGGCGGCAGCTTCGGCGGTGCCGACCAGGGCGGCCTGCACGAGCAGAACCTGAAGTTCGTCGGTGGCCTCGGTGATCTGGACACCGATGGCTACAACATCCTCTTCAGCCTGCAGGGCTACAACCGCGAGCGCCTGGACCAGGACGAACGCAATCTGACCAAGAGCGGCATCTACACCGACAAGCCCGGTGGCCGCTGGAACGGCTGGTCGGCCAAGGGCGCGCGCTACCTGGTCAACGGCGTGTCGGTGCCGATGCTCGATGCCAACGGCAACTGCCCGGCCGGCACCACCCGCGTTGCCAGCGCGCCGATCGATGGCCTGTCCGGTGATACCTGCGGCTTCAACCAGGCGCCGTTCACCACGCTGATTCCCTCGACCAAGCGCTACCAGGCCTATGCCAACGGCACCTTCCGCCTGAACGACAACGTCGAGGCCTTTGGCGAAGTGCTGTACAGCCAGATCAAGAGCGCCGCCTGGTTCGGCAGCAGCCCGTTCTTTACCCTGGAAAGCGGCCGCTTCGCGTTGAACGCCAACAGCGGCCTGGCCGAGCCGGTGTCGTCGCTGCTGCCGGCCAACAACCCGTACAACCCGTACGGCCGCGCGATTCCGATCGAATACACCTTCTTCGACCTCGGTGGCACCATCAAGACCAACCGCTCCACGGCCTACCGCGGTGTATTCGGCCTGCGCGGCTCCGCCGCAAACTGGGACTGGGAAGTGGCCGCGTTCGGTGCACGCAGCAGCGAGCGAGAGAGCGTGTCCGGCGGCTTTGCCAATCGCTGGGCGCTGGCCGATGCGCTGGCCACGGGCAGCTACGACCTGTTGAACCCGGCGGCCACGCCGCAGTCGGTGCGTGATTCGATCAACATCGCCACGCTGCGCCCGGCCGAATCCAAACTGCAGGGCGTCGACGCGAAGATCTCCGGCAGCCTGGGCCACACCTGGGCGGGTGAGATCGGCTTCGCGGCCGGTGCCGAATGGCGCCGCGAGAAGCTCGATTCCAACAACCCGTGGCAGATCGATGCCGGCCTGCAGGTGCGCCCGGCCATCGCCGAGGTGCATGGCCAGCGCCAGGTCACTGCCGCCTACGCCGAAGTGAATGTGCCGCTGGCCTCGACGCTGGAGCTGTCGGCCGCCGCGCGCGCCGACCACTACGACGATTTCGGCGATGCGTTCTCGCCGAAGATCGGCCTGCGCTGGCAGCCGCTGGATGTCCTGCTGGTGCGCGCCTCGGCGTCGAAGGGCTTCCGCGCGCCGTCGCTGTCGGAGAACTCCAACAGCACCAGCATCGCCTATGGCAGCGTGGTCGATCCGCGTGATCCCGACGTGCCGGGCTCGCGCCAGAGCCCGACCTTCTTCACCGTCGGCAACAATGCACTGAAGCCGGAGCGAACCAAGAGCGTGAACTTCGGCGTGGTGCTGTCGCCGTGGGCCAACACCAACCTCAGCGTGGACTACTACCGGATCCAGCTGGACAACCTGGTCGGCACCAACAACACCCAGACCCTGGTCAACGACAACGTGGCCGGCGCCGTGCAGCGCGACGAGCGCGGCAAGCTGCAGGCGGTCTACAACCGCTACCAGAACCTGAGCGAACTGAAGACCTCGGGCATCGATGTCGAGCTGCGCCAGCGCATCCCGACCGCTGCACTAGGCGACTTCACCGTGTCCTCGGCCTACACCCACGTGCGCGACTACCGTCGCCCGACCG
The DNA here is from genome assembly GCF_059371235.1 of Stenotrophomonas sp. YJH_SMC_29. Taxonomy (NCBI): domain Bacteria; kingdom Pseudomonadati; phylum Pseudomonadota; class Gammaproteobacteria; order Lysobacterales; family Lysobacteraceae; genus Stenotrophomonas; species Stenotrophomonas sp. YJH_SMC_29. The sequence continues at coordinate 38,257 of NZ_JCAFUK010000019.1, read as the reverse complement.
TGGTCGGCGGCCCGCTGGTCGACTACGCCGGCAGCAACCTCGGCGCAACGCTGCCCAAGGACAAGGCCACCACCACGCTGGACTGGAAGTACGGCGACTTCAACGCCGCGGTGACCTGGTACTACACCAGCAGCTACCGGCAGGAGGCCAGCACCGCCGCCAAGGCCGTGCAGCAGCGCGTCGGCAGCTACAGCCAGTACGACCTGTACCTGGGCTACACCGGCATCGACAAGCTGACGCTGTACGCCAAGGTGCAGAACCTGGCCGACAAGACGCCGCCGTACGACGCCTCGTTCCCGGGCATCCGCGCGCCCTACGACTTCAGCCAGTACGACCTGCGCGGCCGCTACTTCACGCTGGGCTTCGATTACCGCTTCTGATCCATCCGCCGCGGCCGGTCTCTTCAGGGAGCCGGCCGCGCGACCGTCTGCCGTTGTGTCCTGGGGAGTCACCGTGTCCTTGCATCGTCGTGCCGTTCTTCCGTTGCTGATCGCCGCCGCCACCGCACTGTCCTCGCCACCGCCACCGCCGGCGCAGGCACAGAGCGCCTACTTCTTCCCCCAGGCCACCGAGGCAGCGGCATTTGATACGGCCATTCCCACGCCGGAACAGTTCCTCGGTTACCCGATCGGCAGCCGTTACACCCGGCACGACCAGCTGGTGGCGTACTTCCAGGAACTGGCCAAGCGCTCGGACAAGATCAGCGTGCGCGAGATCGGCCGCAGCTATGAAGGTCGCCCGCTGTTGATCGCCACGGTGACCGCCGCCAGCAACCACGCACGCCTGGAACAGCTGCGCCAGCAGCACGCGACCCTGGCCGACCCGGCGCAGCCGCGCAGCGCTGCAGGGGACAGCCCGGTGGTGGTGTGGCTGGGTTACAGCGTGCATGGCAACGAGACCTCCAGTGCCGAGGCGGCGATGCTGACGGCGTACTACCTGGTGGCCAACCGCAGTGCCGAGACCCAGCAGTGGCTGCAGCAGGCGGTGGTGCTGTTCGACCCGGCACAGAATCCGGATGGCCGCGATCGCGCCGCCAACTGGCACAACGCCTGGGCCTCCGATCCAGCCTCTGCCGACCCGGCTGACAAGGAGCACGTCGAGCCGTTCCCGCAGGGCCGCACCAACCACTACTTCACCGATCTCAACCGCGACTGGCTGGCGCTGACCCAGCAGGACTCGCGGCCGAAGGTGGAGGTATTCCACCAGTGGTACCCGAACGTGCAGATCGACTTTCACGAGATGGGCAAGGACAGCACCTACTATTTCGAGCCCTCGCCGAAGAGCATGCACAGCCCGCTGATCCCGGCGGCCTCGTATGAATTCAACAAGACCCTGGCCAGGTACCACGCGCAGGCATTGGATGCGCTGGGTTCGCTGTACTACACCGGCGAGAACTTCGACAACTTCTCGCCGGTGTACGGCTCTACCTATCCGGACTTCCATGGCGCCGTCGGCGTGACCGTCGAACAGGCCAGCTCGCGTGGCCGCGTGCAGGAATCGGTGAACGGCCTGCTGACCTTCCCGTTCACCATCCGCAACCAGGTCGCCACCGGGCTGGGCACCGTGCGCGGCGCGGTGGCCGAGCGCAGCGGCCTGTTCGACCTGCAGAAGCAGTTCTTCCAGAGCGCGCTGAAGCAGGCCGCACAGCAGCCGGTGAAGAGCTTCGTGTTCGGTGATGCGCATGATCCGGCCCTGACCCGCCGCCTGCTGGAACTGTTGTTGCTGCATCGCATCGACGTGCGCGCTCTGGATCGTGCCGTCACTGTCGATGGGCAGCGCTTCGAGGCCGGCAGCGCCTACGTGGTGCCGGTCCAACAGGCGCAGTTCCGCCTGGTGCATTCGATCTTTGCCGAGACGCCGCCGATCAAGGGGGATGTGTTCTACGGCAGCACCAGCTATGCAATCGCACCGGCCTACGGCGTGGCCTTCGCCGGCAGCCGCAGCCGTATCGAAGGCGGTGCACGCGTGACCGCGCTGCCGGCGGAGCAGGGCGCGGTGCTGGGCGGCCAGGCCGGATTCGCCTATGCGATCGACTGGCGCGACTACAACGCCGGGCGCCTGCTGGCCGCATTGCAGGACAAGGGGGTGAACGCACGCGCCGCGTTCCAGCCGTTCACCACCGCGACCGCGCAGGGAGACGTCAGCTTCGCCGCCGGTAGCCTGGTGATTCCGGTGGCCGGACAGGCACTGCAGGGCGCGGCGTTGCTTGAGGCGGTGACCTCCGCCGCGCGCGCTGCCGGCGTGCAGGTGCATGCATTGTCCAGCGGGCGCAGCCGCGAGGGCATCGACCTCGGCAGTGACGGCGTGAAAGCGCTGCGCAAGCCTGCGGTCGCGCTGGTGATGGGCGAGGGCGTGGCCGCCACCGAGATCGGATCGGCGTGGTTCCTGCTCGACCAGCAGCTGCGTCTGCCGGCCAGCAAGCTGGACCCCCAGCAGCTGGGCAAGGTGCCGCTGGATCGCTACACCACGATCGTGCTGTCCGGTGGCACCTACACAGGCATCGATGCCACGGCGGTGGCTGCCCTGAAGCGCTGGGTCCAGGCCGGTGGTTCACTGGTGACCTACGGCAGTGCCTCGAAGTGGGCGATCGAGCAGAAGCTGGCCGATGGCGAGACGCTTGGCAAGGAAGAAGACGCGGCTGATGCAAGCCGCCGCGCGTTCGGTGACCAGCGTGACATCGCCGCGATCGAACGGGTCAGCGGCAACATCCTCAGCGCCGACGTGGATACCAGCCATCCGCTGGCGTTCGGCGTGCCGCGCCGGCAACTGGCGGTCAACAAGGAAAACACGGTGACGTTGCAGCCGAGTACGAATCCGTTCTCGACGGTGGTGCGCATCGACACGCCTCCACGGGTGAACGGCTATCTGTCCGAGCGCAACCGCACGCGTGTGGCAGGCAGTGCGTGGTTGCTGGTATCGGCGCAGGGGCAGGGCAACGTGGTGCTGTTTGCCGATGACCCGGCGCATCGCAAATACTGGCATGGCACGGATCGCCTGCTGATCAACGCGATCTTCTTCGGGAATCTGGTGAATCCGAGCAAGGCGCGGGGTTGAGGGGCTGCGCGCCTTGTTGACACGTGTGGGGGAGGCCGGGCGGGCTGCGCGTGTTTTGCACCCACTGCGCCCTGCGCCGCCCCAAGCCAAACCATCCGCGTGCTTTCACCCACGGTAGCCGGCAAAAAAAAGGACGGCGCGTCAGCGCCGTCCCTCGATAGCCCCCGCGCAGCGGGAAGCACCCTCCCTGTCAGCCGGGATCAGCCGGCGCGACCGCCACCCTGGCCGCGGCCACGGCCGCCACCGTTACCACCACCGCCCCGGCGCTGGCCCTGACCGGCGCCTGCGCCTGCACGCTGCTGGCCGTTGCCACCGCCTTCGCGACGGCCGCCACCGGCCTTCTTCGGCCCGGCATGTGCATGGCGCGGCGCATCGCCGTGCGGACGGCGCGCGTGGCTCTTGCGCGGTGCACGCTCGCCGGTATCGTGCTCGGCCTTGCCCGGTGCACTGTTGCCCCAGCGGATCGGCGTCTGCAGCTCGAAGCCCGGCACATCGCGGATATCCATGTCGCGGCCCAGCAGGCGCACGATCGCGCGCAGCAGCTTCACCTCATCTTGCGCCACCAGCGAGATCGCCTGGCCGGTCGCGCCGTTGCGGCCGGTACGGCCGATGCGGTGCACGTAGTCCTCGGCCACCATCGGCAGGTCGAAGTTGATCACCTTCGGCAGCTCGTTGATGTCGATGCCACGCGCGGCGATGTCGGTCGCCACCAGCACCGTCACGCGGCCGGCCTTGAAGTCGCCCAGCGCACGCAGGCGCTGGCCCTGGCTCTTGTTGCCGTGGATGGCCGCCGTCTTGATGCCCGACTTTTCCAGGAAGGTGGCCAGCTTGTCACTGCCGTGCTTGGTGCGGGCGAACACCAGGGTCTGCTCGCGGCTGTCCTGCGCCAGCAGGTGCAGCAGCAGGTCGCGCTTGCGGCCGGCATCGACCGGATGCACGCGGTGGGTGATGGTTTCGGCCACGGTGTTCTTCGGCGTTACCTGGATCTGCTCCGGGTTGCGCATGAACTCCAGCGCCAGCTGGCGGATGTTGTCCTCGAAGGTGGCCGAGAACAGCAGGGTCTGGCGGTTCTGCTTCGGCAGCTTGGCCAGGATGCGCTTGATCGACGGCAGGAAGCCCATGTCGAGCATGCGGTCGGCTTCGTCCAGCACCAGCAGTTCGATGCCGGACAGGTCGACGCTGCGACGCTCCAGGTGGTCGATCAGGCGGCCCGGGCAGGCCACCAGCAGGTCCACGCCACGGCGCAGGATATCCAGCTGGTTGCCCATGCCGACGCCGCCATAGATGCAGGCGCTGGGGATGCGCAGGTACTTGCTGTAGCCGCGCAGGCTGTCATGCACCTGGGTGGCCAGTTCGCGGGTCGGGGCCAGGATCAGCGCGCGCGGCTTGCGCGGGCCGCTGCGCACTTCCTGCGAGGCGGTGCCCAGGTGCTGCAGCAGCGGCAGGCCGAAAGCGGCGGTCTTGCCGGTGCCGGTCTGTGCGCCGGCCAGCAGGTCGCGACCGGCCAGCGCCAGCGGGATCGCCTGCTGCTGGATCGGGGTCGGGTTTTCGTAACCCTGCTCGGCAAGCGCACGCAGCAGGAAGGGCGCCAGGCCCAGCGATTCAAAAGACATTGAGATTGCTCCAGGTACAAGAAACGCCTGACCGAACGGACAGGCGGGGGCAGATCAAACTGATCGGCTGACTCGGAGCGTTCCCGTGAACCGCGCTGCGAGAATTGGGTGCAGCCGGCACGAAGCGCAGGCTGGAATGCGTGACGAACGGCGTCGGAGTGGGGGCGGGCGAAGAGGGCGGACCCTGGTCGCCGGCGGTCCCGGAGGGAAACGGACGGCCGCTGCAGACCCTGCAAGTTTAAACGATGTTTGAGACTTCACGCAAAAAGGCCTGTTCAGGTACGGGGTCTCTGCAGGGCTGCGCCCTGCACCTGCAGAGGCCGGAGCCAAGGCCAGAGCAACGTCAAAAGCCGGGTCCCTGTGGGTAGGCGGGGTGCTGGGGGTTTGCGGGGTGTGAGCAGCATGGATGCCGCGACCAAGCCCCCACGGATGGGTTTACGGCGTCCCCGCAAACCCACAGTGCCTCGCCATTCCGCGGAATGTCCGCTGTTGCTGTTGCATCGGCCGTTGCCTTGGCTTGAAGCAGGTGCAGGGCTGCAAGCTCTGCCGAACCCCCACCTGCGGTAGGGTGGGCCGATGCCGCGCTGCAGCTTGGCGTCGCCGCAGATTTGATTACACTTGAAACTTGTTTGCCCACGACTCCGGACACCCACCATGAAGCTTGGTTCCTTGAAGGAAGGCGGCCGCGACGGCACCCTGATCGTTGTCTCGCGCGACCTGCGCCACGGCGTGCGCGCCACCGGCATTGCCGCCACCCTGCAGCAGGCTTTGGAGGACTGGAGCCACATCGCGCCGCGCCTGAACGCCCTGTACGAATCGCTCAATGCCGGCGATGCCGATGGCGTGTTCGACCTCGACCCGCAGGCGCTGGCTGCGCCGATGCCGCGCGCCTATGAGTTCGTCGACGGCAGCGCCTACCTGCCGCACGTCGAGCGCGTGCGCCGTGCCCGTGGCGCCGAGGTGCCGGAGAGCTTCTACACCGATCCGCTGATGTACCAGGCCACCAGCGCCGGCTTCTACGGCCCGCGTGACGCGGTCAAGGTGGTCAGCGAGGACTACGGTATCGACCTGGAAGCGGAGATCGTGGTGATCACCGACGACGTGCCGATGGCGGCGACCCCGGAACAGGCCGCCGGCCACATCCAGTTGATCGGCCTGGTCAACGATGTCTCGCTGCGCAACCTGATCCCGGGCGAGCTGGCCAAGGGCTTCGGCTTCCTGCAGTCCAAGCCGCGCTCGGCGCTGTCGCCGGTGTTCGTCACCCCTGACGAGCTGGGCGCTGCGTGGCAGGACAGCAAGGTGCACCTCCCGCTGCTGACCCACATCAACGGCCAGTGGTTCGGTGCGCCGGAAGCGGGCGTGGACATGCAGTTCAATTTCGCCCAGCTGGTTTCGCATGCGGCCAAGACCCGTCCGCTGGGCGCCGGCACCATCGTCGGCTCCGGCACCATCGCCAACGAGGACACCAGCAAGGGCGCCTCGTGCTTCGCCGAGCAGCGCGTGGTGGAGACCCTGCGCGATGGCAAGCCGAGCACGCCGTTCATGTCCTTCGGCGACGTGGTCCGCATCGAGATGCTCGATGCCGCGGGCAACAGCATCTTCGGTGCGATCGAGCAGCGCATCGAACAGGTGGCCAGGCCCTGAGCATGGAGGCGGCGATGGAGATCCCGGTCGACGACGGCATCGTGCTGTACACCTACTGGCGATCCAGCGCCGCCTACCGCGTGCGCATCGGCCTGGAGCTGAAGGGCCTGGCCTGGGAGGCCCGGCCGGTGCATCTGGTGCGCGACGGTGGCGAGCAGCACCGGGATGCCTATCGGGCGCTCAACCCGCAGCAGCAGGTGCCGACCCTGCTGCATGAGGGGCATGTGCTGACCCAGTCGCTGGCGATCCTCGAATACCTGGACGAGCGCTTTCCGCAGGTACCGCTGCTGCCGGCCGACGCCGCCGGCCGCGCGCGGGTGCGGGCGCTGGCCCAGCTGGTGGCCTGCGACATCCACCCGATCAACAACCTGCGGGTGATGCAGTACCTGGAACGCAGTCTGCAGCTGCCGGCCGATGCACGCACGCAGTGGACGCTGCACTGGATTGCCGAGGGCTTTGCTGCGATGGAAGCGCTGTTGGCCAACAGCCGTGACACCGGCGTCTTCTGTCATGGCGACCGCCCTGGCCTGGCCGACATCTGCCTGTTGCCGCAGCTGTACAACGCCCACCGCTTCGGCCTGGACCTGGCACCGTACCCGACCTTGCGCCGCATCGAAGCGGCCTGCCAAGCGCTGGACGCATTCGACCGCGCGCGCCCGGAACACCAGCTCGACGCCGCCTGAAAAAAAGGGGACGGAGGGGATTAAGTCGTATATGCACTTACGACTTAATCCCCTCCGTCCCCTTTCTGCCGCAAACGGGCCAGGTCATCGCGGAACACCCGGTAGGCGTCCTCGCGGCGCGCATCGTCGGCCTGCCGCAACACCCACGCCGGGTGCACCGTGGCGTAGCCGCGCGTGCCGTCTTCGAGGGTGTGCCAGCGTCCGCGGTCGCGCGAGAGGTCGAAGTCACGACCGAATACCGAGGCTGCCGCTGTCGCGCCCAGGCACACGATCACCCTGGGCCGCACACGCGCGATCTCCCCCATCAGCCAGGGCCGGCAGGCCTGGATGTGGCGGCTTTCCGGTCGCTTGTGCAGCCGCACCTTGCCGCGCCGCTCATGGTGGAAGTGCTTCACCGCGTTGGTGAGGTACAGCCGGGCGCGATCGATTCCCAGCTCCGCCAGTGCGCGGTCCAGCACCTGGCCGGCGGGTCCTGCGAACGGCTGCCCGCGCAGATCCTCGGTGTCGCCGGGTTGTTCTCCGACCAGCATCACCTCGGCCCCTGCCGGCCCCTGCCCGAATACGGTCTGCGTGGCCTGCTCCCACAACGGGCACTGGCGGCAGGCGCTGGCCTGTGCGCGCAGATTGTCCAGACTGCTGGCATCGGTTGCCGGCGCCGCCGCGTTCGCACGTGGGGGAATCCTGCGTTGCGGCGCCTGCGCCGGCCGGTCATGCATCTCCTGCACGCGGTCGGCCGCATCGCGCACCAGGCGTGGCAGCAACTGTGCTTCAGGCAGATGGCGCCAGTACTTGGCCGGCATCTCCTGCATCATCATCCGTGTGTTGAGTCGCGCCGGATTGAAGATGCTGGCGTAGTAGGTCTGCCACAGCGACTCGCGTGCATCCTCGGCCGGGGCATCCTCGCGCCGTGCACCAGGGCCGAAGGCGAGCGCCTGCCCATCCCAGGCGACGCTGCGCGAAGGAGTGAGGATGGCCCAGCGCATGCCGGTGAAACGGCGCGCGAAGAACGGCGCGACCCGGTCGACGATGTGGTGCTGTGGCTCGAACCAGGCGATGAACGCATCAGGCTGGCCAGGCACCTCGCGGAAGCGCACGAATGCCTTCATCTTGTGCGTGTCACGGCGGACGGCCTGGGCAAGGGCCTTCGCGCGCAGGACATCGGCGTCGGCGGGGTTGCTCAGCACTGATCGCTCGCCATGGGCGATGCGCCACAGCAGGCGATACAGCAAGGCCAGGCGCTGGGGATCGCGATGGCACAGGCAGGTGGCCGCCAGTTCCAGGAAGTCACGTGGAACGTTGGGTGCTCCAGCATCGGCAAGTATCGGCGCCTGCTGCACGGCCGGCGCATCCAGCAGCGAGGTGTCGCTCCCTTCCAGCCAGTCCAGTTGAGGCGGGGCCACGCCGCGCAGCAACGCTTCGCGCGCAGCATCGCGCCAGGCCTGCAGCGACCACGGCGGATCCACCCGCAGCGACCAGCGCTGCGCGTCAGGATGCAGACGGGGCATCGAACAGCGAACCCTGGCGCGGAGGCGGGGCCAGCTGCGCGCGCAGCGCCGCCGGATCGTCCAGTGCTTTGCGCGGGTGATGGTCGGCCAGCAGCACGAACGGCAGCAGCTTGCTCATCGGTGCTCTCAGGCGCGCGATGTCGGCCACGCGCAGCCGCCCGTGGCGGCGTGCCATCAGCACGCGCTTGACGTTGCGCACGCCAAGGCCGGGCACGCGCAGCAGCATTTCCTTCGGTGCCCGGTTCAGATCGACCGGAAAGCGCTCGGGATGGCGGATCGCCCAGGCCATCTTGGGGTCGATATCCAGGTCGAGCATGCTGTCCTGGGTGGTATCGGTAATCTCATCCACGCCGTAGCCGTAGAAGCGCAGCAGCCAGTCAGCCTGGTAGAGGCGATGTTCGCGCTGCAGCGGTGGCGGCTGCAGTGGCAGCTGCCGGCTGGCGTCCGGAATCGGGCTGAACGCGGAGTAGTAGACCCGGCGCATGCGGTAGTTGCCGTACAGGCTGTCGGCGCTGGCCAGGATCTGCTGGTCGTTTGCCCCGTCCGCGCCGACGATCATCTGGGTGCTCTGCCCGGCCGGTGCGAAACGGGGAGGGCGCGGGCGAGCGCTGCCGCTGGCCGTCGGTGCCACCGCTGCGGGGGCCTTGCGAGCTTCCTTGGCTTCCTCGATGCGCCAGCGCAGTTCGCCCATCGCGCCACGGATCGAATGCACCGTCTTCTCCGGCGCCAAGGCGCTCAGGCCGGCTTCGGTGGGCAGTTCCACGTTGATGGACAGGCGGTCGGCATAGCGCCCGGCACTGGCCAGCAGTTCCGGCGAGGCCTCGGGAATGGTCTTGAGGTGGATGTAGCCGGCGTAGCGGTGTTCTTCGCGCAGCTGCCGGGCCACTTCCACCATCTGTTCCATGGTGTAGTCCGCATTGCGGATGATGCCGCTGGACAGGAACAGGCCCTCGATGTAGTTGCGCTTGTAGAAGTCCAGGGTGAGCGTGACCACCTCGTCCACGCTGAAACGCGCGCGGGCCACGTTGCTGGAGACCCGGTTCACGCAATAGGCGCAGTCGTAAATGCAGAAGTTGGTCAGCAGGATCTTCAGCAACGAAACGCAGCGGCCATCGGGCGTGTAGCTGTGGCAGATGCCCATGCCCTCGGTGCTGCCGATACCGCCACTGGCGCGCGAATCGCGCTTGCCCGAGCCGCTGGAGGCGCAGGAGGCATCATACTTGGCGGCATCGGCCAGAATGGCCAGCTTGCGGATGGTTTCCATTGAGGAAACCTACGGATGACGGGTCTCATTGGATGAGACCGCCCCCTGAATTCTTCAGAAAAAGGGGACGGAGGGGATTAAGTCGCAAGTGCACAAACGACTTAATCCCCTCCGTCCCCTTTTTCGTGGGATCAGAAGCCGTGGGTGATGCTGGGCGCGCCTGCCGAGAAGTCCGCGTACGGGTCGTGCTCGCCGCTGCTGCCTTCGGACAGGCGGAACTTCAGGGCCAGGCCATCGCGCGAGTCGGCCGCGCGCAGCGCTTCCTCCTGCTCGATGGTGCCGGCCTTGGCCAGCCGGAACAGGCACTGGTCGAAGCTCTCCATGCCTTCTTCCAGCGAGGCTTCCATCGCGGCCTTGATTTCGTGCACCTGGCCGCGGCGCAGCAGGTCGCGGATCATCGGCGTGTTGATCAGCACCTCGGTGGCCGGCAGGCGTCGGCCCTCCTTGTTCTTCACCAGGCGCTGGCTGATCACTGCGCGCAGGTTCAGCGCCAGGTTCATCAGCACGTTCTTGTGCGCGCTTTCCGGGAAGAAGTTGAGGATGCGCTCGATGGTCTGGTCGGCGTTGTTGGAGTGCAGGGTCGCCAGGCACAGGTGGCCGGTCTCGGCGAAGGCGATCGCCGCCTCCATCGTTTCCGCATCCAGGATCTCGCCGATCAGGATCACGTCCGGCGCTTCGCGCATCGCGTTCTTCAGCGCGTTGTGGAAGGCATGGGTGTCCAGGCCGACCTCGCGCTGGTTGACGATCGACATCTTGTGCTTGTGCAGGTACTCGATCGGGTCCTCGATGGTGAGGATGTGACCGGTGGTGGTGCTGTTGCGGTGGTCGATCATCGATGCCAGCGAGGTGGACTTGCCGGAGCCGGTGGACCCCACCACCAGCACCAGCCCGCGCGGGGTCATGATGACGTCCTTCAGCACCTGCGGAAGGTTCAGCTCCTCGATGCTCGGGATCCGGCTGCGGATGGCGCGGATGACCATGCCAACCTCGCCCCGCTGCTTGAACACGTTGACGCGGAAGCGCCCGGCGTCGGGCAGGGCGATGGCCATGTTGAGCTCGAGCTCGCGCTCGAACTGCGGCACCTGGCCCTCATCCATCAGCGAGTAGGCAATCTTCTTCACCATGCCTGGCGGCAGGCCGGTGTTGCCCAGCGGATAGAGCTTCCCCTCGATCTTGATGTAGACCGGTGCCCCGGTGGTCAAAAACATGTCCGAAGCGTTCTTTTCGGTCATCAGCTTCAGGAAGTAGCCGATATCCATTGCGAATTTTCCCCAACGAAACGGCCGACGCCCGTTGCCAGCACGGTGTCGGCTTGACGACAATGGCCGCGAACCGACAACCGGTACGGCCTCCCCAATGAAACGACTTAGCTTCGCACGAATGCGCCATGGCCTGTATGTGATGGCGTTTGCATTCGCACTGTCTGCCCCCGCCTGGGCGCAGGACGCCGCCCTGGAACTGGCGCAGGCCCGGCAGGCGGTCGACAAGGCCACCCAGGCCGATGCCGACCAGTACGCCCCGGACCTGATCGGGCTGGCCCGGCAGGGGCTGGAGCAGGCCCAGCGCGCCGCGGGCGACCGCCGCGAGCGCAAGAATGCGCCGGCAATGGCCCTGCGCGCCGCCGCCGACGCCGACCTGGCCCGCGTCCGCAGCGAGGAGGCCACCGTCAGCGCGCAGCTGCAGCTGCGCCGCAACGAGGTCAACCAGCTGCAACGCCAGCTGTCGACCGGGGAGGACCGCCGGTGAAGCCGATGACCGCCGCAACCCTGGCCGCGCTGCTGGCGCTGCCGACCCTGGCCGTGGCCGCCGACAACCCGATGGTGGCGCAGCTGAGCCAGCGCCTGATGGCCATCCAGGCCAACCCGGATACCGCTGAGCTGGGCGCCTTCGAGCGCATGCAGGCGCAGCAGGCCATCGCGACGCTGGACAAGGCCAAGCGCCGTGACCAGGAGCTGGCCACCTACCTGGCCGAGCGCCGGGTGGAGATTGCCGAGACCGCGGTGCGCACTGCGCTGGCCGCCCGCGAGGTCGACCGCCTGGAGCGCACCCGCAGCGACCTGCTGATCGAGGCCAGCCGCCGCGATGCCGCCCGTGCCCGCCAGGAGGCCGAACAGCTGCGCATGCAGGCGCAGATGCAGGCCGAGGAAGCTGAACGCCTGCGCCAGGCCGCCGAGGCCGAAACCCTGGCCCGCCAGGACGCCGAAAACGCCCTGACCAGCGTGGCCGGCAAGCAGCAGCAGCGCCTCAGCGCCGCCCAGCAGAACGCCGCCAAGCTGGCCCGCGAGGAGGCCGAGCTGGTGTCGGGCCAGAAGCTGCCGGGTTCGAAGTTCGATGCGCGCGGTGAGGTCTTCACCTTCGGGGGCGACGCGTTCGCTGCAGGTGCGTCCAGCCTGTCTGGCGGCGCCCGCAACCAGGCCAAGGCGCTCGCCGAGTACCTGAACATCGGGAAGAAGGGCCGCCTGCGCATCGAGGCCTACGACAGTGCCAACGGCGTGGGCCAGAAGCGTGCCGAAGCGCTGCGCGACGCCCTGGTCGCGAGTGGTGTCGCCAGCAACCGCATCCAGGTCAGTGGCAAGAAGGCTGCCTCCACCCGGGCGCGCTCGGCCGAGGTCATCATCGCGCCGTAATGCATTGATATTGTTTGTTTTTCGTTGCAATGAGCATTCAGCCTGAACCCCGCCCCGGCGGGGTTCGGTCTTTTTGTCGCAGGGGTCTTGTACCCCGCCCTGAGCAGGCGTAGGGTCAATCGTCCGGGACGCAATGCCGCGGACCGGACGATGGGAGGGCCGGGCCGATGCAAGCAGGGCGCGAACCGCAGCAGATCGACGTGCGCAGGCCAGTGCCGCAGGTCGTTGCAGGCGTCCAGGTGGCCATCGACCGGCACTCCTCCATGAACAACGCCCCGTGCCTTGCGGCCGGGGCGTTCGTGTATCTGTCGAAGGAGGTCCATCATGTTTGAAGATCAGCCCCAGAGCGAGATCGACGCCCGTCGCGCGCGTGATCCGGAGTTCAGGGCACTCCATGACCAGCACCGCAAGTTGAACAAGAAGTGCATGGACGCGGAGTTGGGTGTACTCCCGATCGATGATGTCACCCTGGGTCGCATGAAGCGTGAGAAGCTGCTGGCCAAGCAACGTCTTCTGCGAATGTACGAAACACCGCTCCCAACGACGTCCCCCACGCTTTGACGCACTCCGTCGCGCCCGGAACGGCGTGACCCGGCCATCGATGGCCCCGCCGGACGCTTCTGCCCCGGCATCGCGGCACCGCCGATGAGGCGGCCGCGCCAAGGCACCACAGGCGGTGGTGCCTTGGTCTCCAGGCACCACTCACCGATGCGGGCGGTACCGGTCTCCTCGTCGATCCGGGGCCGCCCGCATCCCTTTACGGGGCCGGCGGGCGGCATCTCCGCGCCGACCTGACATTCAGCGCCATCCGTCGGATAATCATCGGTCCGGCCCTGCGTGGCGCGAATCGAAAGTCCTCCGAATGCCCATCCATTCTTCCGTCCTCGAACTCATCGGCCAGACCCCGATCGTCAAGGCCCAGCGGCTGGACACTGGTGTCTGCGAGCTCTACCTGAAGCTGGAGAGCGCCAATCCGGGCGGATCGATCAAGGATCGCATCGGCCTGTCGATGATCGAGGCGGCGGAGCAGCGGGGTGACCTGAAGCCGGGCGCGACCCTGGTCGAGGGTACCGCCGGCAACACCGGCCTGGGCCTGGCACTGGTGGCCCAGCAGAAGGGCTACAAGCTCATCCTGGTTGTTCCCGACAAGATGAGCCGGGAAAAGATCTTCAACCTGAAGGCTATGGGCGCCGAAGTGCGCCTGACCCGTTCGGACGTCGCCAAGGGCCACCCGGAGTACTACCAGGACCTGGCCAAGACCATCGCCGAGCAGACCCCGGGCGCCTACTTCATCAACCAGTTCGGCAACCCGGACAACCCGGCCGCGCATGAGTTCGGCACCGGCCCGGAGATCCTCGAGCAGATGGGCGGCGACCTCGACGCCATCGTGTTCGGCTGCGGCAGCTCCGGCACCATGACCGGCCTGTCGCGCGCGTTCGCCAGGCTGTCGCCGAAGACCGAGCTGGTGCTGGCCGATCCGGTCGGCTCGATCCTTGCTGAATACATCAACGATGGCGTGCTCAACGACAAGTCGGGCAGCTGGCTGGTGGAAGGCATCGGCGAGGACTTCCTGCCGTCGATTTCCGACTTCAGCCGCGTCAAGAAGGCTTATGCGATCAGCGATGCCGAGAGCTTCCATACCGCGCGCGAGCTGCTGGGCAAGGAAGGCATCCTCGGCGGTTCGTCCACCGGCACCCTGCTGGCCGCGGCACTGAAGTACTGCAAGGAGCAGACCACCCCGAAGAAGGTGCTGGTGCTGGTCTGCGATACCGGCAACAAGTACCTGTCGAAGATGTACAACGACTACTGGATGCTGGACAACGGCTTCCTGCAGCGCCCGCAGCACGGCGACCTGCGCGACCTGATCCTGCGCCCGTACGGCCAGCGCGACACCGTGGTGATCGGCCCGAACGACCTGCTGACCACCGCCTACCAGCGCATGAAGCTGTACGACGTGTCGCAGCTGCCGGTGATGGACGGTGACCAGCTGGTCGGCATCGTCGACGAAAGCGACGTGCTGCTGCATGTCTATGGCGACGAAGCGCGCTTCCGCGACACCGTGGCCACCGCGATGGTCAGCAAGCTGGACCGGCTGGACGTGAAGTCGCCGATCGAGGCCCTGCTGCCGGTGTTCGACCGCGGCCAGGTGGCGATCGTGATGGACGGTGACGCCTTCCTCGGCCTGATCACCCGCATCGACCTGCTGAACTATCTGCGCCGTCGCGTGCAGTAAGCCGCGGATCGCTGCAGATCGCCACTGAATTCCGGTTTATTTGCGTCAAAGCTTGTTAAGGCTGCGCTGATAGACTCCCGATCCTTTGACGGCGCCGCACGTCGGCGCCATTCAGGAAACGACATGTCCAACTCCTCTTCGCCCGACCGCGCGCTGGCCCTGGCCACGCTGGCCATCCACGGTGGCCAGTCGCCCGATCCCAGCACCGGTGCGGTGATGCCGCCGATCTACGCCACCTCGACCTATGCCCAGTCCAGCCCGGGCGAGCACCAGGGCTTCGAGTACTCGCGTACCCACAACCCGACCCGCTTCGCCTATGAGCGCTGCGTGGCCTCGCTGGAAGGCGGTACCCGCGGCTTCGCCTTTGCTTCCGGCATGGCGGCCAGCTCGACCGTGATCGAGCTGCTGGACGCCGGCAGCCACGTGGTGGCGATGGACGATATCTACGGCGGCAGTTTCCGCCTGTTCGAGCGCGTGCGCCGCCGCACCGCCGGGCTGGACTTCAGCTTCGTCGACCTGACCGATCTGGCGGCATTTGAAGCTGCCATCACGCCGAAGACGAAGATGGTGTGGATCGAGACCCCGACCAACCCGATGCTGAAGATCGTCGACATCGCTGCGGTGGCCGCCATCGCCAAGCGCCACGGCCTGATCGTGGTGGTCGACAACACCTTTGCCTCGCCGATGCTGCAGCGCCCGCTGGAGCTGGGCGCGGAACTGGTCCTGCATTCGGCCACCAAGTACCTTAACGGTCACTCGGACATGGTCGGCGGCATGGTCGTGGTCGGTGATGATGCCGACCTGGCCGAGCAGATGGCGTTCCTGCAGAACTCGGTGGGTGGCGTGCAGGGGCCGTTCGACAGCTTCCTGGCCCTGCGCGGCCTGAAGACCCTGCCGCTGCGGATGAAGGCACACTGCGCCAACGCGCTGGCGCTGGCGCAGTGGCTGGAAAAGCACCCGGCGGTGGAAAAAGTGATCTACCCGGGCCTGCCCTCGCACCCGCAGCATGAGCTGGCCGGCAAGCAGATGGCCGGCTTCGGTGGCATCGTCTCGATCGTGCTGAAGGGCGGGTTCGAGGCGGCCAAGCGCTTCTGCGAGAAGACCGAACTGTTCACCCTGGCCGAGTCGCTGGGCGGCGTGGAAAGCCTGGTGAACCATCCGGCGGTGATGACGCATGCCTCGATCCCGGTCGCGCGCCGGGAGCAGCTGGGGATCAGCGATGCGCTGGTGCGGCTGAGCGTGGGTGTGGAGGAGCTGGGGGATCTGCAGGTGGATCTGGAAGGAGCATTGGCTTGAACACCGAAACTATTTTGAAGGCGGAAGCTGATCGGCGTCCGGTCCGAATCAGCAGCCACGATACTCAGATGAAGGCTCTCCCAGCGTTCATTCGTGACATTGCCGAAGGCATGGGAGCTTGGCGTGCTTGGACGGCGTTGGCACTACTTGACATCAAGCACAAGTATCGCCGATCAGTCTTGGGTCCCTTCTGGATTACCATCAGCATGTTTGTGCTGATTCTCGGTATTGGCCTGCTCTACAGCCAGTTGTTCCGGATGAACCTTCGGGACTATCTGCCCTACATCGCTCTTGGCGATATTGTGTGGATCTACATCTCGACCACAGTGCAGGAGGGATGTACCACGTTCACTGCTTCGGAGAATCTGATCCGTTCGATGCGACTGCCAATGACGCTTCATGTGATGCGGTTGGTGACACGAACCTTCATCGTGTTCCTGCACGGGGCAGTCGCCTATCTGCCGTTTGTTGTATTTCTCAAGATCGAGCCGGAGCTGGTTTGGTTGCTCGCTTTGCCGGGCGTTGCCCTGATTGTGCTGGCGACCATTCCCATTACGGCGATATTCGGCATGCTGTCTGCTCGCTTCCGCGACCTGCAACCCGCGATCGCAAACTTCATGCAGCTCGGCTTCTTCATGACGCCGATCATCTGGAAGGCGGACATGCTGGGCCCGCATCGTTGGGTTGCCGATATCAATCCAATCTACCACTTCATCCAGATCGTGCGCATGCCGCTGATGGGACAGGTTCCAGAAGCGCACTCGTACTACTTCGTACTCGCCTTCATCACCGCGGCGTTTGTGATCGCGCTTCCCTTCCTGGCGGCAAATCGCCACAAGATCTCGCTGTGGGTGTAACACCATGACCTTCATTGAAGTGGTCGACTGCAGCGTCCAGCTGCCGATCTATGGCACCAACAACCGCTCCATGAAGGGAGCCATCATGTCCGCCGTTACCGGCGGGCGCGTGGCTCCCACCAGCCGCAACGTGACCGTGGTGGATTCTCTCCAGAACGTCACCTTCAACCTGCGTGAGGGTGACAAGCTGGGTCTCGTCGGCCATAACGGAGCAGGCAAGACCACGTTGCTGAAAACACTTGCGGGCGTTTATGAGCCAACTTCTGGCTACATCCGCAGCCAGGGGCGCGTTGCCAATCTGCTGGACGTGACGATGGGCATGGATTTCGAAGCAACCGGCGTCGAGAACATCCGGTTGAAGGGGCTGCTGCATGGGCTTTCCCGTGCTGAGATCCAAAGCAAGATCCCGCAGATCTGCGAGTTCTCGGGCCTTGGCCCCTATGTGAACATGCCGGTGCGCGTGTACTCCAGTGGCATGATGGTGCGTCTGGCGTTTTCGATTGCCACCAGTTTCGATGCCGAGATTCTGCTGATGGACGAATGGTTGGGTGTCGGCGATGCGGACTTCAACGCCCGCGCTCAGCAACGCCTCGCCGAAATCGTACAGAAGGCCAGCATTCTGGTCCTGGCCAGCCACAATCAGGACATCATCGCCGCTAATTGCAATCGCATCATGCATCTTGAGCATGGGCGCATCACCAGCGATCAGCCGATAGAGGCCCGTGCCTGATGAATACTCGTAACCGGGACTACTGGATCAACAGGAGCGGTGATCTCTATGCCGACCAGCAGAAGATCCGGCGTGAGGCGGGCAACAGCAATTACGCCCGGCAGGAAGCGTGGCTGGTGGGATTCCTCGCCGAGCGTTCCGAAGAACTGGGGCGGCCGGTTCGGGTTCTGGACTTCGGGGTGGGCTTCGGACGTCTTGCGCGGTTGCTGCCGCAGCATGCCTTCGTGGACTACTTCGGTTTCGATATCTCCCCTGCTATGGTGGAGCCACTGCTGCGTGAACCGCCTGTTGAACTGGCCGCAGACATCGGGCATCGCATCCGCGTCGGATCTTCGTTGGCCGACGCCATGCAGGGCGAGCAGTTTGATGTGATCTTCACCGTCTCGGTGTTGATCCACAACGACCGCGAACAGGCGGCAGACGTACTTGCACAGATGCGTGCGTTGCTGGCGCCCGAAGGACGGCTGTGCTTCATCGAGAACCGACCGGTGTCGATCAGCCTGCTGGCCAACCTGTGGCACGCAGGTTGCTGGAGTCATGATGTTGCCGGCACGTTGGCGCCGGACATGAATGTGGACGTCGAAGACGGAATCCTCTCGGACCATGCCATCTACATTCTGCACGAATCCGCCGCCGGGATCCCACGCCAGCTTCGTGTGCCGGGCGCCCGCGGGTTTGAACCGATCACCGCCGGTGACTACCTGTTGCGGACGCTGGAAGCTACCACGGCTGTTGCGCGTGGCATGGAAGTGGAAAGTGCCACGCTTGGCGGCGACATCGCGCAGATGCGTGATGCGGTGGAGCTCTATCGTCAGGCCGAAGAACGCGCGCGAACGAATCTGGACATCGCGCGACAGCATCTAGGCGATGACGTGGGCCTGCTGGATGGTATAGGCCATCTTACCGCAGCCATTGATGCGCTTCCGGCATTGGCGATGCGTATCGGCGTGCTGGCTGGCGAGACCTCCGTGCAGCAGGTCCAGTCCTTGGAGCGGATTGAAGCGCTGCATGCGCGTGAAGCGACGCTTGTCGAATCGCTGGCGCAGCAGGAGCGAGAGCTTGAGCAGGTGCAGGCCCGGTTGGAAGCTGCCCAAAGCGCCAACCAGCACCTGCAATGGCAACAGGGCCTCCGTGAGCAGGTCCGCCAGGTCCTGAGCAGCCGAACGGAAGAGCGCGCCATGCCATACCTCGAAGCACCGGTAGGTGGCAGTGCCTCGGTCGGTCAGCCGGCACCTTCGGTGTACGAATTCAACGCCCGCCGTGACATGCGATTCGCACAGGCTGTGGTTGGGCATGAGCGGGTCTGCCACATCATGCATCAGGAGTGGTTCGGTATCCGTGCGGCCTGCGGCTCGCTCCCGGGACACAAGCTTGCGGTGACCAGTACCTCAGCGCCCGGCGCCGGCGATGTTGAGGAGGTGGCCCGTCTGCTTGCCGCCAACAAGGTGAATCGGCTGGTTATTCATGGATTCTCCGATGGCATGTTGCAGTGGGTGAAAGGCCTCGCTGCAGCCGGATTCGACCGGATCTACATGGTCTGGCATGGCGCGCCCTCGATGTGGATCCATGTTGAAGAACGGCGCCTGTTCGCGTTGGCCTACAAGGCGGTCCGCACCGGTCTGATCCGCAGGATCAGTGTCATGCGCGCAGGTTCCCATGCGGCGCTTGCAGATGTAGCGGGCTGGCAGAGGCAGGTCTACAACATGCCGCCAGCCTATACCGGCAAGCGCATTCCACGGCGGGCGACCGGAGCCACCGTATTCATTCCGTCCTGGAACCTGATTCACAAGAACATCTTCACGAATGCCGCAGCCGCGGCTGCGACCGCGGAAGTGGCAAACATTTGGCTGATGGCGGATGATTTCGCGTTACCGTACCGGGTGGACAAGAATGTTAAGCGTCTTCCAAAACTCAGCCAGTTGCAAATGATGGAGGCGATGTCGCAAGCCGATGCAGTGATGAATGCCTCCATCGTCGACTGCCATCCGATGGTGGAGTTGGAGGCACTTGCTGCCGGTACTCCCGCGCTGCGGGGACGTCTGGGGATGGATGCGCTGGAAGACCATCCCTATGTCGAGATTACCCAGGTGGCCGATCCCCTCAGCGTTGCCGATGTGCGCCAGACGCTGCGCCGGATATTGGCGGCTCCCGCAGTGGAGATGGATGACATGATGTCGTCCTACTCGCGCCAGATGGTGGCGTTGTCCTTCGAGCGATATTCAGAATTTATGGAAATCTAAAAATGGGCTTGAGGGTTTTCGTTACCCGCGAACTTTTCCCCTTTACCGCCGGTGGCATTGGACGCGTGATCGCGAACATGCTGATGACCGCGCCGGAAGAAGATCGCGCGGAGATGGCAGTACTTTACGTCGGCGACAACGTCGAGGCGGACGCGTTCGCGGTCGCCCACCCGGGCGTGACCTTCCTCGCGTGGCCGCATTCGCGCTTTCAACAAGTAGACGAGCGTGGGGAGATTTTCCCGCCAATGTCGGCGTTCACCCACAGCATGCTGCATTGGGAATCGGTGCATGTGCTGCAGGGGCTGCTCGAGCTGGAACGCCTGAAAGGCCCGCTTGAGTATGTCGAGTTCGTGGACTGGGGGGCACCTGCGTTCGCCGCAACCCAGGAAAAGCTGCTTGGCAGCGCATTGACGACGGCCACGCTGGCCGTGCGCCTGCACACTACAGACAGCATCCTGGCCGATTTTGAGCCGCGCGTGCAGAGTGTGCACGGGTTGAATCTCTTTGATCTAGAGCGAAAGGCACTGGCCGATTGCGACATTATCGTCGGTCAGATCGCGCCGGTTGCCGAGGCGTTCCGCGTGTTCTACGGCTTCAGCGAGGAGGAGTGGACTCCACGCCTGCGCCTGCATGCTCCGCCGGTGTTGCTGGATACGATGCAGCCGGTTACACAGACCGCCGTGATCAATGATTCAACGCCGCTGTTGTTCACTTCGAAACTGCAGGATATCAAGCGCCCGGATACTTTCATCCGTGGCTGCATCCAGTTCCTGCGGGACAGGCCGCGTTATCAGGGCAACATTGTTTTCCTGGCGCATTCTTTTGATGTGAGCTATCAGGAGTATGTCATCTCGCTGGTGCCAGAGGACCTGCGCAGCCGGGTGGTGTTTGCCCGTGGCGTAACCGGTGCGGCGCGCGAGAAGAGCATTTCTGGCGCGGTATGCGTATTCCCATCGCCATGGGAGTCTTTCTGCCTTGCTGCGTACGAGGCATCGCTGTCAGGCGCAGCCTGCGTGCTCAACGCGCAGAATCCGGCTTTCGGGCCGGGCAGTCCGTGGCGGGATGGATACAACTGCAGCACGTTTGATGGGAGCGCCGAAGATCTGGCACGCGCGCTTTGCGGCCTGTTTGAAAGCACCCCCGGCCGACTGTCGCCCGTCGAGGTGCCGAAGGACCCGCTTCCCTGGAAGGGGCTTGATCCGGTGGCAATACCTGCTACGGTTCCCCTGGACAGGCAATTGACCGTAGTCGTCGTCAACCGCGATAGTGCGGGGCGCGTATTGAATACGCTGGATAGCATCCTCGCGTCCAATCTGACGCTTGACAAGCTGATCGTGATTGACGATGCCTCGCGGGACCCACGCGATATCGTTGCGCTGGACCAGCTGGGTAGCAATGATCCGCGTTTGTCCGTGCATCGGCTTGCGGTGCCCGTTGGTGACGCTGTAGCGCGCAACATGGGCCTTGCGCTGGTTGAGACGCCGTTTGCTGGATTCGTGCGTGGTGGTGACCAGTTGCTGCCGGGCTTCCTCAAGGTCGCGGTGAGCTCATTGGCGTCGCACCCGGATTTTGATGTGGTCGTGGGGCAGGTGGGCGTGACCGTGGATCCCGATGATGTAATCGCCGGCAATGTCGCCCCGGATGGATTCCGCATTTTCTATGGTGAAGGACGCCTCGCAGGACTCTACGAGAACCGCCTGGCGCCGGAAAGCTACGTGATCCGGACCGAGGTTGCCAGGCGCTTCGCATTCGATCCCGTCATCCCTGCACTTGAAGTATGGGAAATGATGCTGCGCGCCTGCCAGTCGGGTGCGCGCTTCATGGTGACTTCCGCCGTGAACGTGCTTGCACGGCATCAGGGGCAACCAGATGAACGGCACTTGGAGCAGATCCAGATCGCGATGCGCCGGCGCCTGCAGCGCAAGCGCGTGCGTGTCGGCTCACTGGAGGTGCCTGCGTACTTCATCTTCGGTGCGCATGTATCGCCGAGCGGGTTCATGGGGGATGCCTCCAACGCGGAAATGGCCTATCGGCTGCAGGCACTGATGGAAAGCGAGTCCGTGCGCTACACCCTGGCACTTGCCAGGCTTCTGCAGAAGCGGGCGCCATGGGTACTGCGCTTGGGTAAATGGTCGGTGCAGCGACTGGCGCCGATCTATCGCCGATTGCGGTGAGCGTTCCGGGGCAGCATCGATGCATGTGATCGTCATCCAGCTGGCGTGTTGGCGTGTTGGCGGAGAGCGGGCTGCATTGGCGCGTGCCCGCCTGCGCGCGACGCCCGCTGCTTCGGTGCTGATCGTTGGCGAGGGAGCGCCGCCCGCCGACCTGCTCGAGGAGTGTGCGGAGAGACGCACGCTGTGCGTGAATTCGCCTTTGCATGCAATGCAGGGCCGACGGTTGCCTGATGTCCGCCGCAGTGGTGACGCGGAGCAGCTCGGTTGGTCATTGGCGGTGATGGCGGCGCTTCGGGCGCTGCAGCAGGATGTGCACCTGGACTGTGTGGAGATTCCATCGTGTGGTGCGCTGGCCTATGCACTTCTCCAGGAGCGAGCTCTGTCAGAGGTGTTTGACACTACGCGCGTGATATTGCGGTTTGACGGCATCCAGGCCATCGAAGTCCTGAGGCAGGGACGCAATGTCGAGATGGCTGCGCTGATGTTGATGGACATGGAGCGGATGTGCCTGGAGCAATGCGACCAGGTTCTGGTCGATAGTCAGGCGATCGCGGAATCCTTGCAGCGCTTCCTTCCAGGCAGCCAGAGGCCGCTTCACCTGCAGGCGACGCTGCTGGAGTCAGCCGGGCTCGTGTCGGAGCAGCATGCAGTGGGTTCAGCACTGGCTTGCGTCGCAACCGAAGCGCCTGCTCTCAGGCAGTGCCTGCGGGCGATTTCCGGTTACCTGCAGCAGAGCAATGATGGTCTGCTGCAGGTCTCGGTCGTCTGCCAGCCTGCGCTTCTATCCGAAGTGCTGCATGTGGTGCCTGCTGCCCTGCGTCATCGTTTCCAGGAAGCGCCTGCAGATTGCCTGCGCGCTTCGCCCATGCGTGTGGTCATGCCTGATCGCTGGTCTGCAGGCTCGGCTCTGGCGCGGGAGCTGCTTGCTCATGGCCATAGCCTGATTGTGGATGTCGCCAACCCGGCGCTGGCTGCGGCACAGGGGTGGGAACAGGGGCGGACCCATCTTGGCTACACGGATGCCCGTGGGCTGTTCGAAGCGCTGCGGGCTTCGCAGCAGTGGGTGCCCACTCGTCACCTGCGGATGGGGCCTTCCCCGCCGCTGCCCAAGCTTGACGTTGGTACGCTGGGCCCAGCCAAGGTCTCCGTGGTCGTGCCCTGCTACAACATGGGCCGCTGGCTGCCGCAGACCTTGCGCAACATACAGCAGTTTTCATGGAGCGATCTGGAGGTCATCGTTGTTGACGATGGATCGACGGATCCCGGCACGGTGCAGCTCATCGAAGAGCTGGAAGCAAGCCCCACCGCTGGCCTGCGCGTGGTCCGTCTTGAGTTCAACCAGGGATTGTCTGCTGCCAGGAATGCCGGCGTTGCCGCAGCGCAGGGTGAGTTCACCCTGTGCCTGGACGCGGATGATCTGGTGTCGCCAGAGTTTGTTTCGATTGCTGTACGAGCACTGCAGCGACAGCCTGCGCACGACTTCGTTGTTCCTCGCTGCGCCTATTTCTTCGGTGACGATTCTGCGCATGATGTGAACGAGTTGCGGCTCGGTCAGGGCTTGCCAATGGTTGGTGCGGCATTTGATTCCGGTGCGCTGGGCAATCGTTTCTCAACGGCGACCAGCCTGGCGCGGACTTCGGTACTTCGTGCACTCGGCTATGACGAAAGCCTGCGTTCCTATGAAGACTGGCAGCTTTACCGTCGCGCGCTGCAGCAAGGCAGTCGTTTCGTTGTCACCAATGACGTACATTTTTTCTACCGGCAGCGCCCGGATTCAATGATTCACGATCCGGCCATGCGCGCTCGCCACAGCCTGCTTTATGCGGAGATGGTGGGCGGGGCGACGTTGGTTGGACAGGGGCCGGTGGTGTCACCGAACCTGCTGGGGGCGCTGGCCGCTCCCCCGCGAATCGATGGGAGCTCATCGGGGCTGTTGCTAGGTGGCGTTGTCGAAGCGCTCGACGAGATGCAGGCATTGCGCCGTAGTCGCATCGTCGGGCTGGGGTACAGATTGTCGGCGCTGTTGCGGCGGCTGCGCCGCTGAGTTGTATTTGAGATGCCCGTTCGGTGCAGAAACACATGCATCATTGTTGCTGGAGAAAGGCGATGGAGTGGGATAGAGGGATAGCAGTGGTGATCCCGTGCTACAAGGTGACCCGTCAGATCCTGAAGTTGCTGGCTGAGATCGGCCCCGAAGTCGATCGCATCTACTGTGTTGATGATGCCTGCCCTGATGGCAGTGGCGACCTGATCGAACGGAGCTGCAGCGATCCTCGTGTGGTTGTGCTGCGCAACCGCGTGAATACCGGCGTAGGCGGTGCCGTCATGCATGGCTACCGCTGCGCTGTGGTGGATGGCGCGACGGTCATCGTGAAGCTCGACGGTGATGGCCAGATGGACCCGGCATTGATCGAAGCATTTGTGTCGCCGATCCTCGGGGCTGATGCCGATTACACCAAGGGCAATCGGTTCTTCGATCTGCGTGAGATCAAATCGATGCCCCTGCTGCGGCGGATTGGCAACCTGGGATTGTCGTTCATGGCAAAGGCATCGACTGGGTATTGGGACCTGTTCGATCCCACCAACGGCTATACCGCCATCCATGCTGAAGTTGCGCGTCGCTTGCCTTGCGAATCGATCAGCTCGCGATACTTCTTCGAGAGCGACATTCTGTTCCGGCTCAATGTGATGAGGGCAAAGGTGCTCGACGTGCCGATGGACGCCCGCTACGGTGACGAAGTAAGCGGCTTGAAGGTCTCGAAGATCGTTGGCGAGTTCCTCGCCAAGCACGTACGCAATACCAGCAAGCGCATTATCTACGGCTACTTTCTGCGAGACATGAACATTGCCTCATTTGAGCTTCTGGTTGCCGTGCCGATGATCGTTTTCGGCTTGGCGTTCGGCCTGTATCACTGGATTGGTTCAGTGGAAGGTGGCCTCATTACTCCGCTCGGCACCATCATGCTGGCAGCGTTGCCATTGGTTCTTGGGGTACAGCTGTTGCTGGCCTTCCTTTCACATGATACGGCAGCGATGCCGCGGCATGCATTGCATCGCCTCCTGCTGCGCTATCCGGCGGCGCGCCCGGCTGCCAACGGAATGTGATGCGGTTGCCGCCGCGCCAGCACGAGCGCTGGCGCGACGATCAGGCACACCATGTAGAGGGGAAGCTGATAGCGCGCGTCCTGGGCAATGATCGCCACCATCAGGATCGCGCTATGAACCAGCACCAGGATCGGCACAAGCAGTATGCGTTGATCACAGGTGCGCCTCCACGCAACTACGGTCAGCAGGCACAGCGCGATCAGGAAAGGAGCGGGGCGCCAAAGGCGTCCCAGCTGAGGCTTCAACAGGGTCTTGCCCATCCAGTTGGTCGCGTTCGGCAGCACGGATGCTTGCGGCGGTCCGCTCAGCCCCGGCTGCACCCATTGCAGATTCTGCTCTTCGCCGATCTCGAAGCCGAAGACATAGAGATACAGTGGCCCCGAGGTCCGGTAGCGCCAGACCATTCCGCTGGCACAAAGCACGTGGTCAAGTTCGATATCCGGCCGTTTCAGGGCCATGCCGAGCCAGATCCGGAACAGGTCATCCTGATGCTTCACGGCCGTCGGAATATCATAATGATCATTGAAGATGGTCGTATTCACCACCGAGCAGCGATATCGCCAGTCGCGGGCTCCACTGTCGACGGCTTCAAGTATCGCATTGTCCTCGGCAGACTCCGGATTCTGGCCCGCTGCCAGATGTGCGGACAGGTGGTGGGTATAGGCCATGTAAGCCGCACTGGTGCGATGCGTGCCCACGCTGTCGGCCAACGGACCCTTGATGCTCCACATGAGGCTGGCAGCCAGCGGCAGGCAGACCAGCACACGCATGCGGGTACCTGGCCGTAGCAGGAGGATCAAGAAGGCTGCGACCGCTACGGGAGGCCCGTTGTGCCGCAGCGCCATGCAGCAGGCAGCGAGCAGTACCAACGCCAGGCAGTTGTACCACTTGCGCAGGCTTGGTCGGTCGAGGATGGTACTGCCAATGACAAAGGCGGTTAGCGCGACCACGCTGGTTGCATACGGAATGTCTTTCCACAGTGTTATGGATGACAACGCCGTCACTGGATACGCAGCCAGCAGCAGGCCGCCGGCCGTCGATGTCCAGCGCGGTGCGTTGCAGGCTCGACGGACAACAGTCGCCAACCATCCGGATGCCAGCGCCAGAGCGGCCATCTGCAGCCAGGCCGCAAGGGTGGGGCTGGGCAGGATCTGCTGGACGAACCAAAGGTAGAACGCATACAGAACCGGATGGGCGTCATCGAACCTACCGCTTGCCGCCTGCGCCCACTGGTTCAATGAGTCGGTGGTCAGGATAGCGGGCAGGAATAACACCAGCAGGATGCTGCCGACAAGCAGCAATGGCAGTGCTGCGATCAAGACTTCCCTGCCCAATGACGGTTGCGCTTCATCGTTCCGCGCTGATTTCCAGGGCGATGGCCAACGCGATGCCAGCCCGAAACCGGCCAATAGCAGCAGGCCGAGAGCCACGGACTGGCATGCCTGCACTAGATATTGCAGCGGTGTTCGCGAGGGAAGTGTCAGGAAGTGCGGATTGGGGGCATCTCCGGCCAGGTGAACCCTGATTTCGCCACCGGTGGGGCTGTAGAGGTTGTAGTGCTGTTCTTTCCCGGCCCAGCGCAGGATGGCGTGCCCGGACCACGGATGGGTGAAGAACTGAACATAGATGTCGCTGGAATAGTGGCCGTTCCAGTGGGCCTTGTCTGGTGGGCTGTTGATCGGGGAGATCAGGTAGCCATTGGCCACCATCCACGTTGGGCCCGCCTTGATTTCACCCAGTTCTGCATCGCGGCCATCGACGATGAGGCGGAACCAGACTTCTGAGCCTTTGGATTCAGGTGCACCCTTGCCGAGGGTCTCGACTTCCACCTGCAGGGTTGTGGCTGGCGCCGGATCGAAAGGAATCATCCAGGTCAACAGCCAACCACCGAGGATGCAGGTGGTGATCCAGCCTACGCGCGTGCCGGTCTTCGTCCTGCCCCATACCGGATGCGTACGCCGCAGGGCGGCAGCTATCGCCGCACCAGACAACACGCTGGCGAGGATGAACACGAGCACTGCAGGCGCCGCAGCGAGATCCAGGAAGCGTGCCGACGCTGGTAGCCAAGCCGCCGACAGAACAACACCTGCCGCCAGCCCGCAGGCAGTGGTTGCCCTGCGCCAACTCATGCCGAGCCGGGATGCGGGTCGGTAGAAATGGGATGCTTCGTCGTCACCCTGCGGGCGCCAAGAAGCAACGGAACTGCGGCCAGGGTGATCGCGTACAACGGGAGCTGATAACGGGCATCCTGTGCGACGATCGAAATTGACAGGAAAGCGGTATGCACTGCAGGCAGGAACAACAACAGAGCCATCGATCGGTCATTGCGGCGGAACATCGCTACACCACAGGCGAATATGAGTGCATACATGAAGAGTGCTGGCCGAAATACAGCCTGCATGCTTGGCATCAGCACCATCTGCCCGATGAACTCGGCCAGTTGCGGTGATTTGGATTTCGGCAACGGATCACCCGCCTCGCCGGTAATCCACGTCACTTCGCCATGCGGCGCCCATAGCCCAAGGCTTGCGAGATACAGGGGGTCAATGTCCGAGTCGATCACGCGCCAGATCAGTCCACTCGAGCATAGACCGTGGGCGTACTCGATGTCGGGTCGCTCGGTAGCAAGCGCCAACCAGATCCGCAACAGCTCATCGTTGTGCTCCATGGCCCGAGGTGCGTCGAACTCCGGATTGAAGATCACCGGGTTGACCGTAGCGCAGTTGTACGCCCAGTCGGGCTGCTTGTGGTTGAGCTGCTGCAGTAGTGCTCTGTCCTGAGCGTCTTTGGGTGGGTGATTGGCAGCCAGGTGCGCAGCAATGTGGTGTGAATAAAGAATGTAGCTCACCGGCTTGCGATCAATGCCCACGGCATTGGAAACAGGTCCCTTCAGCAGCACCATCAATACGATGGCGCCTATCAGTGCGAGCATCACGCGCAGGCGGGATGTCCTGACGAGGAAGAACAGCGCCAGCGCAGCGGCGAGTGCAACCGGCGGGCCGTTGTGGCGCAGTGCCATCGCGCAGAACATGATCAGGCAGAGG
Organism: Stenotrophomonas sp. YJH_SMC_29; assembly: GCF_059371235.1. Lineage (NCBI taxonomy): Bacteria > Pseudomonadati > Pseudomonadota > Gammaproteobacteria > Lysobacterales > Lysobacteraceae > Stenotrophomonas > Stenotrophomonas sp. YJH_SMC_29. The sequence continues at coordinate 10,188 of NZ_JCAFUK010000019.1, read as the reverse complement.
CCAACTGTCCCGCTCGCGCTGATCTGCTGCGTATTGCGGTGGGAAAGCGAGGTCATGAGGAAGGCGGTCAGCGCAATCACAGCGGCGGCGTATGGCACATCCTTCCACAGTGTCACCGCAGTAATTGGCAGCAGTGGATACAGCGCAACAAGCCATGCCGATGCCCAGACAACCCGGTTCGAAGTACCGGTCAGGCGCTGCAGGCTGGCCAGTAGCCAGCCGCAACTTGCGGAGAACAGCAGCATCTGCACAAGCGCTGCAGAAGCCGGGCTGTCCCAGACAAGGCGCATGGCCGCAATGAACAGGCCATACAGTAGCGGGTGGGCATCATTGAATGCGAAATGGCCTGCCTGGCGCCATTGATCCAGTGAGTCTGAGGTCATCAATCCCGGATAGAAGATGAAAAGCGCAAAGAGGCTCGTCAGCACTGTAGGCATGGCAAGCATCATTGTCTGGCGTTGCAGGCTCGCCCGCGCGCCATGTGGCATAGCCTCGGCTTCGATGCATTGCCGCATTGCAAACCATGCAAAGACGAATAGGGTCAGCGCACCCAGTACAAGCGCATCACACGCCGCAGTGAACCACTGGCGGCCATTGCGTTCAGGGAAGGCAAGATAGCTGTTGGTGGTAACCATGCCTGCCAGATCGACGGTGGCACTGCTGCCTTCCGCGCTATACAGGTCCAAGTCCCTGTGGTTGCCATTCCACGCAACTCGGGCACGCCCAGACCAGGCATGCGAAATGAAGACCAGCCGCAGGCTGTCGGTATAAGAGCCATGCCAGTGTACCGAGGCCTGATCCGGCGGGTTGGCGGCGACCAGGAACGGCGCCTTGTCGAGCCAGTCGCCAGTCTGCTTCAGATCCGCCGAAGGCACATCGACACCGTCGCGTTCCAGGCGTAGCCAGACTTCCCGGCCCTGTGCATGCTCGTTCCTACCATCAAGCACACTCACCGTTACATCGGCCACGCCAGCCGGCGCCGGTCCGACTGGTAAGGCATACAGCCAGATCGCTCCAGACAGAAGAGCCAGCACGATGGACAGCCAGCGCCCACGTCGCCCGAGGTTTGTCTGCCAGACAACCAGCTGGCGTGCCACAGGCGCAAGAACGTACCAGAGACCCGCGGCGCAAAGGCCCGCCACACTCAACGTCTGCCAGAAGCCCAGCAGCTCGGACCCGGGTACGCGGGAGATGATGGACACTGCGGCGGCAGCGGCTAGTAGTCCTGCGACGACGGAAGCCTGCGACAGCCCGGTTACACGGGCAGGCGTGGTGACATTCATATTGGAAGTCCGGATTGGGGGCGCTGCCGGAAGACTCAGTGTTGTTCGAGGTGCTGCTGCCAGCGCCAGGTATCCACGCAGATCTGATCAAGATCGCGAGAGGCATGCCAACCCAGCAATTCCGTAGCAAGGGATGGATCCGCATAGCATTCAGCGGCATCTCCGGGGCGTTGATCCACGATGTCGTACGGAATCGGCTTTCCGCTCGCGCGCGCGAATGCGGCGATGATCTCCAGTACCGAGTATCCGCGCCCGGTGCCCAGGTTCACCAGCAGATCCTGCTTGCGCTGCAAAAGGTAGGCCAGCGCGTGCACATGTGCGTCAGCCAGATCCATGACATGGATGTAGTCGCGTACTCCGGTCCCATCGACAGTGGGATAATTTCCACCGAACACCCGCACCCGCTCACGCAGCCCAGCGGCGACCTGGGCCACGAATGGAACCAGGTTGTTGGGTGTGCCCCGCGGCAACTCGCCGAGGAGACCACTGGGGTGGGCACCCGCCGGGTTGAAATAGCGGAGCAGGGCGGTATTGAGCTCCGGATTCGCCGCGCTGATGTCCTGGATAGCCTGCTCCATCATCAGCTTGGTTCGCCCGTAGGGATTGATGGCAGAAAGTGGCGCATCTTCCCCGATCGGGCAATGCTCAGGATAGCCATAGACCGTAGCTGACGAGCTGAATACCAAATTTTGGCAGCCCACCTGTAACATGGCATCCAGCAGATTCAGGGTGCCGGAGAGGTTGTTCTGATAGTAATGGAGTGGCCGAGTAAAACTCTCGCCAACGGATTTCAGCGCTGCGAAGTGAATGACTCCATCGGGCTTGATCCGCTGCAGGCAGTCCAGCGTAGCGGCCTTGTCGCACAGGTCCAGTTCCACCAATTCAAAGCTGGTGCCGGACAGCTTCGCGATTCGTTCAGGTATCCAGCGCTCACTGTTGCTGAAGTTGTCGAGGATGACAACATCGTAGCCTGCAGCCAGCAACGCGATTGCCGTATGGGAGCCGATGTAGCCTGCCCCTCCGGTCACCAGAATCCTGCTTCTCAACGTTGTCCTCCAATTCCCTTTAGTGGATAAGGCCGCCGGATCGGTCTGCCTGCAGCTCTGTCAGTGCTTCTGTTTGCCGTCAGCCGGAGTGATACCACCACTGATTACCGTGGGCGCCGTCGCCGTCATGGATTCCAGAATTGCGATGCGGCGCGCCAGATGAACGATCTGTCGCTGGTTCTGCTTGTCTTTTGCGTAGGTATTGAACATCTGGAACGCAACGACTTGGACCAGTACGTAGACCAGAAGATCGGTGCCGCGTCCGACACCCACAAAATTCGCCAGCTGCGTAAGCGCTTCAGGTATCAGAATGGCAACGATTGCTGCAGCGACAAAGCCCACCAGCAGTACTTTCTTGAATGCGTTGGACCGGCTAGTGCCGCGCGAGGTAAGGAAATACCAGGCGATGGTCAGCGTTGAGGCGATCAGCAGAAATCGAATGAGCATGGTTACTTGATCACCTTTCTCAGGATTGCATCAAAGGCAATGTTGATTGCATTGATCATCGACTGGCCCTTGCTGCGGGAGTACTCGCTGTAGATGATCGTGACCGGCACTTCCGCATAGCTGAAGTGCTGCTGCCCAATTCGCTCGACAATCTCTGAAGCGTGCGAGAAGTCAGGAAGTTCCAGCTTCAGCCGTTCTGCCGCTGAGCGATGGATGACGCGCAGGCCATTGTGCGTATCGGTGAGGTGCACACCTGAGGTTACATTGGAGAACCAGACAGCGGCCTTCAGGATGATGCGCTTCATCCGCGGCATGTTGATGGCCTTGCCCAGGAAGCGGGAGCCCATCACGATCTGCACCTTGTGCTGTACCGCATAGGCCAACATGCTTTCAACATCCTCGATCCGGTGCTGGCCATCGGCGTCGAAAGTGACGATGTACTCGATCGCAGGATCCAGCAACGCCGCGTCGATGCCGGTCTGCAGACCGGCACCCTGCCCGAGGTTGATAGGGTGGCGGATCAGGGTTGCTCGGGTTTCGCGGACACGCTCACGCGTATCGTCCCGGCTCCCATCATCGATCACGATTATCTTGGGGAAGTTGCCAGGAATCGCATGAATGGTGTCCTTGATCGCGCTTCCCTCATTGTAGGCAGGGATCACTACAGCGACATTGGAATATTCGAGTGACATGAGATCACGCCTTGCCGGTCTGCTGCTTGAAAACCAGCTTCGAGAAAATCAGATAGTTCCAGCCGGCGATACACCCCATCACCAGCAACTTTGAGATGTACTGATTCAGATCGGCAGGGCCGGTCAGCAGCAGCATCGCCGCATTGCCCGCCACGAGGTTGAATGCGGCTATTGCGACATACTTTAGCAGTTCTGCCTTCATTGCGCCGCTGCTGCGAAAGACCCAGCTGCGATTGAGCAGGAAGCTTGCGACAAAGCCGCAGCCAAAGCTCAGGGTCTGGCTCAGGACGAGCCAACGCTCCCCCAGAGACAGCTGCATCAGAAGGAAGATGAGGTACTCCACGGCGGCCGCGGTGCCGCCGGAAACCAGGAATCTAAAGAAGCGTCCGCTCATTGGCGAGGGTCACCGGATCCAGAAATGAAGGGGGGGGCGTCTGTTTGGACGCCCCCTCGGGTAGATCTGGACCTACTCTGGTCCAGAACGCCTTACAGCGCCTTTTCCAGCTCCGGCAGGATGGCAAACAGATCCCCCACAAGGCCGATATCGGCAATCTCGAAGATCGGCGCGTCGCCATCCTTGTTGATCGCCACGATCGTACCGGCGTCCTTGATGCCGGTCAGATGCTGGATCGCACCGCTGATGCCCACCGCCACATACAGCTCCGGGGCGATGATCTTGCCGGTCTGGCCGACCTGCAGGTCGCTGGGCACGTAGCCGGCATCGACCGCAGCACGCGAGGCACCCACGGCGGCACCGAGCTTGTCGGCCAGCTGGAAGATCACCTTGAAGTTCTCTTCCGAACCGACGCCACGGCCACCGGAGACCACGCGCTTGGCGCTCTGCAGGTCCGGGCGGTCGCTGGCACCCGCGGCGAGGCCGACGAAGCGGGTGTGGGTCGGCAGGGCAGCATCGACGCTGGCCGCTTCGATGGCGGCGCTGCCGCCCTGGGCGGCTTCCGGCCACGAGGCGGCACGCACGGTGGCGACCACGATCTGGTCGGCCGGGACTTCCACGGTGATGATCGCGTTGCCGGCGTAGATCGGGCGCTTGAAGGTATGGCTGCCTTCAACGGTCATCAGGTCGGAGACCTGGTTGACGCCCAGCAGCGCGGCCACGCACGGCATCAGGTCCTTGCCGAAAGTGGTCGATGGGCCGAACACGTGGGTGTAGCCCTTGGCCAGCTGCGCGATCTGCGGCGCCAGCACCTGGGCGATGGCCTGCGCGTTGGCGGCGTTGGCCACGGTCAGGACCTTGGCGACGCCACTGATCTTTGCGGCCTCGGCGGCGACGGCGGCCGGATCGGCGGCCAGCACCACGACATCGATGCTGGCACCGCTGATGGCGGCGGCGGCGCTGACAGTCTTGGCGGTGGCGGCGTTGAGCTTGCCGTCGTGGTGTTCGGCGATGACGAGAATCTTGCTCATTACAGCAGCCCCTTCTGCTTGAGTGCGGCCACCAGTTCGGCCGCGTCCTTGACCATCACACCCTTGCTGCGCTTGGACGGTGCGGCGTACTGGGTGGTCTTGAAGGTGTCGGCGGCTTCAACGCCGAGGTCGGCCAGCTGCAGGGTCTCCAGCGGCTTGGCCTTGGCCTTCATGATGTCCGGCAGCTTGATGAAGCGCGGCTCGTTCAGGCGCAGGTCGGTGGTGACCACCGCCGGCAGATCGACTTCCAGCGTTTCCAGGCCAGCGTCGACTTCGCGGGTCACCGTGGCCTTGCCGTCGGCAATGTCCAGCTTGCTGGCGAAGGTCGCCTGCGGCCGGCCCCACAGCGTGGCCAGCATCTGGCCGGTCTGGTTCGCGTCGTCGTCGATGGCCTGCTTGCCCAGTATCACCAGGTCCGGCTGTTCCTTCTCGATCAGCTTGAGCAGGGTGCGGGCGGCGGTCAGCGGCTGGATGGCCTGGTCGGTGACCACATGGACCGCGCGGTTGGCACCCATGGCCAGGCCGTTGCGCAGGTGCGCCTGGGCGTCGGCCGGGGCGATGGTGGCGACCACGACCTCGCTGGCGATGCCCTTGTCGCGCAGGCGCAGGGCTTCTTCCAGGGCGATTTCATCGAAGGGATTGGGGGACAGCTTGACGCCGTCGGTGACCACGCCGGAACCGTCCGGCTTGACCTGAATGCGGACGTTGTAGTCCACCACGCGCTTGTACGCGACGAGGATTTTCATCTGGTACGGGGTCCTTGTAGCGCCGGCCGCTGGCCGGCTCACGTTTGCTGGGGAACATCCGGTCCTGCAGCAGCGACCGGCTCGGGGGTGGGATCCCGATTCTAGCTGGCTTGGGGTGACCATGCGAATGCGTATGGTTTTGCTGCGCTGCGGGAAAGGCAGTCGCGCCGAGCCCTTTTTCATGCTCGGCAGACAGTTGGCAGGGGCCCACCATGTATTCTGTAGGGCTGAATCGGACGGTTCCCATATCGCCGAACTTCGATACATCGATCAGGAGAACAGGTAGTGCCCACATGGCTTGTCACTGGCGGCGCCGGATTCATCGGCGGCAATTTTGTCCTGGAGGCCGTGGCGCGCGGCGTCAAGGTCATCAACCTCGATGTGCTGACCTACGCCGGTAACCTGAAGACCCTGTCCAGCCTAGACGGCAGCCCGAACCACTTGTTCGTCCAGGGCGATATCGGGGACCAGGCCGTGGTCGCCCGCCTACTGGCCGAACACCAGCCGGATGCCGTGCTGAATTTTGCCGCCGAGAGCCATGTCGACCGTTCCATCGACGGCCCGGGCGCCTTCATCCAGACCAACGTGGTGGGCACCCTGGGCCTGCTGGAAGCCGTGCGTGACTACTGGAAGGCGCTGCCGGCCGAGCAGGGCGCGGCCTTCCGCTTCCTGCACGTGTCGACCGACGAGGTGTACGGCACCCTGGGCGAGACCGGCAAGTTCAGCGAAACCACGCCGTACGCCCCGAATTCCCCGTACTCGGCGTCGAAGGCGGCTTCGGACCACCTGGTGCGTGCGTTCCACCACACCTACGGGCTGCCGGTGCTGACCACCAACTGCTCGAACAACTACGGTCCGTACCACTTCCCGGAGAAGCTGATCCCGCTGGTGATCGCCAAGGCGCTGGCCGGCGAGCCGCTGCCGGTGTACGGCGATGGCAAGCAGGTGCGTGACTGGCTGTTCGTGTCCGACCATTGCGAAGCGATTCGCACCGTGCTGGCCAAGGGCCAGGTCGGTGAGACCTACAACGTCGGTGGCAATTCGGAAAAGCAGAACATCGAAGTGGTGCAGGCCATCTGCGCACTGCTGGACCAGCGCCGCCCGCGTGCGGATGGCCAGCCGCGCAGCAGCCAGATCACCTATGTCACTGACCGCCCCGGCCACGACCGTCGCTATGCGATCGATGCGTCCAAGCTGAAGAACGATCTGGGCTGGGAGCCGGCCTACACCTTCGAGCAGGGCATCGCCTTCACCGTCGACTGGTACCTGGACAACCAGGACTGGGTCAACGGCGTGCTGGACGGCAGCTACCGTCTGCAGCGCATCGGCACTGCGGCCTGAACCCTGGAGATCACATGACCCAGCGCAAGGGCATCATCCTCGCCGGTGGCTCCGGCACCCGCCTATATCCAATCACCAAGGGCGTCAGCAAGCAGCTGCTGCCGGTGTACGACAAGCCGATGATCTACTACCCGCTCAGCGTACTGATGCTGGCGGGCATCCGCGAAGTGCTGATCATCAACACCCCGCACGAACAGGTGTTGTTCCAGCAGCTGCTGGGCGATGGTTCGCAGTGGGGCATGGACATCCAGTACGCGGTGCAACCGAGTCCGGATGGCCTGGCCCAGGCCTACCTGATCGGCCGCGACTTCGTCGCCGGCAAGCCGAGCTGCCTGGTGCTGGGCGACAACATCTTCCACGGCCACGGCCTGCGCGAGGTGCTCAAGCGTGCTGACGAGCGCGTGCACGGCTCGACCGTGTTCGGGTATTGGGTCAACGACCCGGAACGGTATGGCGTGGCCGAGTTCGACCAGGGCGGCAAGGTGATCGATCTGGTGGAGAAGCCGGAAAAGCCGCGCTCCAACTATGCGGTGACTGGCCTGTACTTCTATGACGGCAAGGCCTGCGATTACGCGGCGGAATTGAAGCCGTCACCGCGTGGCGAACTGGAGATCACCGATCTCAACAAGCGTTACCTGGCCGAAGGCGACCTGCACCTGGAGGCGCTCGGCCGTGGCTATGCGTGGCTGGATACCGGTACCCACCAGTCGCTGCTGGAAGCATCCAACTTCATCGAGACGATCCAGACCCGTCAGGGCCTGCAGGTCTGCTGTCCCGAGGAAATCGCGTTCGGTAAGGGCTGGATCAACGCTGGAGAATTGGAAGCGCTGGCCGCGCCGTTGATCAAGAACAGCTACGGCGAATACCTGCATAAACTCGCTGTGCGTGGAGTAGTTCCATGAAAGTGATTGAAACCAGGTTGCCCGGCTGCATGGTCATCGAGCCGGCAGTGTTTGGCGACGCCCGCGGCTACTTCTTCGAAACCTGGAATGCTGAGCGCTTCGCTGCCTTGGGCCTGCCGGATCGCTTCGTGCAGAGCAACGTGTCGACCTCCGCACAAGGGGTACTGCGCGGCCTGCACTATCAGTGGCCACGCCCGCAGGGCAAGCTGGTGTGCGTGCTGGAAGGCGAGGTCTATGACGTTGCCGTGGACATCCGCCACGGCTCGCCGACCTTCGGCCAGTGGGAAGCGGTGGTGCTGAGCGCAGAGAACAAGAAACAGTTCTGGATTCCGGAAGGCTTCGCCCATGGTTTCGCGGTGCTGTCCGATCGTGCGGTGTTCAGCTACCTGTGCACCGAGGTCTACCTCAAGGACTTCGATGCCGGCGTGCGCTGGAATGACGCAGGCATCGCCGTGAACTGGCCGGTCAGCGCACCGACCCTGTCAGCCAAGGACGAGAACGCACCGTTCCTGAAGGACATCGCCGAGGACCGCCTGCCGGTCTACACCCCATGACGGTGCTGGTGTTCGGCGGCAACGGCCAGGTCGGCCAGGAGCTGCTGCGTGCGCTGGCCCCGCTGGGGCCGGTGGTCGCGACCACCCGCAGTGGTCAGCTGCCTGATGGCAGTACGTGCGAGGTGGCCGACTTTGCCCAGCCCGACAGCCTGCCGGCATTGCTGGACCGCGTGCAGCCATCGGTAGTGGTCAATGCGGCGGCTTACACGGCGGTGGACCGTGCCGAACAGGACGTCGACGCCGCCTTCGCTGCCAATGCGCAGGCGCCGGGCGTGATCGCGCGCTGGTGTGCGGCGCACGGCGTGCCGTTCGTGCATTACTCCACCGACTACGTGTTCGATGGCCAGGGCAGCGCGCCCTACCGTGAGGACGAGCCGACCGCGCCATTGGGCGTGTACGGCACCAGCAAGCGCGATGGTGAGGGCGCGGTGCGTGCGGCCGGTGGCCGCCATCTGATCTTCCGCACGGCGTGGGTGTATTCCTCGCACGGCGCGAACTTCCTGCGCACCATGCTGCGCGTGGGCGCGGAGCGCGATGTGTTGCGGGTGGTGGCCGACCAGATCGGTACACCGACGCCGGCCGCGTTGATCGCCGATGTCACCGCGCAGGCGCTGCAGCATCCGGGCCAGCTGTCTGGTACCTGGCACCTGACCGCCAGCGGCCAGACCAGCTGGCATGGCTTTGCCGAGGCGATCTTCGCCGAGGCGTTGGCCACCGGCGTGTTGGCCAAAGTGCCGACGGTCGAGGCGATTCCCAGTTCCGAGTACCCGACCCAGGCCAAGCGCCCGGCCTGGTCGGTGTTGGACAACCACAAGCTGCAGAAGGACTTGGGCACTGCTCTCCCGGATTGGCATGAGGGACTTGCCATTGCGATGAATGAAATCAAACGCTTGCTGGATGAACCCGCTGGGGACGGGGCCTCCTAGACGAACTAGACTGGTTTCCCCACCGGCAGTGCAGACACCTTTCCGGACACTTTCATTAAGCGGACAGGAGGGGGAAGCGGGCCACGCAGGCTAGAATGCGCCGATCGTCTTCAAGGAAACGCGTGACATGTGTGGAATCGTGGGTGCAATCGCCGATCGCGACGTGGTGCCGGTGCTGATCGAAGGCCTGAAGCGGCTTGAGTACCGTGGTTACGACTCCTCGGGCATCGCGGTGATCGACCACGCCGAGCGCCCCGAAGTACGACGTGTCCGCCGCACCGGTCGCGTGTCGGAAATGGCCACGGCGGCCGAGGCCGAAGGCTTCAATGCGGTGCTGGGCATCGGCCACACCCGCTGGGCCACCCATGGGGGCGTCACCGAGGCCAACGCGCATCCGCACATCAGCCAGGGCGTTGCGCTGGTGCACAACGGCATCATCGAGAACCACGAAGAGCAGCGCGAGAAGCTGCGTGCGCTGGGCTACACCTTCGAGTCGCAGACCGACACCGAAGTCATCGCGCACCTGATCCACCATAACCTGAGGGGCGGCGATGACCTGCTGGTGGCGCTGCAGCACACGGTGAAGGAGCTGACCGGCGCCTACGCGCTGGCCGTGGTCAGCCGTGCCGAGCCGGAGCGCTTCGTCTGCGCGCGCATGGGCTGCCCGCTGCTGGTGGGCCTGGGCGAGGGCGAGAACTTCGTCGCCTCCGACGTCTCGGCGGTGATCTCGGCCACCCGCAAGGTGATCTTCCTGGAAGAGGGCGACACCGCCGAGATCCGTCGCGATGGCGTGCGCATCTTCGATGAGCATGACCGGCCGGTCGAG
>NZ_JCAFUK010000018.1:0-109663 GCF_059371235.1 Stenotrophomonas sp. YJH_SMC_29 | reverse complement strand
GGCGCTGGTGAACAGGTTCCTGCTTGACGGGGCTTCCAGCGACGGTATGACCAGTCAGGCGATGCAGCAGGGCGGCATGGGCCTGATTCTGACGACCTTGATTCTGACTGCGCCCCCAATGGCGGCCATGTTCTTCCAGGGCACCTTGGGTAGCTTCATGGCATTTTCGCAGATAGGTGGCAGTGCGGCCTCAACTCCTAGTGCTGATGGTCGGCCTCCGGGTACCTACACACCTCCTTCGCCATCGAAGAGCGAAGGGCATTCGAGTCATCAGGATGGTGGTGTCACTATAAGGAACTCTGCTCCAAGCACTTACACGCCGTCCAATCAGAAGCAGGGGCAGTATGGCTTGGCGGATTGATGGATCTGACTTAGGTTGAAGGATGTGTGTATGAATAGTGACCGGGCAGCTCAAGTTCTGAGGTGCGCTCTTGCAGCAATCCTAATTTTTGGGGGCGGCGGCGCTGCCTTCGCCGAAGGACGGTGTCCTCCAGGCCAGTATCCGATTGGCGGGCAGGGTGCCGGCGGATGCGCGCCAATACCTGCTGGTGGATCAGGAGCGGAAAGCCCGCGTCCAACGGGGCGGTGGATCAAGACTTGGGGAGCATTTGCCGCCTCGCCTTCCGGAATCGCAGGAGCCGCAAGTGGGTGGAGGAAGAAGGCGGATGCGGGAAGCGCGGCGGTGAGATCCTGCTCTGATGCAGGCGGTCGGGATTGCCAAGTGAAGTTCACCTATAAGAATCAATGCGCGACGGCGGCTGTTTCGAATGCGGGAGCCGGAGGGACTTTCTACTCTGCTGCAGCCACAAAGGAGGAGGCGGCAGGCCTATCCTTGGCGCAATGTCGTGCTGCTTCCAAACGGACATGTGAAGTTGTCATGTCCAATTGCACCGAGCCGGAGTTTGAGAAGTTTTGAATAATTGCCCGCATTTTTCTCATGATGCGGCGATAGAATGGCCCGCCGTTGAGCGGGCTGTTTTTTTTCTGCGCCCATCAAACTAAGAAGAACTCTACTCTTGATATTGGGAGATTCTCGGTATGATCAGGCGTTCAGCAGCGACAAATTTGGCCGCAGCAATTGACGTGGCGGGTGCTGCGCTCACATCTGAGTAGGTCCGGGCAGCAGTAGCGCGACATGGGCTTGATCCTAGCGAACACTATCTGACTGTCGCCAATGGCGGCCATGTTCGTCTAGGGCGGCTCGGGCAGCTTCATGGCATATTTGCAGATGGTTGGCAGTGCAGTCGGATACGGGCAGGAGGCGAGATGTCTTGGAGGTTTACGCTTCTACGTAGCGGGCGGGTGATCCTGGGCCTGTTGTTGGCTGCCGTCTTCCAGTCGGCAGCGTTCGCAGAGGGCGGATGCCCTCCGGGGCAGTATCCTATTGGCGGGCAAGGCGTCCAAGGATGCGCTCCGATCCCTGGGGCGGGTGACGGATCGCTCAAGACGCCGCAACCGGGAGGGAAGTGGATCAAAACGTGGGGCGCGATCTCTGTTTCTCCTGAGGGCGCGTCTGGAGTGTCTACCGGGAGGCGTAGTAAGTCTGACGCAGAGGCAGAGGCTGTGATGCAATGCCGGCAATCGGGCGGTCGTGCCTGTCGAACTTCTTTCTCCTACGAGAATCAATGCGTTGCTGCGGTGGTCCCCAGTTCGGGTTCCGGCGGCACCAGCTTTGGTGGAAAGGCGACTGTTGATGAAGCAATTCAATTGGCAACTCGTCTTTGTATAAGGGATGGGGGTCAGGGATGCCACGTCGTGTACACCGCGTGCTCAGCTCCTGAGTATGTGCGGAAGTGAAGCGAGGATAGCGCCGGGCTAGCGCCCCGGTTGTTTCGTTGGACCGGCCGTAGTGTTTTCAGTTTTTTGGAAATTCTCATTGCGAATGACTGGTCCCGAGCACCGCAATGGTGCTTCTATTCGGGCGGGTTCGTTACGGCTCCTGATCTTTGCATTGTCAATACTTGGAGCCAGCTTCAGTATTTTTCAGAAGCGCTTTGCCCGCTTGGCCAGTGTTCAACGGGTGGTGAATGCGTAGGCAGATGATGCTCTCCGGATTCAATCCATGACTTAATCACTCTCTGCTTCTTGCCCGCCGGAAAATCGAAGATGCGTGCGGTTCTCAGCTACGGCTGGGTTCCGTTCCACATTGAAGCTCGGGCTCGCTCGCGGGGGCGATGACTGCGTGGCGTGTGTCATCTGATCCGTGTTCGCTGCACCCGTTCCGCTTGCGGCTGCACGAGTGTTAAGTGCCTGATCAGCGCTGCCGTCAACTCCAAGTAGGCATCCATTCACGTTAGCCGCGCTTTTTCTGTGATCAAGTGCGCTTTTCATCCCAAGCCCCCTTCGACGAGCGCTGCCTCCTCGAAGTAAGCTGCGTGCGCGTCAAAATCCCGACGCGCCGGTGCCATCGAACGCAGGAGCTTTTCCGTCCATGAGGACTGTGTCCCCCCGCAGTGCGGGTGACGCTTGCCACCATCGCGGTTGCCGTGGGCTCGGGGCTATCATCCGCCATGGCGGCCGCCGGGCACGTGCGAGGCATCGCCCCGTTTCCGGTCTCCGCTCGGGAACTGGCAAGACGGGATTGAAGGAGTTGCAGGGGATGGAGAAGGGGAGCGGCACGCACATGGACAATGCCCTGGCGTTCGTTCCGTCCGGCGCGAACCTGCTGGAAGCTGTACGCGGCGATCTGACCGGCAATGGTTTCCAGGACCAGCTCCTGGTGATCGACCAACCTCCTCCGGAGGGCTTGCTGCCCGGCGAGCACGGACCGAACCGGGTCCTGCTGTTGCTGCTGGGTGATGCCACGGGCCGCTGGCAGCTGGCGGCACGCAACGACAAGCTGGTGCCGTGCTCAACGCGCGGTGGCATGGCCGGTGATCCCTTCGCCTACGTGACGATTGAAGACGGCGCGTTCAGCGTGATCACTAACGGCGGCAGCCGCGAACGCTGGAGCAGCGTCTACACCTTCCGGTATGCACCTGCCGAGCAGGCGTGCTGGGTGCATGGCGTGCAGCGCAAGGTGGTGGACACCGAAACCGAAGCGACCCACACGCGCGATTTCTCCGCGGCCGAGCTTGGCCGGGTGCGGTTCGAGGATTTCGATCCGTCCGTCGTCGCCGACGTGAGCTTGCCCTGAGTGCCATGCCTGTGAGGAGGCGGGAGTATCCAACGATGATCGAGCAGGAGTTTCACCGTGTCGCAGGATAGGGAGTCGTTGCTGTTGCGGCAGGCCACGGAGGCCGGCATGACTTCGTCCCGGGAACTGGCCAACTTCATGGCGCAGGCCGGGCATGAATCCCGTGGCTTGAGCCGTCTCAACGAGAGTTTCAACTTCACCCGGGGCATCTCGCAGATCCCGGTGGAAGCGGCATGGCGCAATGGCAACGCTGCGCTGGAGAGCGCCCGCCAGGAAGCGCTGCGTGGCCGCCCGGAAAACCTGGCTGAGCTGATGTACGGCGGGCGCATGGGCAACGATGCCCCTGGCGACGCACTGAAGTATCACGGCCGCGGCTATCTGCCGCTGGTCGGCAAGGAGAACTATGAGCGTGCCGGCAAGGCGCTGGAACTGGACCTGGTGAATCACCCGGAACTGGCCGCGCAGCCCGAGCACGCAGGTCGCATTGCCGTGTGGCAGTGGCAGACGCGGGTGCCGGAGGCGGCACGCGAGGATGTGCGCGAAGCCACGCGTGCCCTGAATGGCGCGCTCAACGGCATCGAAGCCCGCCAGCAGCGTTTTGACGTGTGGCAACAGAAGCTGACCCCCGATGTGATGGCGCGCCTGGAGCGCGGCGAAGTGGGGGCGCCTGCCCAGCAGGCAACGGGACGCGACATGTCGCAACCGGGCGAGCCGGGATACACGCTGTTCTCGGGAGCGCGCCAGCACCTGCAGCAGATGGGGCCGCAAAGCGGTCTGCGCAGCGTGCAGGAACTGGACAATGCTGCCGGCGCACTGGCGCTGAGCGCGCAGAAGGCGGGGATGTCGCGCATCGATCATCTCCTGGCTGGCAACGACGGCCGCACGTTGTTTGCCGTGCAGGGCGCGCTGGGCGATCCGGCCATGCTGCGCACATCGGTTGATCGCGAACAAGCGGCGCAGCAGCCGCTGGCGCAGAGCAGCCAGCAGTTGGCTGCCAATGTCGCCCAGCAGGACCCGGCGGCCGCGCTCGCCCGCGAGCAGGAGCAGCGTTCTCGATCCCTGTAACACCGATGCCGGCGGGCAGGGTGCCCGCTGGCGCTTTACGTACGACGCGTGGCGCCCTGTGGCGCCGACATGGAAACCCACCCGTAAGGACACCACATGCGAATCGTTCCCCCGAATGCCCGGCACGCCGCGGCCCGCTGCAATGCATCCGTGCGCCGCCTGCCGCCGCTCTGGCTGCTGTCACTTGGACTTGCCGCAGCCTCGGCACAGGCTCAGGAGGCAGCGGCGCCCGTCGTGGAGACGCACCCCGCTGCAGAGGCAACTGTTGACGCGCCTGCAGGGGCGGCGCCCGTTACAGCGCCCGCGGCGGCCGACGCCGTTGTCGTGGCGCCGGCTCCCGAAGTACCGGCTGCCGTGATACCCCCTGCGACACCCGTGGTGGACACGCAGCCGGCGCCGGCTGCGGACCCGGCGCCTGCGCCCGTTGCGCCCGCAGCGGCGGCGCCTGTGGCTGCACCTCCCGCCGCAGGCGAGCCCACCGCTCCGGCGGTAGCACCCGCTCCGCCCGCATTGGCCATCGTGCCGTTGCCGCCCGAGCAGGCGACCGAGCGGGCGCTCGGTGCCCGCTGCCCGGTGGATCTGGCCGGACGGCTGGCGAGCCAGGGCGACCTGCTGATCGGCGCCTGCCAGGGCACGATGCCGGCGCATCTGGCCGCGCTGCTGGTCGCGCTGCCCGAGCAGGACATCCACTTGCCGCGCGCCTGGCGCGAGCGCGAGGTGCGGCAGAAGGCCTGGTTCAAGGCGGTGCCGGGCTACGGCCAACGCCCGGATTTCATCGCGCGGATGGGTGATATCTGGGTGCGCTCGCTGGAAGGACGCGATGCCGACAGCACGTTCTATCTGGTGTCGGCGCCGTTCACCTGCAGCGACCAGGTCGCCAACCGCGGTGAGTACGGCGCGGAGCCGGTCCGCGTGCCAGCGGGTGATTGCCGCGAGGCCTATGTGGCACAGCGCGTGTACCAGGTCCGCGGGGACGCGGCGCCGCGGGATGTGACTGCCGATGCGTTGCCGGCCATGCCGCCGGTGACGGACGCCGACCGTGCGCGACAGCTGTCGCGTGAGGGCCGGCTCAATCTGGACCACAGCAAGTTGCAGTACGGCCCGGCCTTGCGTTGGTTCGTGCAGTACCCGGAAACGGCGCAGAAGGGCGGTCCGCGCGCCTACAGCGACTGGAACCGCGAGCACATCGCGTTCGTGGTCTGGACCGGCGATCGCTTCGAGCTGCGCGAGAAGGTCGCACGCGCGCAGTGGCCCTGTGATCCGGTGGCACCCGGCGATCGTGCCTGCGGTGCATTCCCGGATTCCGGCCCGGATCCGTTCGTGACTGCCGGAGGAGCCGTGCCAATGGCGGCCTCCAGTCCCTGAGCCGGCGTGCCGAAGGGTGCGGGAGCCGGGGTGAGTGGCTCCCGCGCCGCCATCAGGCCTGCAGGCTGCGGGTCTGATGCTGCTGCTGTTCCAGCTGTTGGTCGCGCTCCAGCGCAAGCCGCTGGCCTGCGGCCTGCTGGTCGATGCGCTGGCTGCTCTGTTCCAGTGGGGTGTTCATCGCCACTGCCGTATCCACCGACACGCGAAGGTGGGCGGGGTCGCCGCCTTGGCCCTGCACGGCGAAGCTGCGCGAGGCATCGGCATTCATGACCACTTCGTCGATGCGCTTGCCGCCCGCTGCGTGCATTTCGGCGGCCAGGCTGCCGGCCAGCTGCGTGCTCATTACGTCCGGTACCCGGCCGACGCGGACGTCCTGCGCGTGCACGCCACGGATCGCGTCGTTGAACAGTGGGTTGCCCACATGGTTGGGATCGTCCATGCGTAGCATGCTGGTGTGATGGCCGTTCTTCTCGGCTTCACGACGTGCCGGCTCACCGGGCTGCAGCGGGCCGCGGATGTGGTCGTACAGATCGACGGCGCCGCCCGGAATGCCGCGCGCCGCGCGGGTGACACCGCGGCGCAGTGATTCAACGTCGTCGCGGTACTCCTCGATCATCCTGGCGTTGTCTTTTGCCAGCTTCTGCGTTTCCGGGTGTTGCAGCACCGAGCCGTCACCGAGGAAGTTGCCCAGCTTGTGCGCGCCGAACGAGCTGCCTGCGGCGATGATCGGCCGGTCGGGGATCAGGGCGCGCAATGAGTGATTGCTGAAGCCGTTCGCGGCAAGCGTGCTGATTTCGTTCGGCCTGGCGTAGATGCGCACCTGGCCGAAGTGCGGCGACGCCGCGCTGACCGGATCGGAGGCCATGACATGGTTGATCATGGTGTTGCCGCCTTCCGGGATGCGGTAGCTGAGGCTGACCGCGCCATAGGCGTTGAAGGTTTCGCCCTTGACGTTGAAATGGTGCGAGGTGATCTGGGCCAGCGCGCCGCCGAGGGAGTGACCGGTGACGGTGACCTCAGGAGCACGGCCTCCAAAGGCGCCGTCCTGCTTCGCGTAATCCAGTGCACTCTTGGTCAAAGCAATGGCATCGGGCGCTTGCACATTGGTGCGGGCGACGACCATGCCGCCGTCGGTCAGAATGGCATCACGAGCGATCTGCTCGGTGCCACGATGAGCAACCACGATCTCATTGGTATCAGTTCGCTGGTAAACGGTGCCTTGGTAACCGTTGAGTCGGTTGTTAACGTGTTCGAGAATCCTGTACTCGCGTCCGTTGATCGTAACGAGTTCTTCTTCGCCGGGATGCCGACGACCTACCGCGCGATCCTTGTAGGCATCGTCGGAAAGCGCTGCATAGTCCTGAGTGCTGACAGTCATGGGGTGACCTCACTGGCGCTGAGGCTCATCGTGAACAACTTGCCCTGCAGTTCGGCCACGTAGTCAGTCGGGTCAGCCTTGCCGGTGGCTGGGTAGTTGGCAGCAAGCGGCGCCCGCGGATACGCCGCGTCCGGATAGTAAAGCGTGTGGGTCTTGCCTTCAGTCAGCGGTTCGGCCTTGACGAATGTCAGGAAGCGGGTCTCTTCTTCGGCGCCCGTCGCCTTCAACATCGCCCCAGCACCAGTGAACTCCCAGTGGCACACGCCACGGCCGTAGTAGTCTTCATCCAGCATGCGGTCCACATAGAGCGTTCCGCGATACTCGCCATCGGCGACCTTGCGCAGCTCCACCGGCTCCTGGCTGGTGATGCGTGCGGCCGTGCCGGTGGCCGGCTCGATGTGACCGCACTGGTCTTCGTTGGTGACGTCGTACTGTGCGACGCCTTCGACCACCGCAAAATCGCCGGGGGCGTCCTTCAGGCGCAGCACCAGTTCATAGGCCTTGCGCGGGCTGGGGTTGAGCTTGGCGAGGCCGCGCCCACCCTGGGCGACATCGGCTTCAGCAGCGGCACGTTCCTGGTTCATGGCGGTCTCCGGATGGCAGGCGGTCAACAGAAGCAGAGCAAGGCACGGAATCATCTTGTGGCGCAATGTCGGCCTCCTGGTGTGTAGGGGGAAATGTGGCACTGGCAGCTCATGGCGCGAGCGTCCGCACAGTGGTTGTGGTCGAGAACAGCGCGTCGCGCAGATCTTCGCTATACCCTGACGGATCTTCTTCGCCACTGGCGCCGAAGTTGGCGACGGTGGTGGCGCGCGGATAGATGAGTGTCGGGTAATAGAGCGTCAGAGGTGAATCCCTCTCCATGCGCTTCCTGTCGATGAACGTCAGGAATCGCGTATCAGCTTCGCCGGTCGTGGCACGCAACATCGCGCCAACGCCGGTCAGCGTCCAGTGGCACGTACCGCGATCGTAATAGTCCTGGTCCTGCATGCGGTCGAGGTAGAACGTACCGCGGTATTCGTTCTCGCCCGTCCTGCGCAGTTCCACCGGTTCCTGGCTGGTGATGCGGCTGGCCGTACCGGTGGACCATATGACCCTCCCGCAGTCTTCGTAGTTGCTGACGTCATACTGGGCCACGCCCTCAACAACCGCGAACGGGCCCGGTGCATCCTTCACTGTCAGCACCAGTTCGTAGGCCTGCTTCGGCGCCGGGTTGAGCTTGGCCAGGCCGCGTCCACCCGCAGCAACGTCGCGCTCGGCATCGGCATAAGGTGAGCACGCGGCCAGCGGCAATAGCGCGATCAACGCCAACAACGGCCGTCCCCTGTGTTCGCGCTGTGCTACATCCATGGCCCGGTCCTGCATGGCGCGTCCATGTCCATATATCCTTCCTGGGTGACAGGTTTTCCGATTATGGAGCGTGCCGGCAAGCCATTGCCACCCGGCGCGCCATGTTTTTGACGCGCCGGCGGGTGCTACCTCGGGCGTATCGCTTGTGCCGTGGGCGATCCGGTGTTTCCGCTGGCGCTGCGTGCGACTCAGGCTCTTCTGCAGATGTGTGATTCAAATCAATAATTCACATTTCCATCACGGAGACGGGCGCCATGAATTACACGATTCGGCCTGAGTCCAATAAAGACCGTGCAGGTATCCACGCACTCACTGAGGCGGCCTTCCGTGATGCGCCGCACAGCAGCCACACCGAGCAGTTCATTGTCGATGCGCTGCGTTCGCGTGGAGAGCTGAGTCTTTCGCTGGTCGCCGAGAAGGACGGGCAGGTCGTCGGGCACATCGCCCTGTCGCCGGTGACGATCAGCGATGGCAGCACCGGCTGGTTTGGCGTGGGGCCCATCTCGGTGCTGCCCGGATGCCAGGGGCAGGGCATTGGCGCAGCGCTGATGCACGCGGCGCTCGACGCATTGCGTAGGCAGGGCGCGCAGGGCTGCGTCGTGCTGGGGGAGCCGTCCTACTACGGGCGGTTCGGGTTCCATGCCGAACCGGGACTGGCACTGCCGGGTGTTCCAGCAACGTACTTCCAGGCCCTCTCCCTGGTGCCGCCGATCGCGCAGGGCGAAGTGCGCTACTCAGCGGCATTCGAGGCAAACGCCCCGCCCGTGGATTGACCCCCGCCGCCGGGGCTGATCTCAGCCCTCGTACCGGAGATGGATCAGCGGATACGGGCGGCCCTGCGAATCCAGCGGTGAACGTCCGGTTTCGACGAAACCCATGCGCTGGTAGAAGCCGACGGCCTGCGCGTTCTGTTCGTTGACGTCGGTACTGAGCTGCGGATGCAGGGCCAGCGCATGCTGCAGCAGTCGCCGGCCGATACCGGTACCGCGCACGTCAGGATCGATGAACAGCGCTTCCATGTGCGTGCCATCGATCAGCATGAAGCCAAGGGGGCGGTCCTGAGCGTCGACGGCCACGGTCATCGGCGCCAGCGGCAGGAAACCGGCGACTTCGGCGTCGATGGCCTGGCGGTCTTCTGCGCTGAGGAAGTCGTGGGTGGCGTCGACGGC
The DNA here is from genome assembly GCF_059371235.1 of Stenotrophomonas sp. YJH_SMC_29. Classification (NCBI taxonomy): domain Bacteria; kingdom Pseudomonadati; phylum Pseudomonadota; class Gammaproteobacteria; order Lysobacterales; family Lysobacteraceae; genus Stenotrophomonas; species Stenotrophomonas sp. YJH_SMC_29. The sequence continues at coordinate 100,200 of NZ_JCAFUK010000018.1, read as the reverse complement.
GCGGCGCCAGAGGTCGACGAGGGCGGCGCCGTCGTCGGCGCGCGAGGCGCGAAGGGTGGTCATGGGTTCACCAAGGTGCTTTCAATGAGCACGTAGTATCGCGCGTCCCGATCCAGCGTGCAGACCTGGATTCATCCGGCGTTGCGATGGCGGATGAAGGGGCTGTAGGTGGTGGCCTCCGCGCGCAGCACCACGCCGTCCTCGAAATCCGCGCTGTCGTTGAAGGGCACGGTGGGCCACTGCGTCCAGTGCGCCAGGCGTTCGCGGTAGTAGTGCGTTGCTGCAGCCAGTGCCTCGTCGTGTGCCTGCGCGCGCTCCGGTGCCAGCCCGGAACGCACGCCGTGCACCACATGCGGTTCCATCACATCGAAGCCGACGTAGCGCAGGCTGTACATCAACGGCCACAGCAACAGGCGGGTATCACCCTCACGGCCATCCACCGCGCAGGCCCGCGCCGAAGCGCCGGTGGTGACGCTGAGCAGGGCACGCTTGCCGCGCATCGCGCCGTGTTCGTGGCGCAGGCGGCTGTTGTACATCGGCCCGTAGACCAGTACGCGGTCCAGCCAGCCCTTGAGGATTGCCGGTGCCGAAAACCACCACAGCGGGAACTGCAGGATCACCCGATCGGCAGCGCGCAGCAACTGCAGATGGCGCTGCACATCGGCGGGTAGCCGGCCCTGTTCGGCGCCATGACGCTGTTCGCGCTGGGCATCGAAGCGGTCGGGCTGCAGGCGCCTTGCATGATGATCGGCCGCTTCCAGCGGATCGAAGCCTTCCGCATACAGGTCGACCACGTCCACCTGCAGGGCGTCATGGCGCAGCTGTTCGGCGGCCTGCGCGGCCAGGTAGGCGTTGAACGAGCGGGGTTCGGGATGGGCAAGCAGGTTCAGGGCGCGCATGGGGCGAGGTGTTGGTGGAGTGTGCGACCATCCTCGCGATGCCGGAGTGGCCCGGCAATTACGCACCTTGAGGTAACCATGGCCTGTCCGGGCGATGTCTATGCCGCCGATTGTTCGGCACGCGATGCGCTGGCGCTGATCTCCGGCAAGTGGGTGATGCTGCTGTTGCCGGCGCTGTCGCAGGGGCCGCTGCGCAATGGCGCGCTGCTGCGGAAGATCGAAGGCATCTCGCAGAAGGTGTTGACCCAGACCCTGCGGCAGCTGGAGCGCAATGGCCTGGTCGAGCGGTGTGAGCTGGGCAAAAAGCCACTGCATGTGGAGTACCGGCTGACCGAAGTCGCGCGTGGCCTGGTTGGCACGCTGTCCGCTCTGGACCGTTGGGCCGAGCACAACTTCCCGGCACTGGACGCCGCCCGCGAGCGCTTCGACGCACGCTAGCGGCGCCTGCACGGCCGCGGGCGTACAATGCGGCCCCGGCGGCCATCCTGGCCCTGCAGACACGCGAGAACCGCCATGACCGATGCCCTGGGTGTACCGGTGCACGACGCCGATGAACGCTGGATGCGCCACGCGCTGGCCCTGGCCGAGCGCGCGCAACGCGAGTTCGATGAGATTCCGGTCGGTGCGGTACTGGTGGGCGCCGATGGCCAGCTGCTGGGCGAGGGCTGGAACCTCAACATCGCCTCGCACGATCCCAGCGCGCATGCCGAGATCGTGGCGATGCGGGCCGGTGGCACGCGGCTGGCCAACCATCGGCTGCTGGGCAGCACTCTGTACGTGACCCTGGAACCCTGCGCGATGTGCGCGATGGCGATCGTGCATGCACGCATTGCCCGCCTGGTCTACGGCGCCAGCGACCCCAAGACCGGTGCCTGCGGCAGCGTGTTCGACCTGCTGGGCGATGCGCGCCACAACCACCGGGTGGAGATCCACGGCGGCGTGCTGGCCAAGGAGGCGAGCACGCGCCTGACTAATTATTTTCGCGCCAAGCGCGGCAAGCCGCCGCTGTTGCTGGAAGACCACGCCGACGAGGGCTGAGGGGTGACAGGGTATGATGGGTGCCCCTTTCCTTCACCGGTAGGCCGTGCGCCTGCCCAGCAACGAGGCGACACATGGCGGACAACGGCGCGGCCAACGAGCGGCTGATCTGGATCGACCTGGAAATGACCGGGTTGGATACCGATAACGATTCGATCATCGAGATCGCCACCGTGGTCACCGACGCGCGGCTCAACGTGCTGGCCGAGGGTCCGGAATTTGCCATCCACCACCCGCTGGAAACGCTGGAAGCGATGGATGAGTGGAACCGCAACCAGCACCGCCGTTCCGGCCTGTGGCAGCGCGTGCTGGACAGCACCACCACGCTGGGCCAGGCCGAAGCGCAGACGGTGAACTTCCTGGCGCAGTGGATCCCGGCCGGCCTTTCGCCGATGTGCGGCAACTCGATCTGCCAGGATCGCCGCTTCCTGCACCGCCAGATGCCGAGGCTGGAGAAGTACTTCCACTACCGCAACCTGGACGTGTCCACGGTGAAGGAACTGGCCAAGCGCTGGGCGCCGAGCGTGGCTGCCGGCGTCGGCAAGAACAGCAACCACACCGCGCTGAGCGACGTGCACGATTCGATCGCCGAGCTTCGGCACTACCGCCAGTTCATGGGCGCGCTGTCGGGGTTGCCGGCTGCCTGAACGACGCCACCGGGTGACACGCCCACGGGTAGTGCCGGCCGCTGGCCGGCAAGGCACCGGATCCGCCCCTTCTGGCGTGACCCGCGACGAACCGTTCAACTACCGGGCGCTAAGATCGGCGCCATGAACGAGCCGATCCTGCTTCCCCGCGACATTGCCCACGACGCCCGCGACTGGTCCGACCTGCAGCGGGCGGTGGCGCTGCTGGAAGCGCCGACCCTGACCGCGCGCATGGCGAACCTGGTCGGCACGCCACTGGAGTTCGCGGTGAAGGCGCTGCCCAAGGCGGTGTCGGGCCGCATCCACGGCGCGGTGCAGGCGGCGCTGTCCAAGTCCGCGCAGGCGGCCCTGTGGAGCATGGACAACACCCCTGGCAAGGGCGCATCCACGCGCTGGCACAAGGTGGCGGCGGCGACATCAGGCGCGGTCGGAGGCGCCTTTGGCTTCGCGGCACTTTTCATCGAACTGCCGGTATCGACCACGATCATGATGCGGGCGGTGGCAGACGTGGCCCGCAGCGAGGGCTTTGACCTGTCCGAGTTCAGCACCCGCCAGGCGTGCCTTGAGGTATTCGCGCTGGGCGGCAACTCGCCGCGTGATGACGCCAGCGAGACGGGCTATTACCTGGCCCGCGGCTTCACGACCGATGTGATGCGCCATCTCTCGGCCGAGCTGGCCGGGCGCGTGGTGACCGGCCGCGACTTGACCCTGGGCATGGCGCCGAAGGAAGCCGGCAAGCTGCTGGCGAAGCTGGTGGAGAAGGTGGCGGCACGCTTTGGCGTGGTCGTTACCGAGAAGTTCGCCGCGCAGGCGGTGCCGATCGTCGGTGCCGCTGCCGGCGCAACACTGAACACCATGTTCACTGACTACTACCAGGACATGGCGCGCGGCCACTTCATCGTGCGCCGGCTGGAGCGCAAGTACGGCGAGGACGTGGTACGCACCTGCTATGACCGCGTGGCGCATGGCGGCGTGCTGATCGAACCCACGCTGTAACCGGCTTCGGGGTCGGAGCCCTTTGCGTTGCAAAGGGATCCGACCCCGGTTGCGCGCGGGGTTGGGTCCCGTTCCGCAGGAAGGGGCTCTGACCCCCGGCCGGCCATCCTTGCCTTGAGGGAACAACTGTTTTGCCAGTGCGTGCCTGTTGCGTGGCCGCCGCCATCCCCATCCTTGCCGGCAGTCCCCTGCAAGAGATTGCCGCCATGCTGTTCACTCCCCACCGCCTGGGCGCGCTGACGTTGCCCAACCGCATCGTGATGCCGCCGATGACCCGCTCGCGCTCGTCGGCCGGCAACGTACCCACTGCCGAAATGGCCACGTACTACGCGCAGCGTGCCGGCGCCGGCCTCATTGTCAGCGAGGGTACCCAGATCAGCGCGCAGGGCCAGGGCTACGCCTGGACTCCTGGCATCCACAGCCCGGAACAGGTGCAGGGCTGGCGCCAGGTGACTGACGCCGTGCACGCCGCCGGTGGCCGCATCTACGCCCAGCTGTGGCATGTCGGCAGGGTCTCGCACGTGGCGCTGCAGCCGGGTGGCGCCGCGCCGGTGTCGTCGTCGGCGTTGTTGGCTGATGGCGTGAAGGTATTCGTCGACCCGACCGGGGCAGGTCCCGAAGCCGGGGTGGGCGAAATGATCCAGCATTCGATGCCGCGTGAGCTGCGCGAAGATGAGATTCCGGGCATCGTCGCCGATTTCGCGCAGGCCGCGCGCAATGCGCTGGACGCAGGCTTCGATGGCGTGGAGCTGCACGGTGCCAATGGCTACCTGATCAACCAGTTCATCGACTCGCAGGCCAACCAGCGCACCGACGGCTATGGGGGCGCGTTGCAGAACCGGCTGCGGTTCCTGCGCGAGGTCGTGCAGGCGGTGGTCGCGGTGGCCGGCGGTGACCGCGTCGGCGTGCGCCTGGCGCCGCTGACCACGCTGCAGGGCGCGGTGGATGATACCCCGCAGGCGACCTATCTGGCGGCCGCGCATCTGCTGGGTGAACTGGGCGTGTGTTACCTGCACATTGCCGAAGCGGATTGGGACGATGCACCGTTGATGCCGGTGGCGTTCAAGCAGGCGCTGCGCATGGTCTACCCGGGTACGCTGATCTATGCCGGCAAGTACACCGCCGAGCGCGCCGAGCAGGCACTGGCGGAAGGCTGGGCTGACCTGATCGGCTTCGGCCGGCCGTTCATCGCCAACCCGGACCTGCCGGAGCGGCTGCGTACCGGTGCGGCGCTGAATCCGCCGGATCGCGCGACGTTCTTTGGCGGTGGCGCGGTCGGCTTCACCGATTACCCGACGCTGGAAGAGAGCGTCGCGGCCTGATCCTGGGCGCTGCCGGCCGCTGGCCGGCATTCCACTGCCGGATCACGGCTTGTCGCGCACCAGCGCGTCGGCCTCAACCACGCCGCCATCCTTGCCGTGCAGGTACAGATGCATGTCCTGCTGCGGGTAGGGGATGTTGATGCCGGCCTTGTCATAGCCCAGCTTCAGCTGCTCCAGCAGCGTAACCTTGGTACCAAACCAGTCGGCCGACTTCACGTAGCAGCGGATGCCGAGGTTGATGGCGTGCGCGCCCAGCTCGTAGACCACCACGTCCGGTGCGGGGGTCTGCAGCACGCGCGGGTCGGCCTTCATCAGCGCCAACGCGGTATCGCGTGCCAGCTGGATGTTGTCCTCATAGCCGATGCCGATCACCAGCTCGACGCGGCGCGTCGGTTCGGCGGTGAGGTTGATGATCGGTGCGGCGGTGATCAGCGTGTTCGGAATGGTGGTGTGCTGGTTGTCGGCACCGGTGAGCACGGTCTGGAAGATGCGCACTTCGCGCACCGTGCCGGTCTGCCCGGCCACGGTCACCACATCGCCCACTCGGAACGGTCGCAGCGTCACCAGCATCACGCCCGAGGCGATGTTGGACAGCGAATCCTTCAATGCCAGGCCTACCGCCAGACCGGCCGTGCCGAGCACGGCCAGCAGCGGGGTGATTTTCACGCCGAGCGTGTCGATGGCCAGCAGCGCCACGATCACGAGTGAGGTGGCATAGACCACATTGCGCAGGAAGCTGCCCAGCATCGGGTCCACGCCCATGCGCGCGGTGGCGCGCGGCATGGCATTGGACAGGCGACGTGCCACCCACAGCCCCACCAGCAGCACTACGATGGCGGCCAGCAACGGCACACCGTAGGTTTCCAGCAGCCGCTCCCAGTTGAGCGAGTGGAACCAGGGCGTTGCGGCGGGGGCGGGTGGGGCTGTAGCAATCATGCGGGCTCCTTGTCGAACGGGCGCGGCGCTCAAGAACGCCAAAAACTGAAAACCCCGCAGAGGCGGGGTTGCATGCGGGCAGATTATCGGCATGGCGGGATGAACGTGATGTCAGCCGCCTTCGATCAATGCGCCCGTACCCTTGAGCAGCGAGCGTAGTCCTTGCACCAGATGCGGTTCTACCGTGCTGAGCCAGAGGCGGCCGGGCACCAGCTCGTCCAATGTGCAGCCGGGGGTACCCTGCAATATCCCAGCCAATGTCTTGTCGGGTGCGACGGGTGCACCCAGCTGTGCCGGATTGAGCAGACTAAGCGGGAAAATGTTGCGGGCCTTGCGCAGGCGCACCTCCGGCGGGGAGTCATACCAGATCTGGTTGCGGTGTTCTTCTTCGTTGGGTTGGGTTCCATCGCAGTAGCCACTGATGTAAGCCTGCGGGCTGCGCTCGAAGGGTGGGTGGGTGACGTAGCCAAAGTCCCAGTCATGAAGGGCGATCAGCCCCACCAAGAGCTCGCGGAAGGACTGTCGTTCCATAGGGAAGCGAGCGTCCTTGGAGAACAGAGCGAATTCGGTTCCAAGCTCACAACTGGAGGAGAAGTCCACTGATGCGGTCAGATCATAGGCGGGCGCGTCACTTCCTTTGGGTACAGCGACAACACTGAGTAGAGTCAGCCCGTTGAAGCCACTGGCCAGAAGTCTTCGATGTGCTGCATTGCCCAGTTTCGCCAAGTTGCTGCTATGGCCTTTCCCATCAGAAGCAATGTAGCTGGCCTGTATTCCACGCTCTTCGAGTATGGAGATGGAAAGGTCGTGAAAGCGCTGGAATACCTGCGCTCCTGCAGGAGGACTTGAGTGGTTGAACAGTCCAAGTACGAAGGGCACGGTCATGGGGCGAATGAGGAAGGGCGATGACTGTACCCCCAGTGTGCGTCGGTAGTTTTGAGGCAGCTACGGGAATAGTTGCAAATGCCGTATTGGCCCACGTGTGCCCCCAAACGCAGAAACCCCGCCAAGGCGGGGTTTCTGTTTTCAGCGTGCAGTTGGATCAGCCGTTGGCCTTCAGCTTGGCCAGGCGCAGCCAGGTGTCGACCACGGTGTCCGGGTTCAGCGACACCGACTCGATGCCTTCCTGCATCAGCCATTCGGCCAGATCCGGGTGATCGGACGGGCCCTGGCCGCAGATGCCGACGTACTTGCCCTTGGCGCGTGCAGCCTTGATCGCCATCGACAGCAGCTTCTTCACTGCCGGGTTCCGTTCGTCGAACAGGTGCGCGACGATCGACGAGTCGCGGTCCAGGCCCAGGCTCAGCTGGGTCAGGTCGTTGGAGCCGATCGAGAAGCCGTCGAAGATCTCCAGGAACTCATCGGCGAGCAGTGCATTGGACGGCACTTCGCACATCATGATGATCTTCAGGCCGTTCTCGCCCTGCTTCAGGCCGTTCTGCTCCAGCACCTCGACGACCTTGCGGCCTTCTTCCAGGGTGCGCACGAACGGAATCATGACCCACAGGTTGTCCAGGCCCATTTCGTTGCGCACGCGCAGCACGGCCTTGCACTCCAGCGCGAAGGCGGCCGAGAAGCTCGGGTCGACGTAACGGCTGGCGCCGCGGAAGCCGATCATCGGGTTCTCTTCGTGCGGCTCGTAGTTGCTGCCGCCGATCAGGTTGGCGTACTCGTTGGACTTGAAGTCCGACAGGCGCACGATCACCGGGTTTGGTGCAACCGACGCGGTGAGGGTGGCGATGCCTTCGGCCAGGCGGTCCACGTAGAAGCTGACCGGATCACCGTAGCCGGCGATCTTCTCGTCGATCTTCTTCTTCGTTGCCGCGTCCTGGCGGTCGTATTCCAGCAGCGCGTTCGGGTGGATGCCGATGTGGCTGGCGATGATCATTTCCAGGCGGGCCAGGCCGATGCCGGCGTTCGGCAGCTGGCCGAAGTCGAAGGCACGTTCCGGGTTGGCCACGTTCATCATGATCTTCAGCGGTGCCGGCGGCATGTTGCCCAGATCGGTGGTGGTGCGCTCGAAGCCCAGCTTGCCTTCGTAGATGAAGCCGGTATCACCTTCAGCGCAGCTGACGGTGACCAGCTGGCCATCTTCGATGACCTTGGTGGCGTTGCCCGAGCCGACCACGGCCGGCACGCCCAGCTCGCGCGCGATGATCGCGGCGTGGCAGGTGCGGCCACCACGGTTGGTGACGATGGCCGAAGCGCGCTTCATCACCGGTTCCCAGTCCGGATCGGTCATGTCGGCGATCAGTACGTCGCCCGGCTGCACGCGGTTCATGTCGTCCAGCGTCTTCACCACGCGGGCCACGCCCGAACCGATCTTGGCACCGACGGCGCGGCCTTCGGCCAGCACGTTGCCGCCCTTTTCGGTCAGCGCGAAGCGCTCGATCTGGGTGGCGTGGCTGCGCGACTTCACCGTTTCCGGGCGCGCCTGCACGATGAACAGCTTGCCGCTGACACCGTCCTTGGCCCACTCGATGTCCATCGGGCGGCCGTAGTGCTTTTCGATCACCAGCGCCTGCTTGGCCAGTTCCTGCACGTCCTCGTCGCTGATCGAGAAGGTGTTGCGCAGTTCGGCCGGGGTATCTTCGATCCTGACGCGCTCACCCGGAACATCCGAATACACCATGCGGATCGCCTTGCTGCCGAGCGAGCGGCGCAGGATCGCCGGCTTGCCGGCCTGCAGGGTGGGCTTGTAGACGTAGTATTCGTCCGGGTTGACCGCGCCTTGCACGACCATTTCGCCCAGGCCGAACGAGGAGGTGACGAACACCACGTCGCGGAAGCCGGACTCGGTATCCAGGGTGAACAGCACGCCGGAGGAGCCGACCCCCGAGCGCACCATCAGCTGCACGCCGGCGGACAGGAACACGTCCTCATGCTTGAAGCCGTGGTGCACGCGGTAGGCGATGGCACGGTCGTTGTACAGCGAGGCGAACACTTCCTTGACCTTGTGCACGACGTCGTCGGCACCGGTGACGTTGAGGAAGGTTTCCTGCTGGCCGGCGAAGGAGGCATCCGGCAGATCCTCGGCGGTGGCCGACGAACGCACGGCCACGGCCACGTCGCCGCCGCCGTTGTCGGCGCTCAGCTTGGCGTAGGCGGTGCGGATGTCCTGGTCCAGCTGCGGCTGCAGTGGTGCATCGATCACCCAGCTGCGGATTTCCTTGCCGGCGGCGGTCAGCGCAGTGACGTCCTCGACGTCCAGCGTGGCCAGCTTGTCGAAGATGCGCTTGGATAGGTCGTTGTGCGCGATGAAGTCCTTGAAGGCTTCAGCGGTGGTGGCATAACCGCCCGGCACCGAAACGCCCAGACCGGCCAGGTTGCCGATCATCTCGCCCAGGGACGAATTCTTGCCGCCTACGCGGGCCAGATCGGCCAGACGCAGTTCGTGCAACCACAGGATGTTCTCGTTCAAGCGCGATGCTCCGTTTGGCCATCGCCCGAGGCGGGCTGAGTGGCCGCGTCCGTAGGAAGAAGCCGATATGATGCCGGGCAGAGCACCGTCGGCACAAGCTTGTGCTGGCGGCCTTTTTAAGCTTCGTAGGGGGTAAAAGCGCGCATGTCGACCATCCGTCCGGTGTTCTACGTTTCCGATGGAACCGGTATCACCGCTGAAACCATTGGGCATAGCCTGCTGACCCAGTTCTCCGGGTTCAGCTTCATTACCGACCGGATGTCGTTTGTCGACGACCCTGAAAAAGCGCGTGAAGCCTGTGCCCGGATCCAGGCGGCGGGGGAGCGCTACCAGGTCCGGCCGATCGTGGTGAACTCCTGCGTGGACCAGAGCCTGAGCCTGATCCTGGCTGACAGCGGAGCCCTGATGCTGGATGTGTTCGCGCCGTTCATCGAGCCGCTGGAGCGCGAACTGGCCAGCCCGCGCCTGGCCCGGGTCGGCCAGGCCCATGGCATGGTCGATTTCGATACCTACCATCGCCGCATCAACGCGATGAACTTCGCCCTGACCCATGACGATGGCATTGCGGTGAACTACGACGATGCCGACGTGATCCTGGTGGCGGTGTCGCGCGCCGGCAAGACGCCGACCTGCATCTACCTGGCCCTGCACTACGGGGTGCGCGCAGCCAACTACCCGCTGACCGACGAGGACCTGGAAAGCGACCGCCTGCCGCCACGCCTGCGCAACTACCGGCGCAAGCTGTTCGGCCTGACCATCGACCCGGACCGTCTGCAGCAGATCCGCCAGGAGCGCCGTCCGAACTCGCGCTACGCCAACCTGGAGACCTGCAAGCGCGAGGTGGCTGCGGCCGAGACCATGTTCCAGATGGAGCGGATCCCGACCCTGAGCACCACCCATACCTCGATCGAGGAGATTTCCAGCAAGGTGCTGGCCACGCTGGGGCTGCAGCGCGAGCTGTATTGATCGTTTCCCCGCGCTGCGGGGCTGCCGGCCAACGGCCGGCACTACCGCGGTGGCAGCGACTCCCGCGCTGCGGGGGCTGCCGGCCAGCGGCCGGCACTACCGCGATGAAAGCGACCGACGGGTTGGCTGTGGGTTGAGGCGCCCCCACGTTGTAGCACCAACGTGTAGGATCGACCCATGGCCCGAGCCTTGCCCCGTACCGAACGCATTCCCCGCCTGAGCCGGCTGAGCTGGCTCATGGGCCTGTACGCGGAAAACTACCGTCATCTGGTACGCCTGTTCGAGCCGGCGGGACTGGTCGCGGGCAGCTACATCTCCTCGATCGGTGACGGCCTGGATGTGCGCCTGGACGTGATCGAATGCCACCGCTACACGGTGGAACTGCGCCTGACCTACGACCTGGCCGACCCGGTCACCGGTGAGCCGGACCCGTCGGCCTATGTCCGCCTGTACCGTGATGCGCGCCAGGCCGAGACCACCCATTGCTACGTCGGCCGCCGCTGGCAGGACACCATGGGCCTGTATCCGCCACCGGCGGAGTTGATCAGCCATCGCATGCGGATGAACACCTTCCTCGGCAAGTGGCTGGAATACCTGGCCGAGCGCGGCCATGGCGTCGCCACGCTGCGCCGTGACCCCGATGGCGCCGGTGCGCCTGCCGAGCGCCGCCTGTCGCTGGTGCGCTGATCGGCCATAATCCAGGGCTGACCTGCCGCTGGATGCCGCCCCATGCCGTACACCCCGATCGTCGCCACCCTGGGCTACGTGCTGTCGCCCGATCGTCGCCAGGTGCTGATGATCCACCGCAACACCCGTCCGGGTGACCACCATCTGGGCAAGTACAACGGGCTGGGCGGCAAGATCGAAGCGGACGAGGACGTGGCCGCCAGCATGCGTCGCGAGATCGCCGAGGAAGCCGGCATCGACTGCACCGGCATGCGCCTGCGCGGCACCCTCAGCTGGCCGGGTTTCGGCAAGCACGGTGAAGACTGGCTGGGCTTCGTGTTCGTCATCGACACCTTCGAAGGCACCCCGCACGGCGGCAACCATGAAGGCACGCTGGAATGGGTGGACCTGGACAAGCTGGACACGCTGCCGATGTGGGAGGGCGACCGCAACTTCCTGCCGCTGGTGTTCGACACCGACCCGCGCCCGTTCCACGGCGTGATGCCGTACAAGGACGGCCGCATGGTCAGTTGGTCCTACAGTCGGCTGTGACCCGGCGAATCGGGGAGGTGCCCACCCGAGGCTGGCACGCTTTTCCGGCCAATTAATGCCCGGGCAATATTGACGTCGACAAATTACCCGGGCAATATTTGTGCATCGCCTCTGATGCCCTTGCCATGCCTGCGTCCCGTCTTCCTCCTTTCAGTTGTTTCGACGGCCATCGCCTGGTCGCTTCCGGCACCCCGGAAGTGGCTGCGCTTGCCCTCAAGCAACTGCGCGCCAGCAACGCGGCCGGGCCGTTGCTGGTGTTCGACAACGCCACCGGCCATACCCGTGATTTCGATACGCGCGGCAGTGATGCAGAACTGCTGTCGCGGGTAAGTGCAGCGTTTCCCGCCGTGGAGACGGATGCCGAGGTCATTGCCGAAGACGCACCCGCGGCCCCGCGTGGCCGTGGCCGCCCGAAGCTGGGCGTGGTAGCACGCGAAGTGACGTTGTTGCCGCGCCACTGGGCGTGGCTGGCAGAGCAGCCGGGCGGTGCCTCGGTGGCACTGCGAAAACTGGTGGAGGCGGCCAGCCGCGCCGGTGCGGACAAGGACCGGCGGCGTCGCGATGCCGAGCGCGCCTATCACTTCCTGCAGACCATCGCCGGTGACCTGCCGGGCTTCGAGGAGGCCATCCGCATGCTGTTCGCGCATGACCGCGCGGGCCTGGAAGCGGTGCTGCATTCCTGGCCCAGGGATGTGCGCGACCACGCCCTGCGCCTGGCGTTCGACAGCGCCGACGGCTGAACCATCGCGCCGTCGTCGCGCGGCGGCGCCACCTGATCGCGGGCCACGGCCCGCTCCCCTGTGCTTGCTTTGCTGGCGGAAACGCCGGGCAGGGCAGCGCCTTGCCGAGAGAACCCCATGAACGCCCCTGTACATCCCACGCCCCCGGCCGCGCCGCCTCTGTGGCGCACCTACCTGGCCCTGCTGCTGCCGATGCTGCTGACCAACGCGCTGCAGCTGGCCGCAGGCACGCTGGACAACATCTACCTCGGTCATCTGCTCGGGACGCAGGCGGTGGCCGCCGCGGCAGCATTCTTCCCGGTCTTCTTCCTGCTGCTGGCCCTGGTGATGGGCCTGGCGACCGGCGCGATGGTGCTGATCGGCCAAGCCTGGGGCGCGCACCGGCCGCAACAGGCGCGGGCGGTGGCCGGCAGCGCGGTGGCGCTGATCCTGCTGCTGTCGGTGCTGGTGATGGCTGTGGGCGGCGGTGTTGCGCCACACCTGCTGACCGCGCTGGGCACCCCGGCACCGATCCTCGGCGAGTCCATCGTCTACGCGCGCGTGCTGTTGCTGGCTGCACCTGCGTTCTTCCTGCTGTGGCTGGCCACCGCCGTGAGTCGCGCGGTGGGCGATGCGAAGACGCCCCTGCAGGCGCTGCTGTTGGCCACCCTGATCGGCCTGCTGTGCACGCCGCTGATGATTCTGGGATGGGCCGGCCTGCCACGGCAGGGCGCAGCCAGTGCGGCCGTATCGGCGGCGTTGGCCTCCCTGCTGGCCCTGGGCTGGCTGCTGTGGCGCTGGCGCCGGATGGGGCATCCGCTGGCACCGGGCCGTGAGCTGCTGCGGGCGATCCGTTTCGATGGCGTACTCATCCGTTCGATGCTGCGCATCGGCCTGCCGTCTTCGCTGCAGATGCTCAGCCTGGCCATCGCCGAAATCGTATTGCTGGCCTGGATCAACCGCTACGGCTGCACCGCCACGGCCGCCTACGGTGCGGTCAACCAGCTGATGAGCTGGGTGCAGCTGCCGGCGATGTCGCTGGGGATCACCGCCACCATTCTCGCGGCGCATGCGGTGGGTGCTGGGCGGACGGCACGGCTGCCGGCCATCGCCCGCACCGGGGTGCTGCTTGGACTGGCGACGCTGGGCATGGTGGTGGTGCTGGTTGTGGTGCTGGCGCCCGGGCTGACCGGGCTGATCCTGGCGGCGACCGGAGTGCGCGAGCTGGCTGCGTCGCAGCTGCGCACTGTGGTGTGGGGCGTGCTGGCGATGGGAGTCAGCGCGGTGCTGGTGGGAGTGATGCGCGGCAGCGGCACGGTATGGCGGCCAGCGTTGCTGGGCATGACGGCGGTCGTGCTGGTGGAGCTGCCGCTGGCGATGTGGCTGCAGGCGCGGCACGGCCTGGCGGGCCTGTGGTGGGCGTGGCCGCTCGGATTGGCGGCGATGCTGGTGATGCAGGTGATGTGTTTCGCCCGGTGGCGGCGGGTGCACGCTGGGTAGTGCCGGCCGCTGGCCGGCATTCCGGAAGGGCAGGGGAAGCCGGCCAGCGGCCGGCTCTACCACGTCAGGGCCGCTGCGCCAGCGGCGGGTGGAAGCACCCGGCATCATCACCGCCGGTCACCCGGAATCGGACGTGGCGGCGGGTCCGCCGGTGACCATAGCGCCGACCTCGCGGCTTGGGAAGTAGGGAAACCCCGCAGTGGGGTGATGAGGAAATGTCCACGGTCGCAGTCGGTGAGATCCGGTTGTCCACAGGGGGTGTGGATTACGCGTGGGCAACTTTGTGGATAAGCCGCGACAGGCGCCACCCCCCTAGGCTGTCAAGATGGGTGGCGAAAAATTCACCGCCGGTGAGGGCGGGTGAGGGGGCGGTGAAGGGTGGGCCCCGTCAGCGCTGTCGCCAGCGGCGGCGCTCGCGGTAACCTGTGGGCCTTGATGCTCCGTGAGACCCCATGAAACGTCACTTCTCGATGCTGCGCGAATTCCAGCTGGCCGACTGGTTCACCCTGGCCAATGCTTTCTGCGGCACCGGTGCGGTGTTTGCCGCCATGCGCTTCCTGCAGGACGGCGAGCGTGGCTACCTGCTGTTCGGCATGGCGCTGATCCCGTTGGCCTTCATCTTCGACGCCCTCGACGGCCGCATCGCGCGCTGGCGCAAGTCCAGCTCGACCCTGGGGCGCGAGCTGGATTCCCTGTCCGACGTGATCTCCTTCGGCGTGGCGCCGGCGGCGCTGGCCTATGCCTGCGGCATGCAGGGCGGCTGGGACTGGCTGGTGCTGAGCTACTTCGTCTGCTGCGGCGTCAGCCGCCTGGCGCGCTACAACGTCACCGCCGAGGCGTTGAGTGGCGACGAGGGCAAGGTCACGTACTTCGAGGGCACCCCGATCCCGACCAGCCTGGTGCTGGTGATCGTGCTGGCCATCGCTGCCGGCACCGATGCCATCGGCGACCACATCTGGTTCGGCCAGTGGCAGATCGGCCCTTGGCAGCTGCATCCGATGGTGCTGTTGTTCGCGCTGTCCGGGTCGCTGATGATCAGCAAGACCCTGCGCATCCCCAAGCCATGAGCCAGCCCAGCGGAGGCCTGCGATGACCAGCTCGGCCCACGACGCCGGCAGCAGCGATTTCGAAACCCTGGCCCGGCAGTACTTCGGCGCCTGGGGCGATGCCCTGCGCCATGCGAGCACGCCCGGCGCACCTGCCGGTGACGATCCCGGCAGTTGGCAGCGGTTGTTCGACTGGTGGGGCCAGCTGTTGCCCGAGCAGGCGCAGGGCGCACCGGACGATGCCGTGCGGCGCTTCCGCGAACAGGCGGGCAACTGGTACGGCACCATGCAGGACGTCGCCGCACGGTTTGCGGGTCGCGACGCCAGCAGCGCTGAAGTGGCCCAAGCCTGGCGCGAGGCGGTGCAGGCGCAGGGCGACGGCATGCTGCAGTGGATGCTGCAGGGTGCCCGTGGCAGCACCCATGCCGGCGCCGCCGTGCCCGAATTCGCCGCGTGGCTGCAGAGCCCGGCGTTCGGCCCCGGGCGCGAGCACCAGGCACGCTGGCAGGCCCTGCTGCGGGCGCAGGAGGAATACCAGCAGCATTCGCGGGCCTACGTCGATCAGATCAGGCAGGCGCTGGACGAGGCCTTCGCGCTGTTCGAGCAGCGCCTGGCCCAGCACGAACAGCCGGGCAGCCAGCTGACCAGTGCGCGTGCGATGTTCGACCTGTGGATCGATGCGGCCGAGGAGGCCTACGCCAAGGTCGCCATGTCCGAACCGTTCCAGCAGGTGTACGCCTCGCTGGGCAACGCGCAGATGCGCCTGCGCGCCGGGCTGCAGCGCGAGGTGGAACAGATGAGTGAGCGCATCGGCCTGCCGACCCGCAGCGAGATGGACGCCGCCCACCGCCGCATCGCCGAGCTGGAGCGCAGCCTGCGTCGCCTGCAGGCGCAGGTGGCGGTGCTGGCCGGGACCGCCGAGATGGATCCCGTGGCACAGCCGGTGCCAGCGAAGGTGAAGCCGGTCGCACGCAAGGCAGCGAAGAAGGCGGCACCGGCGAAGAAGGCGGCTGCAGAAAAGACGTCTGCAAAGAAGGCCGCGCCTCGCACTTCCGCACGGGCGCGTGACCGATGAAGGGACCCCTGGGCTTCAATGCCGATGACCTGCTGCAGGAAACCCTGGCCATGCAGCGCAAGCTGATGGAAGGGCTGAAGCTGCTGCCGCAGGTGGAAGACGTGGACTATGGCGCGACCGCGCGCGAGGAAGTCTGGCGCGACGGCAAGGTGGTGCTGTACCGCTTTGTCGGCGAACAGGCGCCGACCCGGCGCACGCCGCTGCTGATCGTCTATGCGCTGGTCAACCGGCCGTACATGGTCGACCTGCAGGCCGACCGTTCGCTGGTGCAGAAGCTGCTGGCACTGGGCCAGGACGTGTACGTGCTGGACTGGGGCTACCCGGATCGTTCCGAACGCTTCCAGACCCTCGAGGACTACCTGCTGCGCTACATCGACGGCGCGGTCGACGCGCTGCGTGCGCGCAGTGGTGGCCCGGTCGACCTGCTCGGCATCTGCCAGGGCGGCGTGTTCGCACTCTGCTACGCAGCGTTGCGCCAGCAGAAGCTGGGCAAGCTGATCACCATGGTCACCCCGGTCGATTTCCAGACCGCCGACAACATGCTCTCACACTGGGCGCGGCAGGTGGACGTGGACCTGCTGGTCGACACGCTGGGCAACATCCCGGCCGACCTGATGAACGCCAGCTACCTGATGCTCAAGCCGTTCCGCCTGAACGTGCAGAAGTACGTCGGCCTGCTCGACATCCTCGATGACAAGGCGGCGCTGGAGGACTTCCTGCGCATGGAGAAGTGGATCTTCGATTCGCCGGACCTGGCAGGCGAGGCGTTCCGCGATTTCATCAAGCAGTTCTACCAGGCCAATGGCCTGATGAAGGGCACGGTACGGATCGGCGAGGAAGCGGTGGATCTGTCGCAGGTGACGCTGCCGGTGCTGAACATCTACGCCGAGCAGGACCATCTGGTGCCGCCGGACGCCTCGCGCGCGATGCGTGGGCGTTTGGGCACGGACGACTACACCGAGTCCAGTTTCCGCGGCGGGCATATCGGTATCTACGTGTCCGGTCGCGCGCAGCGTGAAGTCCCCGCTACGATCGATGGGTGGCTGAAGGCACGCGACGCGTAGCGCCTGCTTCGTTTTTGCAGCGTCGAGCCATGCTCGACGGCAGGGAGAATGATGATGTCGCACAGGATTTCAATGCTGCTGGCTGCGCTGCTGCTGGCCACCCCGGTCGCCCAGGCGGCACCCGGTGCAGACGCGCGGCGGGAGATCGCCCAGTTGATCTCCAGCCTGGACGGCTCGCAGTGCCGGTTCCAGCGCAATGGCCGCTGGTACGACGGCAGCGATGCGCGCGCGCACCTGCAGCGCAAGTACGACTATCTGCTGAAGAAGGACATGGTGGACAGCGCCGAGCAGTTCATCGAGCGCGCCGCCAGCCAGAGCAGCATGAGCGGCAAGGCCTATCGCATCCAGTGCCCGGGGCAGCCTGAACAGACCGCTGCCGCCTGGTTCGGCGCGCGCCTGCAGGCGCTGCGCCACCGCACGCCGTAGACAGGGGCGCGGTGTAGAGTCGAGCCATGCCCGACTGCTTTCCCCGTAGCCCAGGAGAACCGCCATGAACACCACGCCGCGCACGCTGTCACGTTCATTGAACGACCGCATGATTGCCGGCGTGATGGGCGGCATTGCCCATCGCTTCGGCTGGAATGCGACCCTGCTGCGGGTGATCTACGTCCTGGTTTCGCTGGCCTCCGCCGCCTTCCCTGGCATCCTGGTCTACCTGATCCTGTGGCTCCTGATTCCCAACGAGGCCGATTGAAGACTGGAGCAACGCCCTGGCCGAGCTGGCTGCGCGCGCTGCAGGTGCTGGGCGCGGCGTGGACATCGCCCAATACCCTGCTGGGCCTGATCGGAGGGCTGGCCGGCATGCTCGGTGGCGCGACGCTGCGCTGGAGCGCGCGTGACTGCGCGCTGGTGTTCGACCGCTGGCCCTGGGGTCCCGGCGGGGCGATCACCCTGGGCAACGTGATCCTGCACACCGGGCATGACCTGGGCATTTCCTGCCGCACCTATGCGCATCAGGCGGGGTGGGGCGTGGAACCGCTGATCCGGCTGGATGATCACGAACGTGCGCACGTGTACCAGTACATGGTGCTGGGGCCGTTGTACCTGCCGGTGTACCTGTTGTGTGGTGGCGTGAGTGCGCGTAATCCGTTTGAACGCGCGGCCGATCATTTCGCCCGGTTCGGGCGTGGCTGGTGGCCGTAGTTTCCAGCCAACGGCGCAGCCCCTCGTGGCGTGGTCGCGGAATGCGTTTCATGCGATTGGGCCGGGCAGGATGGGTTCGCGGGACACGCCGTAAACCCGTCCATGGGGGCTCGATGGCGCCATCCATGGCGCCAACGGTCCCGCGAACCCATCCCGCCCGGCCCCTGACAGTTTCGGTGCGCGTCCAGCCACGGAGAAGAAATAGAACAGCAGAAGCGGGTCGCGCGCTGCGCTTGCTCGCAGCCGAGCATGGCCCTCTCTACAGGTAGCAACAAAGCAGCCGGCCAGGCTGCTTTTGCTTTTGATCTTTTTTTCTTCTCCGTGGGTGGAGGCAGCCACCAGGAATCTGTCAGCGGCCGGGAGGGTGGGTAGGGCGGGGTGTCCGCGGCATGGATGCCGCGGCCAAGCCCCCATGGATGGGTTCACGGCGTCCCCGGCCTACCCACCCTCCCGGCCAGCCCACAGGAAACCGGCTTTCCGCGACCAACCAAACCACCCACGAGGGGCTGCGCCGTTGGCGGGAACACTCTTGGATTCGTTAGCCGGAAGTTAAAGATCCGTAAGCATTCTGCTGCGATCCCGCAGTCATCTGCATGCAACCGATCGTCATTAGCCTTCGTGACGTTCCAGTCAGGTTCGACGCGGTAAGCTCCTCCTTGATGAGCTCGCAGCATCGCTCGTCAAGTGCAGTAGGCAGTAGCAATTTGGAGGAATACATCACATGGCAATCGTTCTTTATGTCGGTGGTAGCAAGGATGGCGAGAAGGGCGTGGTGCCCTACGGCTTCAGCAAATCCCGCGCCGACACCGCGCTGGGGCCGGAGTTCTACACGGAGCGGTTCATGGAACTGCAGGGTGTCGGCAAGGTCCGCCTGATGGCCCTGGAAGGCATGCGTGACGACATCGTCATGCAGCGTGCCGCCCGCCACTACCGCTGACCTTCGCAACACGCGGCAGGGCGCGCCCACCATCGCGCGCCCGCGCCGGCATCCCAGCCCCGGGCCAGTCCGAGCCCGCTCCTTGCCAGGATGCCGGCGTCCACTCCGGCGACGCCGCTGAACCTCGCGCCCTGTCAATGCCTTGTCCGGCTCCGTCGTGGATTGCCAGAATGGGGTCTTCCCGTAACGCGGTTCAGACCTGAAGCAATGCACGACGCCAAGAACGCCCAGAGCGCGCTCGCCCAGCAGATCGCCCAGACCATCGCCGACGAGATCGGTGCCCAGTCCGCCCAGGTGCGCGCCGCCGTCGGCCTGCTCGACGAGGGCGCCAGCGTTCCGTTCATCGCGCGCTACCGCAAGGAAGTGACCGGCGGCCTGGACGACACCCAGCTGCGCAACCTGGAGGTGCGCCTGACCTACCTGCGCGAGCTGGAGGACCGCCGCGCGGCCGTGCTGGCCAGCATCGGCGAACAGGGCAAGCTCAGCGATGAACTGCGCAACGACATCCTGGCGGCCGATACCAAGAGCCGGCTGGAAGATCTGTACCTGCCGTACAAGCCCAAGCGCCGCACCCGTGCGCAGATTGCCCGCGAGGCAGGGCTGGAGCCGCTGGCCGATGGCCTGCTGGCCGACCCGACGCAGGACCCGCAGACGTTCGCGGCCACCTTCGTCGATACCGACAAGGGTGTGGCCGACACCAAGGCCGCGCTGGAAGGCGCGCGTGCGATCCTGATGGAGCGCTGGGGCGAGGATGCCGCGCTGGTCGGTGAACTGCGCACCTGGCTGGGCGAGACCGGGGTGATCCGCGCCCGCGTGGTCGAGGGCAAGGAGACCGAAGGCGCCAAGTACCGCGACTATTTCGATCATGCCGAGTCGCTGGCGAAGATTCCCTCGCACCGCTTGCTGGCACTGTTCCGCGCGCGCCGCGAAGAGATCCTGTTCCTGGAACTGGACCCGGGCAGCGATGCCGAGGCCGGCCACCAGTACGCCGAGGGTCGGGTGGCACGCAAGGCCGGCATCGCCGACCAAGGCCGCGCGGCCGACCGCTGGCTGCTGGATGCCTGTCGCCTCACCTGGCGCGCCAAGCTGCACACGCACCTGCTGCTGGACCTGTTCAACCAGGCCCGCGAGAAGGCCGAGGCCGAGGCCATTGCGGTGTTCGGCGACAACCTGAAGGATCTGCTGCTGGCCGCGCCAGCCGGTCCAAAGACCGTGCTCGGCCTGGACCCGGGCATCCGCACCGGCTGCAAGATCGCCGTGGTCGATGCCACCGGCAAGCTGGTCGCCACCGACACCATCTACCCGCATGAGCCGCGCCGGCAGTGGGAGCAGTCACTGCAGACGATCAAGCAGCTGTGCGTGAAGCACAACGTTGAACTGATCGCGATCGGCAACGGTACTGCCAGCCGCGAAACCGACAAGCTGGCCGGTGAAGCGATCAAGGCCTGCGCCAACCCGAAGCTGCAGAAGGTGGTGGTCAGCGAGGCCGGGGCGTCGGTGTACTCGGCGTCCGAGTTCGCGGCCAGGGAGTTCCCGGGGCTGGACGTGTCGCTGCGGGGCGCGGTATCGATCGCTCGCCGCCTGCAGGACCCGCTGGCCGAACTGGTGAAGATCGATCCCAAGGCGATCGGTGTCGGCCAGTACCAGCACGATGTGGACCAGTACCGTTTGGCGCGGGCGCTGGATGCACGGGTCGAGGACTGTGTGAATGCCGTGGGCGTGTACGTGAACACCGCTTCGGCTGCACTGTTGTCGCGGGTGTCCGGGCTGTCGGCCACGGTGGCCGAGAACATCGTGCGCCATCGTGACGAGAACGGGCCGTTCAAGCGTCGCAAGGAGCTGCTCAAGGTCGCGCGCCTGGGCGAGAAGACCTTTGAACAGTGCGCCGGCTTCCTGCGCATTGCCGACGGGGATGAACCGCTGGACGCCTCGGCGGTGCATCCAGAAGCCTACCCGGTGGTCGAGCGCATCGTGGCCAGCACCGCGCGCCCGATCAAGGCGCTGATCGGTGATGGCAGCTTCCTGCGCGGCCTGAAGGCCGAGCAGTTCACCGATGCCACCTTCGGCGTGCCGACCGTGCGTGACATCCTCAGGGAACTGGAGAAGCCGGGCCGCGACCCGCGCCCGGAGTTCAAGGCGGCGCGGTTCGCCGAGGGGGTCGAGGACATCAAGGACCTGCGCGAAGGCATGGTGCTGGAAGGCGTGGTCAGCAACGTGGCTGCTTTCGGTGCCTTCGTCGATATCGGCGTCCACCAGGACGGCCTGATCCACATTTCGGCGCTCTCCGATACGTTCGTGAAGGACCCGCGCGATGTGGTCAAGGCCGGTGACATCGTCAAAGTGAAGGTGCTGGAGGTCGACGTGGCGCGCAAGCGCATTGCCCTGACCCGTCGCCTGGACGACACCCCCGGCCAGGCCACCAGCCGTCCGGGCCAGCGTGATGAACGCGGCCAGGCGCCGGGACCGCGCCGCGACGCAGGCGGCCAGAACCGCGGTCCGAACCGGGGCCAGGGGGCGGGCGGTCGTCCCGCCCAGTCTGCTCCGCCGGCCAACAACGCCCTGGCCGAGGCCTTCGCCCGCGCCAAGCGCAGTTGAGGATCGTGCCCCCCGTCACGCTTGACTCGTGGCGGGGGACTTGTCGGTTTTCCCCGTGATTGCGCACACTTGCGCCTGAGGGGGGCGTTCGGCCACCCCGCTGTCGCTGGGGAGGGCCATGACGCCAGCACCACCCGTCGCCTGTACCGGCGGCCGCAGCACCCTGCTGCGGTCGGCGCCTGCCTGTGCCGGCAGGGGACCGGATTGATGGCGGGCCAGGGCACCCACGGCAATGGACTGCTGGAGCGCCGCCTGCATGAGCTGGCGGAAGAGCGTCGCCGCCTGGCGATGATCATCGACGGTACCGCTGCGGGAACCTGGGAGTGGAACGTGCAGACCGGCGAGATGCGGGTCAACGCGCGCTGGGCCGAGATCGTCGGCTACCGCCTGGAAGAGCTGGAACCGATCTGCCAGAAGACCTTCCTGAAACTGGTCCATCCCGATGACATCGCGCTGTCGGATGCGGCGCTGGACGACCATTTCGAAGGGCGCAGCGACAACTACGCCTGCCTGCTGCGCATGCGCCACAAGAACGGCCAGTGGATCTGGATCCAGGACCGTGGCCGGGTGTTCGAGTGGGACGGGCAGGGCAGGCCGTTGTGGATGGCCGGTGCCCACGCCGACGTGACCGAGCTGCAGCAGGCGCGGCAGGACGCGGCCGAGACCCGGCAACGCCTGCAGGCGGTGGTCGATGCGTCCGATGAGGTGGCGGTGATCGCCACCGATACCGATGGCACCATCACTCTGTTCAACACGGGGGCGGAGCGGCTGCTGGGCTACAGCGCGGTGGACGTGGTCGGCCAGCGCCGGCTCGATGCTTTCCACGATCCGGGCGAGCTGGCGGCCTGGATGCAACCGCTGGTCGATGCCGACGGCAACCGTCCCGATGTGTTCGAAGCACTCAGTGCGCGTGCCGATGGACAGACCTATTCGCGGCAGTGGACGTTGCTGCGCAAGGATGGCCAGCCCCGCCAGGTGCGCCTGTCGATCAGCCGCATGGACGGTGCCGGGGGCGCGCGGATCGGCTATGTCGGCATGGCCATCGACATCACCGAGATCCTGCAGGCGCGCGCGGAGGCACGATTGTCGGCGGAGAAGTTCGCCGGCGCGTTCACCTCTGCCGCGCTGGGCATGGCGCTGGTCTCGCTGGAGGGGCGCTGGCTGGACGTCAACGACGCGTTGTGCAGGATCCTGGGCTATCCGCGCGAGGAACTGCTGCAGGTCGATTTCCAGCGCCTGACCCATCCCGATGACCTGCAGACCGATCTGGCCCTGGTGCAGGACCTGCTGGCGGGACGGCGCAGCCACTACCACCTGGAAAAGCGCTATCTCGACCGCGACGGCCGCATCATCTGGGCGCGTCTGTCGGTGTCGCTGGTGCGCAACGAGCACGGCGAGCCGCTGCATTTCGTGTCGCAGATCCAGGACATCACCGCCCAGCGCAGCAGCGAGCAGCGCCTGTTCGAAAGTGAACAGCGCAGCCGCATCACCCTGGACGCAGTGGCCGACCTGGTGATCAGCGTCAGCCTGGACGGGCGCATCGATTACGCCAATGCGGCTGCGGTACGCACCCTGGCCGGTGATGGCGCATTGTCGCTGGCCGGGCACAAGGTGCAGGACGTGCTGGCGCTGACCACCGAGTACGCACCCGGCTCGGTGCTGGACGTGTCGGTGCTGCTGGACCCGGAGAGCAATGCGGTGGACCTGCACGCCGACCTGCTGCTGCGGCTGGGGACGGCCACGGTGCCGGTGGACCTGACCCGTGCCTGGCTGCGCGATGACGAAGGCCATGTGCGCGGCGCGGTGTGGGTGCTGCGCGACGACACCCAGCAGCGCGCGCGCCAGCGCGAAGCGCGCCACCTGGCCGAGATCGACCCGCTGACCGAACTGAGCAACCGCCGCGGCTTCGAGGTGCACCTGCAGCAGGCGATCACCCGCGTCGAGCGCACCGGCCAGGCGGCTTCGTTGATGTACATCGATCTCGATCGCTTCAAGCCGGTCAATGACACCTGGGGCCACCTGGCCGGCGATGCCGTGCTGTGGGCGGTGGCCAGCGTGCTGCGCCACGGCGTGCGCGATTCGGACGTGGTGGCGCGGTTGGGCGGTGACGAATTCGCGGTCATCCTGTCCGGTTGCACGCCGCGGCGTGCGGCGCGCATCGGCGGCGAGCTGCTGCAGACCCTGGCCGCGCTGTCCATTCCCTGGGACCAGCACCGGTTGCGGGTCGGAGCCAGCATCGGCATTGCGCCCCTGGCGGGCGGGATGAGCGTGGACCAGGCGGTCGCTGCGGCCGATGCCCAGTGCTACCGGGCCAAGGCGATGGGGCGCAACAACGTGCAGGTGCAGGGCGAGTTGTCCGAACGTCCGGGTGACGATCCCGACGCCGCCGAGGACTGATCTCAGCCTGTGAGAGGACGCGCGCGAATACTGCGCGCATCTCCACTCACACAGGTGACCCCATGAATGCCTGGAACCCGGCTGCGGTACGCATGTTCATCCCGGCCCTGATCGGCTGGTGCCTGGCGCTGGCCGCTTGCCTGCGTACCGAACAGCTGCACGGCGACCTGCACGCACAGGCGTTGCTGCCCGTGTTGCAGCGGGGAGCGTTCGCGCTGCTGCTGCTCAGTCTGGCCTGCACGTTTGCGGCCTGCCTGTTGCTGTGGCGGCATGGCCGCCGTGATCGTGGGCGTATCGCTTCCGGCACGATGCCAGCGCGGCATCCATCAGCACGCGCCGGCATGGGGCGCGCCGGAAGGCAGTGATCTGCGGCAGCGGCCGCTGGAGATGCCCGCTGGCGCAGTGGATGTCCGGGGCGGCGCGGCCCGGCCATGCGCCGGCACCCCGGCCGTCAGCGCAATACGGCGTCCGTACTGACCAGCTGCACATCATGCATCTGGTTGAGGTAGGCCTCGTAGTAGCCCTTGTGCGAGGCACCGACAATGGTGAGCATGCGGGTGCCCGGATGCTGGCCGAGGACGTCGCGCATGTTGGCGACCATGCGCAGGTTGCGTGTTTCCCAATAGCCCAGGTAATTGCGCCCGAAGGCCTCGGGTGACGGCTCGCCCAGGGCCGCGCCGAAGTCGCTGTGGTAGACGGTCATCGCCGTGTCCGCAGCGTTGTAGTTGCGGTAGAGCGCAAGCAGGCCGTCGGGCTTGGACAGGTGGGCGTGCAGCGCTTCGTCGGCGACGAACCGCGCCGTGGTCGCCGGGTTGTCCCAGGCCGCCTGGAGCGCCGCGCCATAGGCCTTCTCCCGGTCCTTCGGGACAGGCGTGTCGGCGGTGTGGTCATCCACCGACCACAGCCGTTCCAGGCCCAGGCGTGCCGCGAGGACGCCGGCGATCATGCCGGCCTCGTCGCGCCTGGCCAAGCGCCTGTCGAGGAACTGCACCAGCTCCGGCGTCAGGCTGTCTGCGGCGCGACGTTCATCGCTGGGCAGGCGCAGCCATTGCACCACGGCCGAACCGTTCTCGCCTGCGGCGAGGAACACGGCCGCGAGGCGGCGGCGCTGGGCCGGTGTCGGGGTTTTCGGCCAATCCGCGAGCAGGCGCTCCATCTCGGCATTGGCGCTGGGAACGTCCAGGCCGGTCGCGGCGTGGGCCGGTGCCGGGTCGATGCAGTAGGTCTCGACACTGTCAGCGTAGCGCGCGGGGTTGCGTCGCATGAAGTCGCATTGCATGCCGGACAAGTTCTCCACCGCGATGGCCGTCGGTTGCCATGCCTGAAGGCGCGCCAGCAGCGGCTCCAGCAGCGGCTCGAGATGCTCCCGCGTGAAGGTCTTGGGCAGGCCGGAGAGATGCGGGCTGCCCAGCACCATCACCTGGTTCGGGGGGCCGGGCGGTGGTCCTTTCAGCAGGTCCGGCTGGAAGGACGGGCGATAGGTGCCGTCGGCGGCAAGCGTGCCGGCGCTGCACAGGCCCAGGATCAGGAGGCTGGCCAAGCGTGGGAACATGCGATCTCCGTGTCAGGTGACGTCCTGCAGTCCGCTGCATGCTGGCCATTCCCCGTGGGCCGGGAATCTCCCGTTGGTCATGTAAACCTTCCTTGCTTGAACGGCATCCCCGCTTTCCGCGTGCGTGAGCGGAATGTGATGAAGATCGCGATTGTCTATCGCATCCCTGCCGTTGCATCTGAAGTTGCGACGGACGTCGCGTAATCCGGCTAAAGCCAACGATCACGTCGCCGATACTCCCTCTGGATCCCGCTCCCGTCGCCCGCTGCAGGACCCCAGGCTGCCCCTGACGGGTGGCCCGCGCTGTGTGTTCCGCCGCTCCCGGATGCAGGCCGCGCCCGCAGCAGGCGTGCTTGCCAGCCGCTCGCGGGGTGCCTGCAGGCACCTGTAGTCCCAAGCAACTGAAGTTGCCGCCGGGCATCCCGCCCGTCGGGTCGCAACCGCTTACCGGACACCGAGGATCAGACAATGCTCATTCCAGGCTTCACGGCAGGCGCGCAGGCGCCGGCCGAGCTGCATACCCGCTGGTCGCCGTGGCGTGCCCTGCTGGGCGCGCTGGCCCCCCATCCCCGCGCCGGCGTCGATGCGGCGGCCGATGCCCGTTCCGAACTCGAGGCGCAGGTCGCGGCGCTGCACCGGGTCCAGGCGGTCATCGAGTTCGCCCTCGATGGCACCATCCTGCAGGCCAACGACAACTTCCTGCAGGCGATGGGCTACCGGCTGGAGGAGATCCAGGGCAGGCATCATTCCCTGTTCGTCGACCCGGAGCACGCGCGCAGCGCCGAGTACCGCGACTTCTGGGCGCGGCTGGGCCGCGGCGAATATGACGCGGGCCAGTACCGGCGTTTCGGCAAGGGCCAGCGCGAGATCTGGATCCAGGCCTCGTACAACCCGGTGCTGGACCGGCAGGGGCGCCCGTACAAGGTGGTCAAGTTCGCCACCGACATCACGGCGCAGAAGCTGCAGGCGGCCGACTCGGCCGGGCAGCTGGCGGCGATCGACAAGTCGCAGGCAGTGATTGAATTCAGCATGGATGGGCACATCCTGTCGGCCAACGACAACTTCCTGGCCGCCACCGGTTACCGCCTGGACGAGGTGCGCGGGCAGCACCACGCGCTGTTCATCGAGCCCGACCATCGCGACAGTGCCGAGTATCGCCAGTTCTGGGAAAAGCTCGGCCGTGGCGAATACGATGCCGGCCAATACCGGCGGCTCGGCAAGGGCGGGCGCGAGGTCTGGATCCAGGCGTCCTACAACCCGATCCTGGACCTCAACGGAAAGCCGTTCAAGGTGGTCAAGTACGCCACCGACATCACCGCGCAGGTGCATGAGAACCAGGCCATGCAGCGCGCCGTGGCGCAGACCCGTGAGGTGGTGGCGGCTGCCAAGCAGGGCGACCTGACCCGGCGCGTGGCCACCGCCGACAAGAACGGCCCGATCGCCGAGTTGTGCGAAGGCGTGAATGCGCTGGTCGAGGCGATGGGCGCGATCATCGGCCAGATCAAATTCGCCGCCGACACCATTGCCGTCGGCGCCACCGAGATCGCGCAGGGCAACGGCGACCTGTCACAGCGCACCGAGCAGCAGGCCGCGTCACTGGAGGAGACCGCAGTGTCGATGAAGGGCCTGGCCGAGACCGTCCAGCGCACTGCGACCAACGCGCGCCAGGCCAGCCAGCTGGCCGGTGGCGCCGCCGATGTCGCCGCGCGAGGCGGCAGCGTTGTGCACGAGGTGGTCGAGACCATGGCGGTGATCAACGCGTCCTCGCGGCGCATCGTCGACATCATCGGCGTGATCGACGGTATCGCCTTCCAGACCAACATCCTTGCGTTGAACGCGGCGGTGGAAGCCGCGCGGGCAGGGGAACACGGCCGTGGCTTCGCCGTGGTCGCCACTGAGATTCGCGAACTGTCGCAGCGCTCGGCCAGCGCGGCCAAGGAGATCAAGCAGCTGATCGATGCGTCGGTGGCCAACGTCGGCGCCGGTACCGCTCAGGTCGAAAGCGCTGGACGCACCATGGACGAGATCGTCACCAACGTGCGCCGGGTCAGCGAGCTGATGTCCGAGATCAGCACGGCCGCGCAGCAGCAGAGCGACGACATCCAGCAGATGAACCAGGCCGTCGATCTGATCGACCAGGGCACCCAGCAGAACGCCGCGCTGGTCGAGGAAGCCTCGGCGGCGGCGCGCAGCATGGAAGAGCAGTCGGCACAGCTGCTGCAGACCGTGGCCAGCTTCCGCGTCCATGGCGTTGCCGGCCAGCCGCATGCGGCGGTGCTGCGCGCGGTCTAGGCGCGGCGGTCGACCTGTTGTTCCCCGGCCTCGACGGCCGGGGCGGCGTGCACGCAGTTGCGGCCGGCATGCTTGGCCCGGTACAGGGCCTGGTCCGCGCGCTCGACCAGGCTGCGCGGGTCACCCTGGTCATGCGCGGCCTGCCAGGCCACGCCGATGCTGATGGTGACCCGGGCCTCGGCGGCGGGCAGGGCAGCGGCTTCCACGGCGGCGCGCAGGCGCTCGGCCAGGCCAAGGGCGTGGTCCAGGCCGTGCGTGGGCAGCGCCGCGATGAACTCCTCGCCGCCGTAGCGGGCCAGCAGGTCATCACCGCGTTGCAGGCAGGCATCGAGGATGGCCGCGACCGCCTGCAGGCGGCGGTCGCCCACCGGGTGGCCGTACGTATCGTTGAGCCGCTTGAAGTGGTCGATGTCGATCATCAGCACCGCCAGTCCCATGCCATGGCGGCGCGCACGGCCATGTGCGCTGCCGAGCGATTCATCGAAGCTGCGGCGGTTGCCCAGTCCAGTCAGCGGATCGCGGCGGGCCAGCAACGCCAGTTCGTCGCGCTCGCGCTGGATCTGGACCTGGGTCAGCACGCTGCGCAGGGCATAGCCGAGCATCGCGCCGATGAAACCCACGGTGGCCAGCGTCGGCTGCAGGCGTGCAACCAGCAGCGCCACCATCATCAACAGCAACGGCAGCATCAGTGGCCCGGCGGCGTCGACAATGCGCCGCAGGTTGCGGGGTATGCCGGGCGCCGGTCGGCGTCGTGTGCTGCCAGCCATCACCGCCAGCGATACGAACAGTGCGCTGATCAGCAGGTCCCCCCAGCCACCGTCGGGCACCTGCGGCTGCCAGGTGGTGATGTAGAGCGCCAGCAGGAAGTAGCCCAGCGCGTAGATCGACAGCGCGCGGAAGAAGTCGCGACGATCGGCATCGTCCTCGGCCAGGAAGCGGATCAGCGCGAAGCAGAACACCAGGCTGTTCTGCACGCTGCTCATCGTCTGCAGGCAGTGTGTCCACAACGCGCTGTTCAATGGCGCCATCGCGCGTGCATGCACGAAGTACAGCAACCACAGCAGCGTGATGATCAACAGGTCCACCGCACGGATCCAGCGGTTGCCGCCACCCGGGCTGGCAGCGACGTAGGTCAGTGGAATCCGGTAGAACACGTACAGGATCAGCGACGAAGCGGTCATCTGCGCAGGGGTGAGGCCGGCCACGTTGCGATACAGCAGGGCCAGCAGGGCGAGCGCGAACAGGCTGACGGCAGCGCCCAGCGTCCGCCATTTGCACGCCGCCCGGCGGCTGCCCCGAGCCCGCCGCACGCAGGCCAGCGCGGCCAGCAGCGGCGCGGTGATCAGCATCAGGTACGAGCCCACCGGGTCCTGCGGGCCGATCAGGGCAATGACGAGCGCATGCGCGACCATGAAAAACAGTGCCGCACGCAACGTCATGCATTCCCCCGCCCCCAGATCCAGCTGGGATCACGATAGGCAGAAGTACGTGAGGCTGGCAAGAAAAGTGTGCGCTACGTCTATCTACAACCTTGTCGAAGGTCGCAGTTGTGTGGCATCGGGGGGCGCAACGCTGTCCGCGTGGGCTGCCTGCGTGCCCGGCACCCGGCCCTGCCAAGGCGGATCGAGATCATGGACGGGTTCACCGCGGCGATGCGGCAGGTCGATTCCAGGGGCAGGGCGCGCAGCCGCGCGGGCAGGGCAGCGGCGAGCGTGGGTGGGTGGGGCTGGCGTTGGCATCCTCGTCGCTGCCGGGCGTCCCGGCCCGCAACATGCAAAAGGCCAGGTCGGGGACCTGGCCTTTGATGCAGTGGTGCCGGTGAAAGGACTCGAACCTTCATGGGGTCACCCCCGGCTGATTTTGAGTCAGCTGCGTATACCATTCCGCCACACCGGCAGGCAGCGTGCGAGTGTAACCGAGGTGGGCGGGAGATGCCTAGGGGGAAGGCCTATCAGGCCGGTTCCTGTCGGTATCGGCCCCTTGGTGGCTATACTCCCTGTGCAATTGCCACCAGGAGCGGTAGCCGATGACAGTGTTGCAGGACCTGAGGGTGCTGGTGGTCGAGAACGACGAGATGAGCGCGGCCCTCCTGCAGATGCAGCTGGTGCATGCCGGTGCGACCGTGGTCGGGCTCGCAGCGAGTGTGTCCGAAGCCCTGCGGCTGCTGGAACAGAGTGCCCCGGACGTGGCCCTGCTGGACTACCGGCTGGCCCGCAACGAAACCAGCGAGCCTGTCGCCGCGGCGCTTTCGGCGCGTGGCATTCCCTTCGTGCTGGCCACCGGGATGCTGGCCGAGCAGCTGCCAGCGCCGATGTTGGCCGGCCTGCTGCTGGTCAAGCCGTACCTGTCGGCCGATCTGTCACGTGCACTGGCGCGTGCAGTGGGCCGCACCAGCGTCAAGGCCTGAGCCCCCACTGCTGGCCGCCAGGGCGTGGCACTCAACCCGCTTCCTCGTACACGTAGCGGATCTCCTCGCGGTCATCCAGGATGCGGTACTGGCGCGCGAGGTCTTCCGGGTCGGGATTGAGCCAGGCGTCCAGGTGTTCCCTGCGGATCGGTACCACGCCACGGTCATGCCCGGCAGCGGCGACATCGCTGGGAGGAGCGTCGGTGATCGTAGCAAATGACAGCAGGTGGCCTTCCGGCCCCTCCCACTCCGCCCAGAGGCAGGCCAGCAGCAGGTCGCGGGGCGGATCGGGACGGAATTCGAGTACCACGTCCTGTTCCTTCTCGCCGGCCTCCAGGCTGCGGCCCGCCATCGCGTGGCGCGGCACGTGCTCGTAGAACGCCTGCACCACGACCACCCCGTGGCGCAGTCCGAACGCACCGCGCCAGTAGCCTTCCAGGCTGTCACGCCTCGCGTTGTAGGTTCCGGGGTATAGCACGTCGTTGCGTGCCGGCTTGTCCGGGAGCCGGCATTGGTAGCGCATCGGGCGGATCACGCGCTGGCCGTGCTCGCTGACCATCACCGGCGCGTAGGTGCCGGGGAAAATGCGGTTGTCGCGCGGCAGCAGCTGTACCCGATGCAGGTCTTCCAGCCGGGCTTGCGCGCGCTCGATGCGGTTGCCGGCCACGTGCAGGTCGTTGCGCGCCTTCTGGGTGGGACGGGTGGCCAGGGCAGCATGGGCGATGTCGCGCCGCTCGCGCTGGCGGGCCAGTTCGGCCTCCAGTGCCTGTTGCTCCTGCGCGTGCCATTGCTGGATCTTCGCCACGATGTCACGGCCCTGTTCGGTACGTGCCCCGGCGAACCCGTCATCCATCGCCTTCGGGGTCTTGGGCCGTTTCTTGCCCGGATCGTGCGCGTACAGTTCGGCGAACTCTTCCAGCGACAGGATGGCGCCGAACTCGCGCACCAGCTTGGCGTAGTCGGCGCGGATCAGGGCGGAATAGCACATGGGGACTCTGCGGGCGAGGGTCGCAGCGGTTGCGACGTGGATGCGGCAGGATAGCCCGACCCACAGGAGATACCGCATGAACGATTCCGTCACCTGCCTGTTCCGCGACGCGGTGCCCACGGTCGAGGACTACTGCCGGTTGCGTGTGCTTGCAGGCCTCAGTGCCAAGAGCCGGGAAGCGGCAACGCGCGCGCTGCCCAACACGCTGTTCGGCGTGTGCGCGTACCAAGGGTCCGAGCTGGTGGCGATGGGGCGCATCGTGGGAGATGGCGGCTGCCATCTGCAGGTCTGCGACATCGCGGTGCTGCCGCGGTTGCAGGGGCAGGGACTGGGCAAGGAGGTGATGCGGCGCCTGGATGGCTGGATGCAGGCCAACCTGCCGCCATCGGCGTATGTCAGCCTGCTGGCCGACGGCGAGGCACATCGGTTGTATGCACAGTTCGGGTTTGCGCCGACGGCACCGGCGTCGATCGGGATGTACCGGCGGTTCTGAGCCATGAGCGGGGTGAAGCCATCCACGCATGGCGTGGATAGGGCCTTCCCAGGAATCACAGGCAAAGAAAAACCCCGACCAGGGTCGGGGTTTTCAAGAATTGGCGTCCCCACGGGGATTCGAACCCCGGTCGCCACCGTGAAAGGGTGATGTCCTAGGCCTCTAGACGATGGGGACGCACGAAAACTTCAAGTTGTAGATGCTTCGACGGCCTAATGTCGAAGTGGTGGAGCCAAGCGGGATCGAACCGCTGACCTCCTGCATGCCATGCAGGCGCTCTCCCAGCTGAGCTATGGCCCCAGTGAAACTCCGGATGATCTGCCGGGAGCAGAGTCCGCTTTGAAACTGGCGTCCCCACGGGGATTCGAACCCCGGTCGCCACCGTGAAAGGGTGATGTCCTAGGCCTCTAGACGATGGGGACGCACGAAAAACTTCATGTTGTAGAACCTTCGACGGCCTAATGTCGAAAGTGGTGGAGCCAAGCGGGATCGAACCGCTGACCTCCTGCATGCCATGCAGGCGCTCTCCCAGCTGAGCTATGGCCCCGTGTTACCGAGCCGCCTATCATACCTGCGTGTTCACATTTGTGGAAGTTTTTTTTGAACTTTTTTCGTTCCGGCTCAACCACGGCCACGAGGGCAGGGGAACCGCAACGCCACAACCTGAATGCCGGTAGGCGGTGAACAAAAAAGACCCGGTTATCGGCCGGGTCCTCGTTGTTCGTGATGAGTGGCGTCCCCACGGGGATTCGAACCCCGGTCGCCACCGTGAAAGGGTGATGTCCTAGGCCTCTAGACGATGGGGACGCAATTCTCATCAATGTTCTTTAGCGACCTTTCGACGGCCTAATGCCGAAAGATTGGTGGAGCCAAGCGGGATCGAACCGCTGACCTCCTGCATGCCATGCAGGCGCTCTCCCAGCTGAGCTATGGCCCCACGTCGCTGAGGAGCGAAATAATAGCCTTGCCCCAGGGGGTTGGCAAGCATTTGTTGCACTTTTCTTCACGCGCGGGACGTGGTGGTGGAGGGCCGTCTGCGCTCACGGGGTGTCGTCGCTCAGCGCCGCCAGGATCGGGCATTCATCCAGCGTGCCATGCCCGGGGCAGGCGGCGACCAGCTGCGAGAGCGCAGTGTGCATGCGCTGCAGTTCGGCCATGCGGTGCGCGATGTCCTGCAGCCGGGCCTGTGCCGTGTCGCGCACGCCGCCCATGTCGTGCGGGTGGCCGTCGCTGAGCGCCAGCAGGTCGGCGATTTCTTCCAGGGTGAATCCCAGCGTCTTGGCGCGGCGGATGAAGCGCAGCCTGCGCAGGTCCTGCTCGGTGAAGATGCGGTAGCCCCCGGCCGAGCGGGCCGCCGTGGGCAGCAACTGCTGGCGCTCGTAGTAGCGCACCGTATCGATCGGAACGCCGGCCTGGCGTGCCAGTTGACCAATGTTCATGGCGGATTCCTGCGGATGCTGCCGGTCATTCTGAAGCCTTGAGTCTGGTCCAGGGTCAACGCTGCCGACGCTGGCGGCGCATTCAGCGCACTTTGCAACTTTCTTCATAGCCCCGCCGTTGCGGCACTTCCTACCCTGCGCCTGAACCGGCCGCTGGATGGCCTGCAACGAACCGAGGAGATGGTCTGTGGAAGGATTCAGAAACGAAGGATTCGTCGAGGTCGCGGTGGTCGAGTATCCCGGAGGCGACCCGTCGGCCGCGTCCGTGTTGACTGAAATGGCACATGTTGCCAACCGGCTTGCGCAGCAGCAGCGCCGACCGTTCAAGCGTGTCCTGGTGACCCGCTGGATCGTGCCCGCCAGCCAGACCGGCGTGCACCGGATTGCCGGAGCGGAGATGCTCGAGGCGGACATTCCCGCCGTGATCGCCGTCCCCGGCCAGATCAGCCAAGGGGTCTGCCTGCGCGCCGATGAGGTCCTGCTGGACTGGCTGCGCGCGCACTACGACGGTGGCAGTCTGCTGGCGGCGGCCAGCGATGGGGTCAGCATGCTTGCACGCGCGGGCCTGCTGGCCGGGCGCACGGTCAGTGGTCCGGACCTTGGCCAGCATCCGGGCCTGCAGGGGCAGTCGGCAAGCTGGGTGCCCAGCGAGCGTGCGCTCGTTGACGACGGCGACCTGCTGACAGTGGCCGGTCCGCAGGCCTGGCGCTTCCTCGGCCTGCGCCTGCTGTACCGGCTGCATGGCCAGGGCGTGGCGAGCGCGGTCGCGCAGCAGCTGGGGATTATCGTGCCCGCGCCCATCCAGCAGGATCTTGAGCGCTTCAGCGCCAACTTCGCCCACGGGGATCGTGACGTATTGAAGGCGCAGCGCTGGCTGCATACCACTGCCGCGCGGGGGGCGACGCTCGGCGCGATCTGCGAGGTGTCCGGACTGGAACCGCGGACGCTGCAACGACGCTTCCTGAAGGCAACGGGCCTGCGTCCGATCGAGTATTGCCAGCGTCTGCGCATCGCCAAGGCGCAGACGCTGCTGCAGCAGGGCGCGGGTATCGATGAAGTGGCGTGGGGCGTGGGCTATGCCGACCAGAGCGCATTCCGCCGCCTGTTCCTGCGCATTGTTGGCATGACGCCGGCCAACTATCGCCGGCTGGTCAGCAACAAGCGGCGTGAGCGGCCGCTGCTGTCATCGGTGGCCGGCAGCCTGCGCGGACTGCAACCGGCGTCCGCCATGCAGATGCCACGCAGTGTTGCCTGAAGCCCGCTGCGGGCGTCGCACTTGCAACCCGGGCGCGACGCTTCGACCATGCAGGCAGTGGCGGATTGGACAGGTGGTCTGATGTCGAGTGTTGGGCCGGTGCCGATGCCGGTGGTGTTGATCCTGATATGCGCGCTGCTGGCCATGGCCGTGGCACACCTGTGGCCGCGACGGAAGAACGGCATGGCAGTGCCATCTGCCGCAAGCATGGTCCTGGACATGTTGCTGGTCGGCGTGCTGTGCGGACGTATCAGCTTCGTGGCCCTGAACTTCGCGCTCTATCGTCAGGCCCCCTGGAGCATCCTGCAGATCGCCGATGGTGGGTATCACCTCCCGGTCGTTCTGGTTGCCGCGCTGGCATGGGGAGCCTGGCGTCTGAAGCCCTGGCGCCCGTTGCGGGTACCGGTGCTGGCGGGCGCGCTGGCGGGTGGGGTGCTGTGGGCGACGGGCAGCCACTTGCTGTCAGCGTGGCAGGAACGGCAGATGCCGCTGCCGGCCGTGCAGGTGGCTGATCTGCAGGGACGTACGGTCGACCTGCAGCAGTTCCGCGGCAAGCCGGTGGTGCTCAATCTCTGGGCCAGCTGGTGTGGCCCGTGCCGGCGCGAGATGCCGGTGCTGGCCTCGGCACAGCAGACCCACACCGACGTGCAGTTCGTGTTCCTCAACCAGGGGGAAAGCCTGGACGAGGTACAGGCTTTCCTTGCCACCGAACGGCTGCGGCTGGACAGCGTGCTGCTGGACGATAGCGCCTCCGCATCAACCGTACTGGGTGTACAGGCCTATCCCTCGACGCTGTTCTTCGACGCCGAGGGACGCCTGCGTGAACTGCACCTTGGCGAACTGACCGCGGCGGGCCTTGAACACAAACTGCGCCGGCTGCGGTAGCCTGCGCGGGCATCTCATTACGGAGTTCCCATGTTGTCGACTTCCCTGCGCATCGCTCCAGCGGTGCTGTTGCTGCCGGTCATGCTGGCATTGGCCGCCTGCAGCCAGGCCCAGACCCCGCCCGGCAAGGCAGCGGCTACACCGGCAACGAGTGCTCCGGCCGCCGCGGCCAAGGGGGACCGGCCCGCAGTGCTGAAAGGCATCGAGAAGCACGGTTTCGAGGTTGTCGCCGAGTTCGATGCGCCGGCTGGCCTGCGTGGCTTCGCCGGAGTGGTGGGTGGACAGCAGCCCGCCGCCGCGTACGTGACTGCCGACGGCAAGCATGTGCTGGTAGGCAGCCTGTTCGATGCCGAGGGCAACGACGTGGCGGCCGAGGCGGTGGAGAAGCTGGTCGCCGCGCCGATGTCGGCCAAGATGTGGGCCAAGCTGGACGCCAGTGCCTGGGTGCGCGACGGCAAGGCCGATGCACCGCGCGTGGTCTATACCTTCAGTGATGCCAACTGTCCGTACTGCCACAAGTTCTGGGAAGCGGCACGGCCGTGGGTCGATGCTGGCAAGGTGCAGCTGCGCCACATCATGGTCGGCGTGATCCGTGAGGACAGTCCGGCCAAGGCTGCTGCCATCCTGTCGGCGCGTGACCCGAGTGCAGCGCTGCTGGAGAACGAGCACCAGTTCGACCGCGGCGGTATCAAGGCGCTGCCGAGCATCAGCCGCGAGATCGCGGGCAAGCTCGATGCCAACCAGGTGCTGATGATCGAGATGGGCTTCCAGGGCACGCCGGGCATCCTGTTCCAGGACGCGCAGGGTCAGGTGCAGCGTCGCGCCGGCCTGCCCCAGGGCACTGACCTGCAGACGGTACTGGGTCCGCGCTGACCGGTGCGCAAAGCGTGATGTAACGCACAGGCCCGCATGGCAGCATGCGGGCCTGTTGTTTTCCTGGCGCATGCACGCGCTGCCGCTGCGCACTACCTGTTCGTCGTCACGTCTGAATCGTGACTGACATCAAGCATCGCGCCTTGATTCCAATCAAGGCCAAAAACGACAGTCGGATTAGCCTGTGACGCATGCAATACAGCGTCTACGCGCGAGGGATGCCGCGCCTCTCACGCCCTTATCCGGGATCGGCGGCAGAGCCATTCACGAGGTTCTCACTCCCTGCTTGTTACCCAGACCGCTGCGGTCGCCACCTCTCTGGCAGCGCGGCCTTGATGGACTCGGCATCGATGCGGGCAGGGCAGTGTCATCGTCCTGTTGCCTGCGACAGGCAGGCTGATCGATGTCGTGGACGCAGTATCCGCATTTCCAGCAACGGCAACGCGTGGTCAGGGTGCTGTGTGCCTGTGCCCCGTCAGCGCATTGCCCGTGTTTGTCCAGGGAGGATGCAATGCGTTTTGCGGTACTGAGTCTGGCCTGCCTGACCGCGTTGGCGATCACGCCCGCCCATGCGCAGCAGGACGCCCGTGAGGATGCGCAGGCGCTGCGCCAGGAAATTGCGGCGATGCGCCAGGCACTGGAAGGCATGCAGCAGCGCCTGGAGCGGCTTGAGCAGCGCGAGGGCTCAGCGCCTGCCGCCGTGGCGCAGGCCCCGACCCCGGCAGCAACGGCGGGCGGCAGCGCCAGCATGCTGCACCCGACCCAGGTGCCGGGGGTGGCGCAACCGGTGCTGCCGCAGCGCGAATCGGTGGCCGATCCCTCAACGGCGGCGTCGCGTCCCGACAGTGCAGCCGGTCCGACCGATCCCGATCTGAAAGGCTTCTTCGCCATTCCTGGCACTGACACGGTGATCCGCATCGGCGGCTACGCCAAGCTCGATGCGATTGCCGATTCGCGCGCCGCCGGTGACGAGGATCAGTTCATTCCTTCGTCGATGCCGGTCGGCGGCAGCCATCGCGATGTCTCCAACTTCAACATCCACGCCAAGCAGACCCGCTTCAGCTTCGAGGCGCGGCGCCCGACCACGCACGGCAACCTGCGCTTCTATCTGGAAAACGACTTCTTCGGCAGCAGCGAGGGATACCAGTTCCGCCTGCGCCATGCCTATGGCCAGCTGGGCAACACCTACGCCGGCTATGGCTATTCCAGCTTCATGGACCCGGACAGCCTGCCCGATACGCTGGACTTCGCCGGCCCCGGCGGCGCCGGCTACCTGCTGGTGGCGGGCATCCACCACAGTTTCACGATGGGCAAGGGCAACACCCTGACTGTGGCAGCCGAGGACCCGCAAACCGAACTTGCCGGTGCCAGTGATTCACGGGTGGCAGTGAACCGGTTGCCCGACGTGACGGTAACCGCGCGCATGGAGCGCGACTGGGGCCACCTGCAGTTCGGTGCGGTGGCGCGCAGCCTGGCCTATGACGGAGAGGGCGAGCGCGACCGGCGCATGGCCGGTGGCCTGCAGTTGAGCGGCTCGGCATCGGTGGGCGAACGCGACCTGCTGCTGTTCGGTGCGCTGGGCGGGCGCGGCCTCAGCCGCTATACCGCCGACCTGACCGGCTCGGGACTGGATGCGGTGGTCGGCGCCGACGGCCGGCTCGACGCGCTCGACCTGCACGGTGGCTTCGTCGGCTACACCCATTACTGGTCCGAGCTGTGGCGCTCCAACCTGATCTTTGGCCAGCTGACCCTGGAGCGCAACGCCGCACTCGCCGTTGATGCATTCCGGCAGAGCCGCTACGGCGTGTTCAACCTGATCTGGAGCCCGGCGCCGTCCTGGACGATGGGCATGGAACTGCTGTACGGCCGGCTGGAACAGCAGGGCGGCGCACGCGGCGACACGGTCCGGGTGCAGGGCAGCCTGCAATACAACTTCATCAAATAGACGCCAGCGGTCGTACGCCAGCGTAACCGTCCCCACGCCCGGTGCTGCCGGGCTCATGCCAGTACCGGAGATCGTCATGGCAGAAGCAAAGAAAATCGGGGTGGTCGGAGCCACCTTCCTCGTCGCCGGCAACATGATGGGCTCAGGCGTGTTCCTGTTGCCGTCCAGCCTCGCCAAGATCGGTACCGCCTCGATCTGGGGCTGGTTGATCACCACCGCCGGCGCGCTGCTGCTTGCCTTCGTGTTCGCCAAGCTGGGCAAGCTTGCGCCCAAGGCGGGCGGCCCTTACGCCTATGCGCGCGACTGGTTCGGGCCGTACATGGGCTTCCAGACCAATACCATCTACTGGTTCGCCAACTGGATCGGCAACGTCGCCATTCCGATCGCGGCGGTGGGCTATTTCAGCTATTTCTTCCCGATCCTGTCCGAGCCGCTGGTGCGCTGCGTTGCGGTGCTGGTGCTGGTCTGGGCGCTGAGCTTTGCCAACGTGATCGGCCCGGCCTTCGTCAGCCGCGTGCAGACGGTCACCACCAGCTTTGCGTTGGTGCCGATCCTGGGCATCGCCATTTTCGGCTGGTTCTTCTTCGATGCCGACATCTTCAAGGGCGCCTACAACGTGTCTGGCGAGTCGAACTTCGGTGCGATCTCGAGCGCCGCGGCACTGACCCTGTGGGCCTTCATCGGCGTCGAGTCTGCATCGGTGACGGCCGGTGTGGTCGAAAATCCGGAGAAGAACGTCGCCCGCGCGACGCTGGCCGGCGTGTTCCTGGCTGCCATTGCCTACATCGCCAGTTCGTCGGTGATCATGGGCATGGTGCCGAACGCGGAACTGCAGGTGTCCGACGCACCGTTCGCGTTGGCGGCGGCCAAGGCGGTCGGTGGCTGGGGCGGCGCGCTGGTCAGCCTGTGCGCCTTCATCGGCGCCGCCGGCTCGCTGGGTGGCTGGATCCTGCTGACCGCGCAGAGTGCCAAGGCAGCGTCGGATGACGGCCTGTTCCCGAGCATCTTCAGCAAGACCAACAAGGACGACGTGCCGGTCAAGGGCGTGCTGATCGTGGCAGTGCTGATGACCCTGGCGGTGCTGGTGACCTCCACCTCGGAAACCGCGTCCGCCCAGTTCGACGTGATCACGTCGGCGGCCGTGGTGCTGACCCTGCTGCCCTACATCTACTCGTGCGTGGCGTGCTACTTCGTGGTCGAGCGTTCGCACACCCTGGTCCACACCGGTGCGTTCTGGACCCTGACCAGCCTGACCGTCGTGTACTGCCTGTGGGCGATCTACGGCTCGTCGGGAACCATCGTGCAGTACGCCTTCCTGTTCGTGCTGTTCATCACCGTGTTCTATCCCTTCTTCAGCGAGGAGCGCCGCCAGCAGCGGCAGCGCGCCCGCGAGGCCTCGGCCATCAGCGCCGGCGCCCGGCATTCCTGAGTTCGACAAGGAGAATCAACGTGTACTTCAAGTCCCTGGACTACCCGGTCATTGTCATCGACAACGACTACGAGTCGCCGCGCATCGGTGGCATCCTGATCCGTGCGCTGGTGGAGGAGCTGCGCAGCAACGACCAGCGCGTGCTGTGCGGGCTGAACCTGGATGACGCCCGGGCCGGTGCCCGTACCTACGTGGCGGCCTCAGCGGTGCTGATCTCGATCGATGGCAGCGAAGAGGTGGATGGCGAGTTCCAGCGCCTGACCGCCTTCCTGCGCGAGCAGAGCGCGCGCCGTGCCAATCTGCCGGTGTTCCTGTACGGCGAGCGCCGCACCATCGAGAAGGTGCCGAGCAAGCTGCTCAAGTACATCCACGGTTTCATCTTCCTGTTCGAAGACACCAAGAGCTTCATCTCGCGGCAGGTGATGCGCGCGGCCGAAGACTACATGAAGAACCTGCTGCCGCCGTTCTTCAAGGCGCTGATCCACCATGCAGCCGAGTCGAACTACTCCTGGCACACGCCGGGCCACGCAGGTGGCGTGGCGTTCACCAAGTCACCGGTCGGCCGTGCATTCCATCAGTTCTACGGGGAAAACACCCTGCGCAGCGATCTGTCGATCTCGGTGCCCGAGCTCGGCTCGCTGCTGGATCACACCGGCCCGATCAAGGACGCCGAGGAAGAGGCGGCGCGCAACTTCGGCGCCGACCACACCTTCTTCGTCACCAACGGCACCTCCACCGCCAACAAGATCGTCTGGCATGGCACGGTGGCGCGCGGCGATGTGGTGTTCGTCGATCGCAACTGCCACAAGTCGCTGCTGCATGCGCTGATCATGACCGGCGCAGTACCGGTGTACTTCACCCCCAGCCGCAATGCGCACGGCATCATCGGGCCGATCAGCCTGGACCAGTTCACGCCGGAATCGCTGCAGCAGCGCATCGCCGCCAATCCGCTGGCCAGCAAGGCCTATCAGGCCGGCTCCAAGCCGCGCATCGCGGTGGTGACCAATTCGACCTACGACGGCCTGTGCTACAACGCCGAGAAGATCGCTGACGAGATCGGCAGCGCGGTCGATTTCCTGCACTTCGACGAAGCGTGGTACGCCTACGCTGCGTTCCATCCGTTCTACGAGAACCACTACGGCATGGCCAAGGGCAAGCCGCGTGAGCAGGATGCGATCATCTTCACCACGCATTCGACCCACAAGCTGCTGGCGGCGTTCTCGCAGGCGTCGATGATCCACGTGCGCAATTCCGCCCAGCGCAACCTGGATGCCGAACGCTTCAACGAGTCGTTCATGATGCACACCTCGACCAGCCCGCACTACGGGGTGATCGCCGCCTGTGACGTGGCATCGAAGATGATGGAAGGCGATGCCGGCCGTTCGCTGGTGCAGGAGATGCATGACGAGGCGATCGCCTTCCGCCGCGCGATGCTGCACGTCCGCGACGACCTGGGCCGCGACGACTGGTGGTTCAGCGTGTGGCAGCCGACCCAGGTCGAGCGCAGCCTGGACAAGGGCGACACGCCGGCGCCGCTGGTGGCCAAGCGCGAGGAGTGGTACCTGCAGCCGGACGCGCACTGGCACGGTTTCGAGAACCTGGTCGACGACTATGTGCTGATCGATCCGATCAAGGTGACCCTGCTGACCCCGGGCCTGGGAATGGACGGCAGCATGGGCAAGCTGGGTATTCCGGCGGCGGTGCTGAGCAAGTTCCTGTGGGGCCGCGGCATCACCGTGGAAAAGACCAACCTGTACTCGGTGCTGTTCCTGTTCTCGATGGGCATCACCAAGGGCAAGTGGAGCACCCTGGTGACGGAGCTGATGGCATTCAAGGAACTCTATGACCGCAATGCACCGCTGAGCCAGGCGCTGCCGACGCTGGCGGCTGATTATCCGGTTGCCTACGCCGGCTGGGGCCTGCGCGATCTGTGTGACGCGCTCCATGCGTTCAACCAGGAATTCGCCGTGGCCAAGGTCATGCGTGAGATGTACGTGGACCTGCCGACCCCGGTGATGACCCCGGCCGATGCCTACAACCACCTGGTGAAGGGCGAGATCGAGCGGGTCGACATCGAGCAGCTCAGTGGCCGCATCGCGGCGACGATGCTGGTGCCGTACCCGCCGGGCATTCCGACCATCATGCCGGGCGAGCGCTTCGGCGACAGCGACGAGCCGATCATCCAGTCGCTGCGCATCGCCCGTGAGCAGAACGCGCGCTTCCCGGGCTTCGAGTCGGACGTTCACGGGCTCATCATCGAGCATGACGGCGATGTGGCCTCGTACAGGGTGGAGGTGCTGAAGGCCTGACCCGCGACGGTCGGCCCTTCGGAGAGCGATGGATACCGCGCGCGAGCAACGCATCCTGAAGTTCTCGATCGGGGTCACCATCGCGGTGAGCGCGATCGGCTTCAGTGGTGGCCTGCTGGTGGGCTCGCAGGCCATCCTGTTCGATGGCGTCTACAGCCTGGTCGATGTTGCCCTGACCCTGGTGTCGCTGTCGGTACTGCGGCTGGTGGCGCGGGAACAGAGCCCGCGCTTCCAGTACGGCTACTGGCACCTGGAGCCGATGGTCGAGGCACTGGGCGGTGTGATCCTGTCGCTGGCCTGCGTGTATGCGCTGGCCAACGCGGTGATCGGCTTGACCACGGGCGGGCACGAAGTGAAGTTCGGGCCTGCGCTGTGGTGGGCGGCACTGTTGAGTGCCAGCAACCTGGCGATGGCGGCATTCGTCGCGCAGCGCGCGCGTCGGCTGCGCTCGGCGCTGTTGTGGCTGGATGTGCGCGGCTGGATGCTGGGCGGCCTGATGAGCCTGGCGGTCGTGCTGGCCTTCGTGCTTGCGCTGGCCTTGCATGGGGGCGACTGGCACCACTGGGTGCCGTACCTGGACTCGATGGTACTGGCGTTGATCAGCCTGGCGGTGCTGCCGGTCCCGGCGCGCAGCGCGTGGAAGGCCATGCGCGAGGTACTGCAGGTGGCGCCGGATGACCTGGACCGGCGCGTGCAGCAGGTGATGCAGGCGTTCGTCGCCGAGCGGGGCTATGCCGGCTTCACCAGCCATGTGGCGAAGATGGGGCGGATGCGCTTTGTCGAGATCCACGTATTGGCGGACCCGGCGACACCATTGGGCGCGGTGGGCGAGGTCGATGCGATGCGCGATGAGATCGCGTTGCGGCTGGACGCACGT
Source organism: Stenotrophomonas sp. YJH_SMC_29 (assembly GCF_059371235.1). Classification (NCBI taxonomy): domain Bacteria; kingdom Pseudomonadati; phylum Pseudomonadota; class Gammaproteobacteria; order Lysobacterales; family Lysobacteraceae; genus Stenotrophomonas; species Stenotrophomonas sp. YJH_SMC_29. The sequence goes on along the minus strand of NZ_JCAFUK010000018.1, from coordinate 57,537 downwards.
GGCGGTACGTTCTGGCTGACCATCGATTTCACCGCAGACCCGGCGTGGACCTGAACCTGCTTCTGCGGGGCCGGGTCCCTGCGTGGCTGCTTTTCGTGTGCAGCAGCCGAGCACGGGCTCGGCTCTAGGCCCTGCCGGGATCGGTGCGCGCGGCGGGCCGCTGTGATGTGGCGCATCTACGTGACGCCAACCGCGGTTGAGGTCGCAGACGGCCGCGCCGTTCCGCGACGCCTAGCGCAGGTAGTACTCCACCGGCACCACCCGTTCCTGCGGTGCCTTCAGTTCATCGGGAATGGGCGGCAGCGGCTGGGCGCGGCGGAACGTCTGCAGCGCGGCCGCGTCGAGCTCCGGCTGGCCACTGGACTGCTCCAGCCGCAATGACAGCAGGCGGCCGGTGCGGCCGATGCTGGCCCTGACCCAGGCCGTTCCCTGCTGGCGGCGCGCGCGTGCGGCGGCAGGGTAGTAGCGGTAACGCTCCAGCCGCGCCATCAGGCGGGCGTCCCACTGGTCGCTGGCGGCGCCGGCCTGGGTGTCCGCCGGTGGTGCGTCCGGGGTGGGCGGCGCGGCCGTGATCGATGCCGGTGCCGGAGGTGTGTCGGTCACGGCCGCCGCCGGGGCGGGGGGCAGGGCGTGCTGGCCGGAACCGCGGCGTTCGCTGGCGGCCGACTCGCCGTCGTGCGTGGTGGTGGGCTTCGGTGGCGGGGGCGACCTGGTTGGCCGCGACGCGCGCGCCTGCTGCGCCTGGCTGGGTGTGTCGGCCTGGCGCTCTTCCACCGGCTGGGGCGGCGTAGCCGGTGCCAGCAGGCGCAGGCTGATGCGCACGTCCTGCTCAGCTGGCGGCGGCAGCGGCGGCGTTGCCACCCAGTGCATCAACAGCAGCAAGGGCAACAGGTGCAGGCCGATGCTGATGGCAATCGCCTGCCAGTGTTGGCGCCGTTCACTCATCGCCCAGCACCCACAGCAGGTCGGCGTCGGCCGCATCGACGGTTTCACCGGGTGAAGCAAGCGCGATCACCAGTGCCGGTGCGTCCGGTGGCAGGTAGCCCGGCACGCCGGTACCGCGCAGTACATGCCAGCGGCCGGCCACCAGCAGCGCGGGTGCAGGGGCTGCGGCCAGTACCTGTGCCATGCGGATGTCGCGGGCCTGTTGCACGGCCAGCATTCCTTCCAGCATCGGCGCTGCGCCTGCGTGCTGGGCCAGCACCACGACCGACAGGCGTTGCCGGGCGGTGGGCATCGGGAACCGCACCGAGGCGTTGGAGGCGAGCCACGCATTGACCTCGGCACGCGACAGGTTGCCGCCGAACAGGGGGATGCCGGCCGCGGTGGCGTCCTGTACCAGCCCGCCATAGGCAGCCCACGGCCAGCGTGCATCCCAGTCCAGAAGTTCCTGCAGGCGCGTGCCGTCGGCACGATTGCCCTTGGCCAGCCAGCGTTGCACGCGGTCCAGGCGCGGCTGGCGCTCGCTGGCGATCATCTCCAGCACCAGCGCGCCGTGTGGACGCTGCTGTTGCAGCGCCTGCAGCAGCCAGCGCTGGGCAGCGTGGTCAGTGGCCTGGTCGTGGCGTTCGCCCAGCAGCAGTCGCGGTGCATTCGCTGCGCGCTTCACGAACGCGGCTTCGTCCAGGCGCTGGCCACTGGCCAGATCGATCACCGTGCCGGGCAGTGGCTGCGCGCGCACCAGTGCGGCAAGCGCGAGCAGGCACAGCGGCAGCCAGCGGCGGCTAGAACGCCACGTTGAGGCCCATCGAGACGGTGCGGCCGCGACCGTTGCCGCGGTCCAGGATCGGGCTGAAGATGCTGTCGATCGAGGCATTGTTGTCATAGGACTTGTTCTGCAGGTTTTCGATGTTCAGCCACAGCGTGGTGTTGGGCTGGGGCTTGAAGCTGGCGTAGAAGTCGAGCAGCACGCCGGTGCCGCCGGTCTTGCGGGTCTGGAAGAAGTCATGGCCTTCCTCGGTGGGCCCGGAGTATTCGGCGCGCAGGCCGGCCTGCACGCGCTGCTGCCACCAGCGGCCGCCCACGTCCAGCGTCCAGTAGCGGTCGGGCAGGGCGGTGATGTCTTCCAGGTTGACGAATTCGATGGCGGGCGCGCGGGTGTGCGAACGGGTCCAGCTCAGCGTGGCGTGGTAGTGCGCGCTGGCGTAGTGCGCTTCCAGCTCGATACCGCGCATGCGCACCACGCCCGGGTGGTTCATCCAGCGCGTGGTGGTGCTGAAGTCGTCCACGTCCAGCGCATCGGTCCAGGCAGCGAGCTGCGGATCGCTGTCGATCGGCACCACGAATGGCTCCACCTCCGGCGGGTGCACGATCAGCAGGTACTGCGGCTTGATGTAGTCACGGATGCGGTTGTCGAAGCGGGTGACGCGCAGCTGCGCCAGGTCACCGTCGGTCAGCAGCGAGGAGGCGCTGAGGTTGGCGCCGAACTGCAGGTTGCGCGAGCGCTCACGGCGCAGGAACGGGTTGGCGCCGACGCCGTCGGCATCGCTCATGCCTTCCAGAGGGATCTTCTCGAAGAACATCTCCTGCACCCGCGGCGGGCGGGAAGTCCGCGAGACTTCAGCGAACAGTTGCAGCCAGTCGGTGGCCTGCCACGCTGCCGCCAGGCTGGGGCTGAGTGCGCGCTGGGTGCGGCGCACATCGATGCCGCCGCCGTTGATCTCGGCGCACTGGCCGGGCACATCCGAGCACACAGGAACATGACCACGGATGCCATACCGATCCTGGCGCAGGCCTGTGGTCAGCGCGTAGACGTCGTACTGCAGTTCCAGCGTGCTGAACACACTGTCCAGCTGGCTGCGGCCCTCGGGGTTGGCCCCGCGCAGGGTGGGGGTGTCGGCCACATAGATATCCGACTGGTGCTTGATGCCGGTGTTCCAGCGCGCCTGCAGTGCGCCGACATCGAAGCGGCTGGTGTTGTCCAGGGTCCAGCTGCTCAGGCTGCTGTGGGTGCGGCGACCGATGTAGCTGGAATCCTCCACGGGCGGATAGAACAGCCGGGTCTTGTTGCCGGCGAAGGTCGCGCGCAGGTCGATCCACGGCGAATAGGGCGTGTAGTGGTAGCGGGCGCGCTGGTTGCGTGCGGAAATCTGCCACGGGTAGTTGTGGTAGAAGTCGTTTTCGTAACGCATGTGGCTCAGGTCGAGCCGGTGCTGGTCGCTCGGCTGCAGGCGGGCCTTGAGCAGCCAGCTGCCGGGCTGCTGGGTGCCAGGGTCGGCGGTGTTCTTCTGCCCGCGCGCGGTGGCGTATTCGCTGCTGCGGCTGCTGCTGGCAGCGGCCAGCAGGCCGAACTGGCGGTCGCCGCCATCCTCGCTGTGGCGCCAGGCACCGGCAAAGGTACGGCCATTGCCGTAGCCGTTGTTGCCATGGCGGTAGCCCGCGCGCAGGCCCCAGTCACGACCTTCGCCCAGCAGATCGTCGATGTCGAGCGTGCGGAAATTGGCACTGCCGGCCAGCGTGCCGGCGCCATCACCACCGGCGACTGCGCCGCGCTGCACGTCCACGCCGGCCAGCAGGAACGGATCGACATAGGCGAACGGCCCGCCCGAGCCGTGGCCCGCATTGTTGCGGAAGGTCTGGGTGACGCCATCGATCATGGTGTTGACCCGCCCCGCACCGGTCATGCCGCGGATGTTGAGCTGCAGGCCGGGCTGGCTGCGCGAGTGGAAGCTGTGGCTGCCGGGCATCGAGCGCAGCAGGCTGTTGCCGTCCTGGCGGTCGGCCATCGCCACGCGCTCGCTGCCGACCGTTGGCGCAAAGCCATCGCGGGTGGCCGGCACATACTGGCTGGCCCCTGCACCGGGAGAATGACCCCGCGCGGCATCACCCTGGACGCGGAGCGGGCCGGTTCGACGGCCGCCATCGGCGGGGGGGGCCGGCGCCGGTTCCAGGGTGGCGCGGCGTGCGTCGATGAAGCGCGGGCGCAGGCCGCTGCCGACCAGCAGGCGCGACAGGGCCTGCGCATCGTCGAACCGTCCACGCAGCGCCGGCGCCGTCTGGCCACTCGGCAACGCCGCGCCGATCACCAGATCGACACCGGTCAGCCGGCTGTAGGCATCCAGCGCACTGGCCAGCGGTTGTGCCGGAAGATCGAAGTGACGCGTGGCGGCCTGCGCGCAGGCGCTGGCAGGCAATAACGGAAGCGGACTGGCGCAGGCCAGTGACAGGGCCAGGACAAGGGGGCGGTGAAACAGCATCGAGGGCTCCAGGGGCTGACGCAGTGCGTCGTCATCCTGGGGAGACGCAGTGGCGGGGCCGATGTCAGGGTGCATCGCGATGTCCCTTGCGTGGCGGCAGCCATACCTGCACGCCCGCGCCCAGGCGGAGCACGCGCACCTTCAGCTGCGTGGCCAGCTGGTCGCGGCTGCGCGCTGCACCGTCGGCGCTGCCGAGCAGGGTGACCGGCTGCTGGCGCAGGTGCGCGCCGAGGATCCAGGTGTGGCCGCCATGCCAGCGATCCAGGTCCTCGGTGACCTCGGCCAAGGGCGTGGAGACCCAGTGCAGGCGGCGTTCGCGCCAGTCCAGGGCACTGGAGCGGGCCGCCAGGGTCCGGATGGGAGCCCGGCCATCGAAGCGAAGCTGTTGCCCTTCGGTGGCCTGCTCGCTGTGGATGCCGCTGTCCACGCGGACGCGATGCTCGGTGACGGTGACCACGCTGTCATTGTCGTGCACGGCAAGGTCGAAGGCCGTGCCGAGCGCGGTGACCGTGCCGTGCGTCGTGTGCACCTGGAACGGGTGCTGCGCATCGGCGGCCACCTTGAACCACGCCTGGCCGTGCTGCAGCTGCAGCTGGCGCCGCTGTGCATCGATGCGCACACGCACTTCACTGCCGGGCGAGAGCAGCACGTGTGAACCATCGGGCAGCACTTCTTCGCGGACCTCGCCCGCGGCCGTGCGCATCACCTGCGCGGCCGGCGGTGCGGCCTGGCGGGTATACAGGCCCAGTGCACAGAGCAGCAGCACCGCGGTGCCGGCCTCGCGCAGGCGCCGGCGCTGCCGCCTGTGCTGGTGCCGCTGCAGGCTGGGCGTCGCATCACCGGCCTGCCAGAGCGCCTGCAGGTGCTGGTACTGCGCGGCGTGGCGCACGTCGGCGTGGTACCACTGATTGAACGCACGCTCGTCGCGGCCGCCTTCATGCCCGTCCAGCCACCAACGCGCGGCCTCGCGCGCGATCGCCTCCTGGCTCATGCGCCGGGGACCTGCTGCAGTGCGACCAGCGCACGCAGCAGATGGCCATGCGCGGTCTGCCGGCTGATACCCAGCTGGCGGCCGATCTCGGCCAGTGCCATCTGCTCCACCCGCGCCAGCAGGAACACCTGGCGTGAACGAGGGGGAAGGGCGGCAATGACTGCGTCGAGGTGACGCAGCTGTTCGGTATTGAGCAGGCGCTGTACCGGCAATGGTGCAGGGTCGGCGATCGCGTGCAGTTGCGCCTCATCCATCGCCTCTTCGCGCCGGCGCTTGCGCTGGCGGTAATGATCGGCGATCAGATTGTGGGCGACGCGGTACAGGTAGGCGCGGCCGTTGGCCAGCAGGCCACTGGCGGCGACGTTGACAACGCGCAGCCAGGTTTCCTGCACGACGTCATCGGCGTCGCAGCGTTGCGGGAGTTTACGGCGGACATGGGCGTGCAGCGGCCGGTAATGGGCCGCGCACAGCTGCGCGACATCCGTCGGTTCGACAGGCGTGGACACGGGGCGGGCGACAACTGGGAAAGGGAACAGCCCGCGGCGGCAAGGGCTGCGGCTGCACCTTACAGCAAAAGAGAATCATTTGCATCAAGCGGTGGTATTTCGCCCGCATCCGCCTCCCGTGCAGAGAGGTGCCGGCCAGCGGTCGGTGCCCCATCGGATCGTCAGAGGTCGCGGTACTGGACCTGCGCGGCCAGCACGCGCAGGCCGTCGGCATTGCTGGACAGGATGCGTTCTTCGCCGACACCTTTCTGCCGTTTCAGCTGGAAGCCCTGGCCGGCGGGCAGCTGCGCGGCGATGGCGTCCATGCGTTGCAGGGCATCGGGGCCGGCGCAGTCGAAGTGGCCCCAGTAGGCGCCATCGCGGTGGATCTGCAATCGGTAGTTCATCGCGGTTGCTCCGGCAGGTCCTGCAGCCAATGGTCGAACATCGCGGTGGCGGCCGCCGCCAGTGGCGCACCATAGCGACGCGACTGCGCACGCAGGTCGTTGGGACTGATGCCGGCTTGGGCCAGTTCCAGGGTGTGGCCGATCAGCCAGCGTTCGAACTGGCGTGCGTCCAGCTCGGGATGGCATTGCAGTGCCAGCGCATGGTTGCCGATGGCGAACGCCTGGTGGCGGCAGGCCGGCGTGCTGGCCAGGCGACGTGCACCGGCCGGGAGTTCGAACGCCTCGCCATGCCAATGCAGCACCGGGATACCCTGCAGGGCCTGCAGCGGCGAGCGCTGGCCGTCATCGGTGAGCAGCAGCGGCGCAAAGCCGATCTCCTTGCCGCCCGTGGCGGTGACGTCGGCACCGAGCGCACGTGCCATCAGCTGCGCGCCGAGGCAGATGCCCAGCGTGGGTCGCTGCTGCTGCAGCCGGCGTTGCAACAGCGCGATGCTGTCGTTGAGAAAGGGATAGAGATCAACGTCGTTGACGCTGATCGGTCCCCCCAGCACCACCAGCAGGTCGGCGGCCTCGGCCGCGTCGAGCGTGTCGATACCGGCCTGCAGCACCTGCAGCTGCCAGCCCTGCGCCAGAAGCAGAGGCTGCAAGGTACCGAGGTCTTCAAAGGCAACGTGTTGCAGGACGACCGCATGCTTCATGCCGGGGCTCCATTGCTGGGCCAATAGAAACTGTCCGGGGTGGCGCGCGCGCCAAAGATGGCCTGGCCGACACGGACCACGGTGCCACCTTCCTCGATGGCGACTTCGAAGTCGCCGGACATGCCCATCGACAGCTGAGACAGGTCGATGCCGGCAGGCGCAGTGCCCTGCAGCTGGTCGCGCAGCTGGCGCAGGCGCACGAAGCAGGCACGCACGCGCTCGACCTCCGGGGTGAAGATGGCCAGCGTCATCAGGCCGCGTACGCGCAGGCGATCGAACGCGGGCAGTTGGTGCACGAAGGCCTCGACCGCGTCGGGCTCCAGTCCGTACTTGCTGGATTCAGCCGAGGTGTTGACCTGCACGAATACATCCAGCGTACGGTCTTCCAGCTGCAGGCGCTGCTGCAGGGCCTCGGCCACGCGCAGGCTGTCGAGCGCCTGGAACTCGCTGGCGAAGCGCGCCACGTAGCGCGCCTTGTTGGTCTGCAGGTGGCCGATCACCGACCAGTGCACGTCCAGGTCGGCCATCGCCTCGGCCTTGCGCTGTGCTTCCTGCACCTTGTTCTCGCCCAGCATGTGGCAACCGGCGGCCACCGCCATGCGGATGCGTGCCTCATCGACGGTCTTGCTGACCGGTAGCAGGCGCACGCTGGCCGGGTCGCGGCCAGCGCGGGCGCAGGCGCTGGCAATGCGCTGGCGCACCGTGACCAGGTTGGCGGCGATCTGTTCAACGGACTGGGCGACGGGCCAGTCGGCAGCGGCAAGGGGCATGCGGGCACCTCCAATGCAGGATGGCCAGGGTCGGATACACTGGCACAGGACAAGAGATAGTTTGGCATAGGACAAAATGAAAATCACCGGGCATAGCGCCGAGTCGATCTTCGACAGCATCCGCGATGGCATCGGCAAGGGCGGCCTGCCGGCCGGCAGTGTGCTGCCGCCGGTGCGCGAGCTGGCCGAACAGTTGGGGGTGAACCGCAACACCGTGGCTGCTGCGTACAAGCGATTGGATGCGGCGGGCCTGGCCAGCACGGCGGGCCGCCGTGGCACCGTGGTGCGCGGACTGCCGCCGGCGATGCCGCGCGAAGGCAGCACGCCGGGGCTGGCGCTGCAGGACCTGGCCGGTGGCAATCCGGATCCGCGCCTGCTGCCGAACCTGCGGCTGGCGTCGACGGCGCCACGGCTGTACGGCGTGGGCACGGTCGACCCGAGGTTGCAGGCGTTGGCACGCGCCTCGCTGGATGCAGACTGCCCCGAGGGGTATGCGCTGGAGCTGACCCATGGCGCGGTCGATGGCATTGAACGCCTGCTGGCGGCGTGGCTGCTGCCGGGGGATCGCATCGCGGTGGAGGATCCATGCTTCCTCGGCAGCCTCAACGTGCTCAACGCTTCGGGCCACGCGCCGTTGCCGGTGGCGGTGGATGCCCATGGCATGCAGGTCGAATCGCTGCGGCAGGCATTGCAGGCCGGCGCACGTGCGGTGCTGCTGACGCCGCGTGCGCAGAACCCGACCGGGGCGTGCCTGGATGCGAAGCGGGCACGGGCATTGCGCCAGTTGCTGGCGGCCTACCCGAAGGTGGCGGTGCTGATCGACGATCATTACGCGCTGCTCTCGCAGCAGGCCTACCACTCGGTGTTGCCGCCGGACGGCCGGCGCTGGGCGCTGCTGCGTTCGCTGTCCAAGCCGCTCGGCCCCGACCTGCGGCTGGCCTGGCTGGCCTGTGATGAAGAGACCGCGACGCGGTTGCGGTTGCGGTTGGCGCCAGGCACCGGCTGGGTCAGTCATCTGTTGCAGGATGCGGCCATCACGGTGCTGGCCTCGGCGGCGCAGCGGGCGAAGATCGCCGCAGCCGGAGCGCGTTACCAGCAGCGCCTGCAGTCACTGCAGGAACTGCTGCGCGCGCGGGGCATGCCGACGCCGCTGCCGATGGAGGGATTGAACCTGTGGCTGCCATTGCCGGCCGACAGCCATCCGCAGGTACTGGCGCTGGCCGCGCGCGGATGGCATGTGCGCCCGGGTGAAGTGTTCGCGGTGGCTGCGCCGGGGCATGGCCTGCGCATCACCTGCGCGGCGCTGGGCGCGGCGCAGCTGCGGCAGCTGGCCGATGATCTGGCGGCGGTGTGCGGTGTGTAGCGTCGAGCATGGCTCGACGCCAGAAGCAGATCAGGGTGCGGCGTTGGCGTTGGGGCGCACGTAGTAGGACTGGCCGCTGTCATCGATGAACATCAGCTCCGGCGTGCCCTGCCAGGAGGTGAGCATGGCGCCGGTGTTGTTCTGGTGCTTGACCATCAGGCTGGCACCCCGGTCCGGGTTGGCCACCACCTTGAATACCTCGGTGGTGCCGTTGGCATCGTCCAGGGTCAGCACGGCTTCGCCGCCGCGATCGCTGGTGCCATAGCCGCCGCGCTCGGAGCCGTCCGGGCCGAGCAGGATCAGGCCAGACAGGGCCGTGGCGCGCGGCCCCTGGGTCCGGCCGTGGCTGACCGGGTCGGGCACCGGCGCGCCGAGGATCACCCGGGGTTGGCCCGTGCCGTCGTGGATGATCAGCCCGCGTGCTTCGAGGATGCGCTGTGGCGATTGGCTGCGATGCAGGTTCCAGGCGGTCCAGCCGGAAACAAGCAGGGCGAGGGTGGAGACCACCAGTGTGGTCAGCAGCAGCGCACGGGGCATCGGGTGGTCCTTCCTTGGATGTGCCGACGATAGCGGATGCAAAAGGCGATGGGTAGAGTCGACTGTCAGTCGACTGCTGTTCGATCAGATCACGGAGATTCCCGCGCTGGCGCGCGCAAGTCGACTGACAGTCGACTCTACCTCTACCTGCTCGACATCACCCAGTGGCCGTTACGCGGTGATTCCCGGCGTCAATGGAAGTCGCGGCTGTGGCTGCGCAGCCCCTGCAGCAGTTCATCCAGGCAATGCATGCGCTGCACGATGACATGCTGCACGCCATCGACGCGTTCCAGGCGGCCGTCGATCTGCATCAGCTGGGTATCGACCAGTACCCGGTGCTGGCGATCGGCCAGGTGCCGCCAGACCACGGCATTGACCATGCCGGTCTCGTCTTCAAGGGTGAGGAAGGTAACGCCACTGGCGGTCTGCGGGCGCTGGCGCATGCGGACCAGGCCGGCGATGCGCACGCGGCGGCCATGGCCGTGGCCCGCCAGCTGCGCGGCATCCAGGCAGCCGCGGCTGCGCAGCTGCGCGCGCAGGAACGAGATCGGATGGCGGCCGAGGGTGGTGCCGGTGCTGCGGTAATCGGCCTGCATGTCGTCCCAGGCGCTGGGCAGCGGCAGCGGCACGCGCGCTTCAGCAGTGGCGCGGGCCTGGTCGAACAGCGGCAGGCGGTTTTCCACGCCGGAGATGTCCCACCGCGCACGATGGCGATGGCCACTGAGCCCACGCAGCGCACCGGCATCGGCCAGCAGGCCCTGCTGGCGGCGATCCAGTGCGGTGCGCTGGCACAGGTCGCCGACATCCTCGAACGGGCGCCGCGCACGTTCGCGCATGATGGCCTGTACAGCCGCTTCATTGCAGCCGTCGACCAGGCGCAGGCCGAGCCGGATCGCGGCCGTGCCCCTGCTGAAATCCAGCGTGCAGTCCCAGTCGCTGTAGCGCACGTCCACCGGCAGCACGCTGATGCCATGCCGGCGCGCATCCTGCAGCAGCTGGTCGGGACTGTAGAAACCCAGTGGCTGGCTGTTGATCAGGCTGGCGGTGAACGCGGCCGGGTGGTGGCATTTCAGCCAGCAGCTGTTATAGGTCAGCAGGGCGAAGCTGGCGGCGTGGCTTTCCGGGAAGCCGTAATCGCCGAAGCCCTTGATCTGCTCGAACAGGTGCTCACCGTATTCCAGGCTGAAGCCGTTCTCCAACATGCCGGCCAGCAGCTTCTCGCGATGCGGTTCCAGCCCGCCACGGCGTTTCCAGGCCGCCATCGAGCGGCGCAGGGCATCGGCCTGGCCAGGCGTATAACCGGCTGCTTCGACCGCCAGCTGCATCACCTGTTCCTGGAACAATGGCACACCCAGCGTGCGTGCGAACACGCGTTCCAGCTGCGGCGGGTAGAGCGGGTTGTCCGGGTCGTTCAATGCGTCCGGTCCCTGTTCGCGCAGGATCCGCCGCCGCTCCAGGTAAGGATGGACCATGTCACCCTGGATCGGGCCGGGGCGCACGATCGCGACTTCGATCACCAGGTCATAGAACGTGCGCGGCTGCATGCGCGGCAGCATCGCCATCTGCGCGCGCGATTCGATCTGGAACACGCCGATGGTGTCGGCGGCGCAGATCATGTCGAAGGTCTTCGCATCCTTGGGCGGGATCGCATCCATGCGTCCTTCATGCAGGCCATGCTGTTTCAGCATCGCCAGGCACTTGCGGATGGCGGTGAGCATGCCAAGGGCCAGGCAGTCGACCTTCATCAGGCCGGTGGCATCCAGGTCATCCTTGTCCCACTGGATGACGGTGCGGTCGGCCATCGCCGCGTTTTCCACCGGCACCAGGGTCGACAGCGGATGCTCGGAGATCACGAAACCGCCCGGGTGCTGCGACAGGTGGCGTGGAAAATCGATCAGCTCGGCGGTCAACGCCAGCAGGCGCCGCATCAACGGCGTGTCCGGATCGAAGCCGCGCTCGCGCAGGGTTTCCGGCAGCGGGATGTTGCCGCCCCAGTGGTCCATCGCCGCGCCCAGTTCGTTGACCTGGTCCATCGGCAGGCCAAGTGCACGGGCGACATCGCGGATCGCGCTGCGGCCACGGTAGCTGATGGCCACCGCGGTCAGTGCGGCGCGCTCGCGGCCATAGCGCTTGAACACGTACTGCAGCACTTCCTCGCGCCGCTCGTGCTCGAAATCGATGTCGATATCCGGTGGCTCGTCGCGCTCGGCGGAGATGAAGCGCTCGAACAGCAGGTTGCTGCGCGCCGGGTCGATCTCGGTCACGCCCAGCACGAAGCACACCGCCGAGTTGGCCGCCGAGCCGCGGCCCTGGCAGAGGATGTCCTGGCTGCGCGCGAAGCGCACGATGTCCTGCACGGTGAGGAAGTAGGAGGCGTAGTTCTTCTGCTTGATCAACGCCAGTTCGTGTTCGATCTGCTCGCGTTGTTTCGGTTTGATGCCGTCTTTCCAGCGCCACCCGATGCCACGCTCGACCAGCACGCGCAGCCAGCTGTCCGGATCGTGGCCCTCGGGCACCAGCTCGCGCGGGTAGGTGTACTGCAGCTGTTCCAGGGTGAAGTGGCAGCGCGCGGCGATGCGCAGGGTCTCGGCCAGCAGTTCGGGCGGATACAGCTGGGCCAGCGCGGTGCGCGGGCGCAGGTGGCGCTCGCCGTTGGGGAACAGGCGCCAGCCAGCCTCGGCCACGCTGCAGCGGTGGCGGATCGCGGTCAGCGTGTCCTGCAGGGCGCGGCGGCGGCGCACGTGCATGTGCACGTCGCCACTGGCGACCAGCGGCAGGTGGTGGCGTTCGCCGAAGGCCTGCAGCTGCTGCAGGCGGCGTGCGTCGTCGTGTTCGTGGTGCAGCTCCACCGCCAACCACAGCCGATCATTGAAGCCGGCGCGCAGCAGTTCCAGGTCGGTGGCGGCGGGTTGCCGGTCCAGCCACAGGCACAATAGGCCGTCGGGCAGGCCGAGCAGGTCCTCGCGCAGGCAGCGGTACTCGCCCTTGGCCGCGCGCCGCCGGCAGGTGGTGATCAACTGGCAGAGCCCGGCATAGGCGGCCTGGTCGGTGCACAGCAGGGCCAGCTTCGGCCCGTCCTCGACCTGGAATTCGGCACCGACGATCAGCGCCACGCCATGTGTCTTCGCTGCCTGCCAGGCGCGCACGATGCCGGCCAGCGAGCATTCGTCGGTGATCGCCAGCGCGCGATAGCCCTGGCCGGCGGCGCGCGCGAACAGTTCTTCGGCGATCGAAGCACCGCGCTGGAAACTGAAGGCCGACAGGCAGTGCAGTTCGGCGTAGCCGGGCAGTTCGCTGTGCATGGCGGCTCAGCCGAACCAGCCGTGCAGCATCCACGGCGCATGCGGATCGTTGCGCTCACGGAAGGCCCATCCGCGCTGGCCGTGTGCGGTTTCCACCACGTAGTAGTCGCGGCGCGCGTCGGCCTGGTCCCACCAGCCCGATTCGATCCGCTCCGGCCCGGCGACGATGCGCAGGCGCGGGTCGCGCAGCGGTTGCGGGGTGTCCAGCAGCCAGCCGGGGCGCAGCGGCCAGTACGACGGAAGCTTGGCCGCGGGCTGGGTGCCACTGGCGCGTTCGGGGCGATGGTCGGCCTGCACCGCCAGCGGCTGCACGGCGTCATCGCCCAGCCGCGCACGCAGGCGCTCGCGCAGCTGGTTCCAGGGCATCGCCTGCGCCGGCCGGGTATCGAACAGGTCGCGCGCGGCCGGTACGAACGGCGGCAACTGCTCGGCCTGCAGGCGCAGTGCGCGGCTGCCGGCCGGCAGGGTGAAAGCCTCCATGCGGTTGCGTGCGATCTCGAACAGCAGCGCGGGATCGCGCTCGGGCGCCAGCAGGCCGATGGTCAGCACGCTGGCCGGCAGCAGGTCATGCTCGAACTGCAGGTCGAAGCGCTGCACGCCGCCATCGCGCGAACACAGGAACGCGGCCAGGTCCAGCAGCAGGCGGCGCAGCGGGAACAACAGGGCCTGGCTGGATTCGATTTCGTACTCGAATTCGATGCGTGCATCGAAACGGTCCGGTGGCTGGTAGTAGCGCAGGGGCGCGGTGGGTCGCCCACGCAATGCATCCAGCTGCTGCAGCACGTCCGGTGCGAAGCGCCGGGCCAGGCTGTCGCGCGGCAGTTCAAGTGCCGCGCCCAGCGTGCGCAGGCCGGAACGGCCAAGCACGGTGACCGCTTCGCTGGGCAGGCCGCAGCGCGGCAAGGGCAGCTGCGCCAGTGCCGCCGGCAGCTGCTGCGCATCGATGCCGAGGCCATCGTGGACGTTGGCCAGCACGCGCGCGGCATGCGGAGTAGGCGCCGCCACCAGCCGGTGGCGGAAACCAAGTTCGTGCAGTTCGCCGCGCAGCCGCTGCTGGATCGTCAACCAGTCACCGAACAGGGCGCGGCTGGCACCGATCTCCATGACCAGCGCGTGCGGGAAATCGAGGCTGACCTGCGAACTGTAGGCGTAGGCCCAGCTGGCCAGCAGCTGGCGGGTGTGCTGTTCGGCGTTGGGATCGTAATCGTGCAGGTGCATGTCCTGCACCAGCACCTGCGCGGCCGACAGCAGCATGCCCGGGCGCAGCCCTGCTGCGCGCGCGGCCGGGCTGACCGCACGCAGCACGCGGCGCTGCGCTGGGCCCTGCAGCAGCACCAGTGGCCGCTGCGGGTCTGGCTGCAGGCGCAGCACGCTGTCCAGCGCCAGCTGCGGCAACAACACGCAGGCCCAGTGCATGGCGCGGCCTCAGTGGGCGATGGCCAGCGGCAACGGCTGCGCGGGTGGCAGGCCGCCACGGCACTTCAGCACCCGTACCTGGCCGTGGTCGAGCTGCAGGCGCAGGCTGGCCGGGGAGGGATTGCGCGCCGCCTGTGCCTCGCGGAACACGAAGCCCAGGCACTGGCCGCTGTCGGCGGCCACCTGCAGCCGGCGCAGGGCACGGTCGTCGGCCTGGTGTGGCCAGCACAGCACCGCCGCGCAGGCGGCAGAGCGCAGGCATTGTTCGGCCGCCCACAGCGCCTGCTTCGGCGCAGCGTGGATGACCTGCAGCTGGGCCAGGTCCAGCCCGGCCGCAGCCCAGGCCGGGGCATGCGGGCGATGGGGGGGCGCGACCAGCACGATCGGGCGGTCGCGCTGGCTCAGCCTGGCCAGCGCCGGCCAGACCAGTGCCAGTTCGCCAACGCCCGGCGCCGCCTGCAGCACCTCGCACAGCCCGCTGGCCGGCCAGCCGCCGCCGGGCAGGCGTGCGTCCAGCGCCGGGTGGCCGCTGGCCAGGTGGTCGCTGGCCGGCCCCTGGCGGGCCGGGCCGCGCCACAACTGGCGGCCGTCCAGCAGCCGGTCGAGGGCGACGACGGCGCCCATCAGCCGATCCTCCAGGGGAGGCGCCGGGCAGGCTGGGAGCGACGGGAGCGGGCGGAAACGGCGGGCATGGCGCGAGTATCGACGGGCCGGTATCAGGGGCTGAGACCGGACATGCTACTCGCCCTGTGAGTAGAATTACTAATGAAATCGGAGGGGCGGGTTTCAGGTTGCTGAAGGGGTAAAGCATCCACGCATGGTGGGGTCTGCTGTGCTGTGGCGCCCCCTCAGCGCCCCTGCGGGTCCGGCCGGTGATGCACGTATTCGACCACGGTGCCATCGGGATGCACGGCGTTGAACGCCGCCCCGGTCGGGACCACCTGCAACGGGAAGATGATCTCGGCGCCGGCGGCGACCAGCTTGTCGTGATAGGGCCGAACGTCATCGACCAACAGTGTCCCCGTGGTCGAGGTGAACGGGGCCAGTGCCGCCTGGCTGCCTTCGATCAGCAGGAAGGCGCCGACCATGGCCAGGCGCAGCCCGGCGTCCGGGAACGGGAAGCCCGCATCGGCCACCACGCCCTGCAACTGCTCGTAGAACGCCACGCTGCGTTCCAGCTCGCCCGGAGCCACGAACACCCGGATCAGCACGCGCGGTGCGCGCTGGCTGGAGGTGTCACAGCGGTCGCGCCAGAGATGGTCGAAGTCGCGATGTACGTTCATGGGCTCGATTCGTGGCCAGGGACCTGCATTATCGGCAGCCCTGCGCGGCCCGCTGATGACCGCCAGTGATGGCCTGATAACTGCGGGCCAGGTTGCCCCTGTGACTTAGGTCCTGTTGACAGGTGTGAACGCCCTCGCACAATCTTCACAGGATTGGGTCGCCCTGCGCGGCCCGGGCAGGCAGGTTGTCACGCCGGGAGGAGGGTCCCGCGCGCAGACCGGCCCGTCCTCCGGCCTGTGGGGCGCTGCCTGGCAACCCCTGCGCGGCATGAACGCTGCACCCTTCGGCGGCACTTTCCCTGGACCGATTGCCTTGGCAACGGAATTACGCCTGCCGATGAAAACGTTTACAAAGCCGCTCGCACTGTCTCTGGCCCTGTCTGCCGCACTGGCCGTCCCAGCCTGGGCCGACCCTGCGGCGTTTACCGTACTGACCCTGGAACAGGCACCGGATGCGACGGCGATGCCGGCCCTGGCCGCGCAGTTGAAGACCCTGCAGGTGGACGCGGTGAGCGTGCGCCAGGTACAGCGCGGCATCGGCCAGGTCGATCCGCTGCAGGTGCTGGCCGATGGCCTGGGCTATGAATACCGCTTCATCGCCGCCGGCAAGGACGATGGCCAGACCCAGCGCGGCCAGGCCGTGCTGACCCGGCTGCCGATCGCCGCCGAGTCCGGTCCCGACCAGCCGGGCCTGAACTACCTGCGTCTGGACGATGGGCGCCACACCGTGGCGGTCTACACCGATGCTGGCGCAGGTGCGGCGCAGCTGCCGGCGCTGGTCACGCGTTCGCGGCTGGGCGCCCCGGCGGTGCTGCTCGGCGCGGTGGCCGGTGAATCGGCCAAGGCCGCAGGTTTCGATCCGGCGCGTGTCGCGCTGGAGGCCGATGCCAGCTATTTCAGCGACGGTTTCCAGGCCGCCAGCAGCGCACCGTTCAAGGTGGCAGGCAGCACCCTGCGCGCCACCCTGCTGACCCTGGCCTATGCCGCCGACAAGCACGGCGAAAAGCCATGGATGGACACCACCCTCAACGCCGATGCGCGCGCTGCGCTGCTGCTGAAGGCGATGACCGAGGACGAGAAGTTCCAGATGCTGCACAGCTACTTCGGGCTGGGCAAGGATGGTGGCCCGCTGCCGGAAGGTGCGGTCGGTTCGGCCGGCTTCGTGCCGGGCGTCCCGCGGTTGGGCATTCCGTCGCAGCAGTCGGCCGATGCCGGTGTCGGCGTGACCAATCCGGGGGGCATCCGCCCGGGCGACTTCGCCACGGCAATGCCATCGGGCCCGTCCACTGCATCGAGCTGGAACCGCGAAGTTGCCTTCGCCGGTGGCGCGACGATGGGCCGCGAGGCGTGGCAGCAGCGTTTCAACATCCTGCTGTCGGGCAGCGTCAACCTGCAGCGCGACCCGCGCAACGGCCGCAACTTCGAATATGCCGGTGAGGATCCGCTGCTGGCCGGCTCGATGGTCGGCGCGCTGATCCAGGGCGTGCAGAGCCAGCACGTGATCTCCTCGATGAAGCACTTCGCGCTGAACGACATGGAGACCCGGCGCAACTTCCACGACGTGCGCATCGGCGAACAGGCCATGCACGAGTCGGACCTGCTGGCGTTCGAGATCGCGCTGGACGCCGGCCGCCCGGGCGTGGCGATGTGCTCGTACAACAAGATCAACGGCACCTACGGCTGCGAGAACGGCTACCTGATGAACCAGGTGCTGAAGCAGGAATGGAAGTTCCCCGGTTTCGTGATGTCCGACTGGGGCGGCGTGCACAGTGGCTCGAAGGCAGCGCTGGCTGGCCTGGACCAGCAGTCGGCCGGTGAAGTGTTCGACGCGGCGGTGTTCTTTGATGAGCCGCTGCGCCTGGCCGTGCATGGCGGCGTGGTGCCGCAGGCGCGCCTGAACGACATGGTGGCGCGCATCCTGCGCACGATGTTCCTGCATGGCAACTTCGACAACCCGCCGCAGCACCAGAAGGTGGATGCCGAGGCCGGCTTCGCCGTTGCGCAGCGCACGGTGGAAGAGGGCAGCGTGCTGCTGCGCAATGAGGGCAACGTGTTGCCGCTGGCCGACAGCGTGAAGCGCATCGTCATCATCGGCGGCCATGCCGACAAGGGCGTGATCGGTGGTGGTGGTTCGTCGATGGTGGGCGTGACTGCCAAGGGCACCAACGCGGTGCCGGGCGTGATGCCGACCACCTGGCCGGGCCCGGTGATCTTCCATCCGTCCTCGCCGCTGGAATCGCTGCGTGCGGCGCGCCCGGACGCGACCATTGAATATGTGGACGGGACCGATGCCGCGGCTGCCGCCAAGGCCGCCGCGCAGGCCGACGTGGCCATCGTGTTCGCGACCCAGTGGGCGGCCGAATCGGTGGACCTGCCGGACATGCAGCTGCCGGACAACCAGGACGCACTGATCTCGGCGGTGGCCAAGGCCAACCCGAAGACGGTGCTGGTGCTGGAAACCAACGGCCCGGTGCGCACGCCGTGGCTGGCGCAGGTGCCGGCGATGCTGCAGGCCTGGTACCCGGGCATCCGCGGTGGCGAAGGCATCGCCGCGCTGCTGACCGGCCAGGTCAATCCGTCGGGTCGCCTGCCAGTGACCTGGGTGACGGACGAGTCGCAGCTGCCGCGCCCGCATATCGATGGCCTGGGCTTCAAGCCGGCCAAGCCGTTCGGTGATGTGTTCGATTTCGATATCGAAGGTGCCAACGTCGGCTACAAGTGGATGGCGGCCAAGGGTCTGACCCCGACCTTCGCCTTTGGCCATGGCCTGTCCTACACCTCGTTCGCCTATGACAACCTGAAGGTGAGCGTGGAAGGTTCGCGCCTGGTCGCCAGCGTCGACATCCGCAACACCGGCAAGCGCGCCGGTGCCGACGTGGCCCAGCTGTACCTGAAGCTGCCGGCCGGCAGCACCACGCCGATCCGCCTGATCGGCTACGACAAGGTGACCCTGCAGCCGGGCGAACAGCGCCGCATCCGCATCGAAGCCGAGCCGAAGACGCTGGCCCACTACGATGCACAGGCGCGCCAGTGGAAGATCGACGGTGGCACCTACCAGGTGCAGCTGTCGCGCAACGCCGCCGAACCGCTGCAGACGGTGGACGTGCAGCTGGTGGAGCAGGTGTTGCGCTGATGCATGAAGGCACGGCCCGCACAGGGCCGTGCCTGAAAAAGGGGACGGAGGGGATTAAGTCGTTTATGCATAAACGACTTAATCCCCTCCGTCCCCTTTTCATATGGCGAACCACCTGCGCAGGAAATCGATCAGCTGCCGCACCTTCGGTGAGGGCTGCGTGCTGTGCGGGTAGACCGCATACACGCTCTGCTGCGGGAAGCGGTGCTGGCACAGCACCGGGCGCAGGCGGTCCTGGGCCAGGTCGTCCTCGATCAGCCAACGTGGCAGCACGGTGACTCCGGCGCCGGCCACGGCGAAGGCGCGCAGGCTGCTGGCGCCATCCACGCGCACCACGGCATTGCCCGGATGAGTGGCGAACAGCGCGTCGCTGCCATCGGGGGCAACCACCGGCACGTCGGCCAGGCGTGGGTAGCCCAGGCGGGGCAGGGTACCCAGCTGCACGGGGTCATCGGCCGCATCGGCCGAGGGCAGGCGTGCCAGCAGGGACGGAGCCGCCACCGCACACAGTGGATGGCGCTCCAGTTCGCTGGCGTGCAGCCCTGAATCCGGCAGGCGGCCGAGGCGGATCGCCAGGTCGAAACGCTCGGGAATCAGGTCCGCTGGCGCTGGAGAAGTTGAAAGGTGCAGCTGCAGGGCCGGGTGCCGCGCACGGAACGCCTCCAACGCGGGAATCAGGCGTAGCTGCGCGTACTCCGGCGTGGTGGTCAGGCGCAGCACACCCTGCAGCTGGTGCTGGTCGCGGCGCGCGGCATCGATCGCTGCCTGTGCGGCGTCCAACGCCTGCACGCAGTGCTGCAGGAACTGCTCGCCGGCCTCGGTCAGGGCCAGGTGGCGGGTACTGCGCAGCAGCAGGGTCACGCCCAGCTCCTGTTCCAGCCGTTTCAGGTTGAAGCTGACCACCGCGCGGCTGAGGCCGAGGCGATCGGCCGCAGCGGTCAGGCTGCCGGCCTCGACCACGGCGCGGAAGATATCGAAGCGGTCGAGGCTGACCATCGCGGCTCACTGTCAAAATGGTTTTGACAGTGTTGCAGCTGCCGTCGTGTTTTTCCAACAAGACCCACACGGCATGCTGCTCGCTTCCCCGCTGGAGCGCCGCCGATGCCGTCCCCCCGCCTGCGCCACGAGGCGATCTTCCTGCTGGTGTTCGCCCTGGATCTGGTCAACATGTTCATCGCCACGGTGGCCTATCCGGCATTGGCAGCGGAACTGCACGCCGAGGTCAGCACCCTGGCCTGGGTGGGCACCGCCTATATGCTGGGCCTGAGCGTGGTGATTCCGCTGGCGCCCTGGCTGGCTGCGCGCTGCGGCGAGCGTCGCTTGCTGCTGGTGGCGTTGCTGTTGTTCGCGGTTGCCGCTGCGCTGGCTGGCGCAGCGCCAGGGATCGGCTGGCTGCTCGGCTGGCGCCTGCTGCAGGGATTGGCCGGTGGCCTGCTGATTCCCGTGGCGCAGGCTGCGGCGTACCGGCACTGCACGCCCGACCAGCGTGGCGCGCTGACCCGGCGCATCCTGCTGGTGGCGCTGCTGGTGCCGGCACTGGCGCCCGCGCTTGGCGGGTTGCTGGTGCAGTGGCTGTCCTGGCGCGGCGTGCTCTGGGCCAGCCTGCCGTTGGCGGTGGTGGCGATCGGGCTGGTGCTGGCGTGGATGCCGGCCGACGGCACGCGCAGTGCACCGCGCCTGCAGGCCTATGCGCTGTCCACCGCGATGCTGGCGCTGGGCGCGCTGCTGCTGGCGCTGACCTGGCTGGGGGAGTCCGGACATCGCGGCGCAGGTGCCGTGTTGCTGCTGGTCGCACTGCTGCTGGCGGCGGCCCACCTGCAGCATGCACGTCGGCAGGTACAACCGCTGCTGCGCTGGTCACTGCTGTCCCATCGCGGGCTGCGCCTGGCGATGCTGGTGTATCTGGCCGTACCCGGCGTGTTCATCGGCAGCCAGCTGGTCAGTACCCTGCAGCTGCACCAGGCCGGTTACAGCGCCGCACGCATCGGCGCGCTGATGCTGCCGTGGGCGCTGGCCTCGGCCGTGGCGATCACGGCCAGCAAACAGCTGCTGGCCCGCCTCGGTCCGGCCACGGTACTGCGCGTGGGCATGCTGCTGCAGGCCAGTGGGCTGCTGTTGATGGCGCTGCTGCCGCCGCCCGCCTTCGCATCGGCCGCGCTGTTGTTCGCGCTGATGGGCGCTGGCGGCAGCCTGTGCAGCAGTACCGCGCAGACGCTGGCCTTCCAGGGCGTGGAGGGCGAGGCGCTGGGTGATGCCAGCGCTCTCTGGAATCTCAATCGCCAGCTCAGCTTCTGCCTGGGCACCGCGGCCATCGCGCTGCTGCTGGCACTGGCCATGCAATGGCTGCCGGCCCACGCCACCCGCGTGGCGCTGGGGCTGGCCGCCCTGCTGACCCTGCTGCCGATGGCATTGCTGCGCAGGTCGCAGAGGATCACCTTTTCGCAACCGGAGAACACCTGATGGAAACCACCGCAGAACATGAAATCCACCACCTGCATGACAAGCTGCAGGCCTGGTTCCGTGCCGACGTCGGCACCGACGCGCTGGGTGATCTGATGGCGCATTTCTGCGCGGACTTCAGCATGGCCGG
Organism: Stenotrophomonas sp. YJH_SMC_29; assembly: GCF_059371235.1. Taxonomy (NCBI): domain Bacteria; kingdom Pseudomonadati; phylum Pseudomonadota; class Gammaproteobacteria; order Lysobacterales; family Lysobacteraceae; genus Stenotrophomonas; species Stenotrophomonas sp. YJH_SMC_29. Next base: position 36,366 of record NZ_JCAFUK010000018.1, on the reverse strand, counting down.
CATCGCCGGGCGCCGATTGGATCGGCAGGCCGTGCAGGCGTTGTTCGCCAGTGGTCACGGCGCGCGCCCCGGGCTGCGGATTTCCATCGACGCCGTGCAGGCGGTGGATGCGCCGTTGCCGCTGGCGGTGCTGCGCTATCGCGAAGGGCATTCGATCGATGATGGCCAGCCCGCGTGGCGCGAATCGCTGGCGGTGCTGAGGCAGGAAGAGGGTCGCTGGCGCTGGCTGGCGCTGCACGAGGTGGTGGTGGCCTGACCGGGTAGTGTCGGCCGCTGGCCGGCAACTTCATGCGCCCCGGGGCGCGTTACGTGGTTGCCGGCCAGCGCCCGGCACTACCGTCGCCGGCGAGCGCAGCGGCACCGCAGGCACATGTGCCATCAGTCCTGCCTGCATCCACCGCAGAATGCAAAGCCTGCACACACTTCACGGCGCAGGGCAGGAGTAGGCTTGGAGCTTTCCTGCCGGGAGGGGTTGTCCATGCGTGTGCGTGCCGTCGCTGTAGCCATTGCCCTTTGCCTGTCCAGCACCGTGCTGGCCGCCGATACCCCGCCGATGACCCCGGACATCAGCGGAAAGCCCTTCGTTGCTCCCGATGTCGGTCGTGACTACGACAAGCGCGTGGTGATGGTGCCGATGCGTGATGGCACCAGGCTGTATACGGTGATCGTGGTGCCCAAGGGCGCCCACAATGCGCCGATCCTGCTGACCCGCACCCCCTACGATGCCGCCGGCCGCGCCAGCCGCAGCGATTCGCCGCGCATGCGCGACCTGCTGCCGCAGGGCGACGAGGTGTTCGTCGACGGCGGTTACATCCGCGTGTTCCAGGACATCCGCGGCAAGTACGGCTCCGAAGGCGATTACGTGATGACCCGGCCGCTGCGCGGGCCGTTGAACAACACGAAGGTGGACCACGCCACCGACGCCTGGGACACCATCGACTGGCTGGTGAAGAACGTGCCGGAAAGCAATGGCAAGGTCGGCATGCTCGGCTCGTCCTACGAGGGCTTCACCGTGGTGATGGCGCTGACCGACCCGCACCCGGCACTGAAGGTGGCCGCACCGCAGAGCCCGATGGTCGATGGCTGGATGGGTGACGACTGGCTCAACTACGGTGCGTTCCGGCAGGTCAATTTCAACTACTTCGCAATGCAGACCGAGAAGCGCGGCAAGGGCACGCCGCTGCCCAGCCTGGGCTACGACGACTACAGCACTTTCCTGCGCCTCGGTTCGGCCGGCGACTACGCGCGTTTCACCGGCGTGGACCAGCTGACCTGGTGGAAGAAGCTGGTTGAGCATCCGGCCTATGACGGCTTCTGGCAGGGCCAGGCGCTGGACGCGGTGATGGCGAAGACGCCGCTGAAGGTACCGACCCTGTGGCTGCAGGGCCTGTGGGACCAGGAAGACATGTGGGGCGCCAACCACGCCTACCAGGCGATGGAAGGGCGCGACAGCGGCAACAATCGCAATTACCTGGTGATGGGCCCGTGGCGGCACAGCCAGGTGAACTACAGCGGCAGCGAACTGGGCGCGCTGAAGTTCGATGGCGATACCGCGCTGCAGTTCCGTCGCGATGTGCTCAAGCCGTTCTTCGACCAGTACCTGGTGGACGGTGCACCGAAGGCCGACACGCCGCCGGTGCTGATCTACAACACCGGCGAAAACCACTGGGACCGCCTGAAAGGGTGGCCGCGCAGCTGCGACAAGGGCTGTGCCGCCAGCAGCAAGCCGCTCTATCTGCGTGCCGGCGGCAAGCTGGCGTTCCAGGCGCCAGCGGCGGGCGAGGGCGACTTCGAGGAATACGTGTCCGACCCGGCCAAGCCGGTGCCGTTCGTGCCGCGCCCGATCCGCTTCGGCGACCGCGACATGTGGACCACCTGGCTGGTCAAGGACCAGCGCTTTGTCGATGGCCGCCCGGACGTGTTGACCTTCATCACCGAACCGCTGACGGCGCCGCTGCGCATCGGCGGCGCACCGGTGGTTCACCTGCAGGCCTCGACCAGTGGCACCGACAGCGACTGGGTGGTGAAGCTGATCGATGTGTACCCGGACCAGGAAGCGTCGACGCCGGAGATGGGGGGCTACGAGCTGCCCGTGTCGCTGGCGATCTTCCGTGGCCGCTACCGCGAGAGCTTCAGCGAACCCAAGCCGCTGGCGGCGAACCAGGTGCTGCCGTACCGCTTCGATCTGCCCAACGCCAACCACACCTTCCAGAAGGGGCATCGGGTGATGGTGCAGGTGCAGTCCAGCCTGTTCCCGCTGTATGACCGCAATCCGCAGACCTACGTGCCCAACCTCTACCTGGCCAAGCCAGGCGATTACCAGAAGGCCACGCAGCGGGTGTGGCACAGCGCGGCGCAGGCCAGCTACATCGATCTGCCGGTGTATTGAGGCGGAGAGGATGACGCCGGGCATGGCCCGGCAGCACGTGGTAGTGCCGGCCGCTGGCCGGCATCCGCGACGGTGCCGGAGCGTGTCGACCCAGGTCGGCACCTGCCGGCGACAGGCTCTCACCCCACCTTCGAGGGACCGGTGCGCCATCGGCTGGGCACCAGGCCGAAGCGCTTGCGGAACGCGGCGGCGAAGTTGCTGGGGTGGCGGTAGCCGCTGGCGGCGGCGGCCTGTTCGACGGTCCATCCGTTTTCGCGCAGGCCCTGTTCGGCGTGGCGCATGCGCTGCTCGTGCAGATAATCGAACACCGAGCTTCCATACTGCTGGGCAAAATGGCGGCGCAGTGAGCTGGGGCTCATGCAGGCCAGCCGGGCCAGCTCGACGAGGCTGTGGGCATGGCTGGGGTCGTCATGCAGGTAGCTGCGCACGCGTTCCAGGCGCTCGCGCTGGCCGGCGCGCAGCGTGCGCACCGGGTCGGCCTGCAGGTCCTCCGCCTGCAGGCCGAGCGCCAGCAGCTGCAGTGCCACGCCCTCGCGCCACAAGGCATCGATGCCGTCCTGCCACGGGCGGTCGAACAACTGGCCCAGCACTGGCAACATCGCGTGTGGAATGGCCCAGTGGCGGCATTCCAGGTGCGTGTCGAGCGCCTTTTCCAGCAGTGGCATCCGGAAAACTTCCGCATCGACTCCCGCCGGCACGATCACGCTGACCCCGCGCATGCGCGTCTGGCCGGGGTGCGCGCCGGTCATCTCGATCTGGTCGCGATGCTGGGCGGTCATCGCGGTACCGGCACGCAGGGTGAATGCACCGCGTCGCGGGATACGCACGTCGACCTGCCCCTGCAGCATCACGCGGATGGCAAGCCCGGGACGCTGCTGCGCAGTAGCCACATAGGGGAACCGGTTATGCACGTCAGAGGCGATCAGGCTCATGCCACCGCGCATGAACTGTTCGTTGACCTCGCCGCGACCGGCCCACTGGTCCTCGCGCAGGTGTTCCGGATCCGCGCGGTAATCGAAGCCATGGCGCTGGCCGAAACGGCGGTAATCGGCAAAGGTGAAATATCGGGACATCGCTCGGCGCTCGGCAAGGAAAACGGGGCGTCGGTGCACGCTCGCCCTTCGCGTGACATCGCGTTATTTTCGCTGCTGCTGCCGCCTCGATGAGGGGCGGGGTGGCCAAAAGCAGGGATCCAAACGGCCAAACTGCCCGCTCCGGTGCCTGCCCGGAACCGGGCAGGCACCGCATTGAACTCAGCGGTCCAACGGTGGGTAATCGGTATAGCCGTGTTCGCCGCCGCCGTACAGCGTGTCCGCATCCAGCTCGGCCAACGGCGCACCGGTACGCAAGCGCGCGACCAGATCCGGATTGGCGATGAAGGGTCGGCCGAAGGCGACCATGTCGGCGTAGCCGCTGGCTATGGCTTCGCCGGCGCGTGCGGCATCGTAGCCGTTGTTGGCGATCCACTGGCCGCGGAAGCGAGCGCGCAAGCCCGCATAGTCGAACGCGATATTGTCACGGTCGCCTCCGGTGGCGCCTTCGATGACATGGATGAAGGCCAGCCCGTCAATCGCGTCCAGGCGTTCCACCGCACGATTGAACAGCGGCTGCGGGTCGCTGTCGTGCGCGTCGTTGACCGGCGTGACCGGCGACAGGCGCACGCCGGTACGGCCCGGGCCGATGGCATCGGCTACTGCACTGACCACTTCAAACAGCAGGCGCGTGCGGTTCTCGATGCTGCCGCCGTAGGCATCGTCACGATGGTTGCTGCCGTCGCGCAGGAACTGGTCGATCAGGTAGCCATTGGCCGCGTGCACTTCCACGCCATCGAAACCGGCGTCGATCGCATTGCGGGCGGCAGTCCGGAAGTCCTCGATGAGCGCCGGGATCTCTTCGATGCCCAGCGCGCGGGGCTCGGATACATCTTCGAAACCGTTGGCGGTGAAGGTCTTGCCCTGGGCACGGATCGCGCTGGGCGCCACCGGCACTTCACCTTCCGGCAGCAGGCTGGTGTGGGAAATGCGGCCCACGTGCCAGAGCTGCAGCACGATGCGTCCGCCCTCGGCGTGCACTGCATCGGTGACCGTTTTCCAGGTGGCGACCTGGTCACGGCTGTAGATGCCCGGGGTGTCCAGATAGCCCTGGCCGAGCGGACTGACCTGCGTGGCCTCGGCGATGATCAGGCCGGCGCTGGCACGCTGCCGGTAATAGGTGACCGCCAGCGGTGAGGGCACGCGGTCGGGCAGGGCACGGTTGCGCGTCAGGGGCGCCATCGCGATGCGGTTGGCTACGGCGATATCACCGAGGCGGGTGGGCGTGAACAGCAGGTCGGCGGCAGGGGTCGTCATCGGGAATTCCATGGGGAGGAGATGCGTGACCTGAGCATAGGCGCGAACGCGTTGCAGCGATGGGAAGGATCGTTGCAGGCCCTGTATATGCCACGGTCGTAACACGTCGGGGCGTAGCGTGCTGGCCAGGCGGGTGCATTCCGCTTCGATTGACAACACGTGGAGAACACAGATGATCGATTACCAGCTCACCGGCAAGACCGCGATCGTGACCGGCGGCGTCTCCGGCATCGGCCTTGCGGTGGCGCAGACACTGGCGGCGTCCGGTGCCCGGATCTCGGTCTGGGACCTCAAGCAGGATGCGGTGGATGCCACTGTCGCGCAGTTGCAGGCGCACGGCGGACAGGCGATCGGCGTGGCGCTGGACGTCACCGATGACGCGGCGGTGGAGGCCGCAGTGCAGCGTACGGTGAAGGAGCTCGGCGGCGTGCATATCGCGGTCAACAACGCCGGCATCAGCGGGCCTGCAGCCAGCAGTGGCGACTATCCGGTCGATGGCTGGCAGCGCGTGATCGACGTGAACCTGACCAGTGTCTTCCTGTGCCAGCGCGCGCAGATCCAGGCCATGCGTGCGGCCGGCAGCGGCGGCAGCATCATCAACATGGCTTCGATCCTGGGCCAGGTGGGCTATGCCGGCTCCACTGCCTATGTGGCCGCCAAGCACGGCGTGGTCGGGCTGACCCAGACCGCTGCCTGGGAACATGCCGCAGACGGCATCCGTGTCAACGCGGTGGGCCCGGGGTTCATCAGCACGCCGCTGCTGGAGAAGATGGACCCGAAGGTGCGCGCCACCCTGGAGGGTCGCCACGCATTGAAGCGGCTGGGCACGGCGGAGGAAGTGGCGGCGCTGGTGGCTTGGCTGGCCAGCGACGATGCGTCGTTCGCGACCGGCACGTACTACGCCATCGATGGCGGCTACCTGGCGCAATGAGCGCGTGCGGTCAGCAGATCCACGCAGGGCGTGGATGAGGACGTGCGGTGAAGAGGGCGTGCCATCGTCTTCACTCCCGCCCTACGACCGCCGAGCAAGGCTCCGGGAAAAACACCCGGAGCCTGACCCATGGAACTTACCCAGGATGTCTCGATCCTGCTGCGCGTCGCGACCGCGATGCTGTTCGGCGGCGTGCTTGGCGTCGAGCGCGAGATGGGCAAGCACGCCGCTGGCCTGCGCACGCACATGCTGATCGCGGGGGCCGCCGCGTTGATCGTCGGCCTCGGTGATTCGGTGGCCGAGCATTTCCAGCAGGAGCGCTATCGCGACCTGCTGCAGGTTGATCCGGTGCGTCTGATCGAGGCGGTGGTGGCCTGTGTTGGTTTCGTGGCCGCCGGCACCATCCTGCGCGGCTCACGCGAGGACCAGGTCAGCGGCCTGACCACGGCCAGCTCGCTGATCATGGCCGCGGCCATCGGGATTGCGGTGGGGATCAGCAAGTACGTGATCGCCATCGGCGTGAGCGTGCTGTGCGTGCTGGTGCTGGCGGTGATGCGGCGGTTGGAGAAGCGGATTTCATAAGGAAGCTCGAGTTGCCGGCCGGCGGCCGGCACTACCAGGGTGCTGCTAATGGTAGGACCAATATAATATGTAACCTTATGGTCTAATAGGCTCTTCATCGGAGTGGCGGTTAAATCCGTCGCACGTGGTCTGATCGGATTCATTATTGGTAGTACCAATAATCGCCAGCCACGGCCATCCACCGCCTGCGGTGGGTACATTCCGCCTCCAGTCGAGAGTCTTCATGCAGCCCTGGCAACACCTGTACGACCCCGCCGGCAACCTGTGGTTGTCCAGCCTGATCGCGCTGCTGCCGATCGCGTTCTTCTTCGTTGCCCTGGCCGTGCTGCGCATGAAGGGCTGGTTGGCCGGCACGATCACCGTGGCCATCGCGCTTGGCGTGGCCCTGTTGTTCTACCGCATGCCGTTGCCCCAGGCGCTGGGTGCGGCCGGCTTCGGCTTCGTCTACGGACTGTGGCCGATCGCCTGGATCATCATCGGCGCGGTGTTCCTCTACAAGGTCTCGGTCAAGACCGGACAGTTCGACATCATCCGCGCTTCGATCCTGTCGGTGACCGAAGACCAGCGCCTGCAGATGCTGATGGTCGGCTTCGCGTTCGGTGCCTTCCTGGAAGGGGCGGCTGGTTTCGGTGCGCCGGTGGCGATCACCGCAGCATTGCTGGTCGGGCTGGGTTTCAAGCCGCTGTACGCCGCTGGCTTGTGCCTGATCGTCAACACCGCGCCGGTGGCGTTCGGCGCGATGGGCATCCCGATCATCGTGGCCGGGCAGGTGACCGGCCTGGACGCATTCGAGATCGGCCAGATGGCCGGCCGCCAGCTGCCGTTCCTGACCGTCATCGTGCTGTTCTGGATCATGACGATCATGGATGGCTGGCGTGGCATCAAGGAAACCTGGCCGGCGGTGCTGGTGGCCGGCGGCTCGTTCGCCCTCGCGCAGTACCTGACCTCGAACTTCATCGGCCCGGAGCTGCCGGACATCACCGCGTCGCTGGCGTCACTGGTGTGCCTGACCCTGTTCCTGCGCCGCTGGAAGCCGGTACGGATCTTCCGCTTCGATACCGAAACCAGCGCCGAGGCGGCTGCACAGGCACTGGAGGCACCGCGCTACAGCGTCGGCCAGATCGCCAAGGCGTGGTCGCCGTTCCTGATCCTCACCGCGATGGTCACGTTGTGGAGCATCAAGCCGTTCAAGTCGCTGTTCGCGGCGGGCGGCCCGCTGGAAAGCTGGGTGCTGAAGCTCCCGGTGCCGGGCCTGGACCAGAGGGTGCAGAAGATGCCGCCGATCGTGGACGCGCCGCTCAGCTATGAGGCGGTCTACAAATTCGACTGGTTCTCGGCCACCGGGACCTCGATCCTCCTTGCGGCGGTGATCGCGATCATCGCGCTGCGCATGCCGGCCCGATCGGCGCTGAAGACCTTCGGTGAAACCGTACGTGAGCTGCGCATGCCGATCTACTCCATCGGCATGGTGCTGGCCTTCGCCTTCATCGCCAACTATTCGGGCCTGTCGGCGACGTTGGCACTGGCATTGGCGCATACCGGCGACGCCTTCCCGTTCTTCTCGCCGTTCCTGGGCTGGCTGGGCGTGTTCCTGACCGGTTCGGACACCTCGTCCAATGCGCTGTTCTCGGCGCTGCAGGCCACCACCGCGCAGCAGATCGGCGTGTCCGACGTGCTGCTGGTGGCGGCCAATACCACCGGCGGGGTCACCGGCAAGATGATCTCGCCGCAGTCGATCGCCATTGCCTGCGCGGCGGTCGGCCTGGCCGGCAAGGAGTCGGACCTGTTCCGCTTCACCGTCAGGCACAGCCTGGTCTTCACCACCATGGTCGGCCTGATCACCCTGGCCCAGGCCTACTGGCTGACCTGGATGATTCCCTGAGCCATGCCGTGCGCTCTGACCCCCTGCTGCACGCTTCGGGCCACAATGGCGCCATGAGCACGCAACGTATTTCGGACAGGGTGGCCGCGCAGCTGCGCGGCCTGGTGCAGGAGCAGGGGCTGCGGCCGGGCGACCGGTTGCCGGCCGAGCGCACCCTGGCGGTGCAGCTGGGCGTCTCGCGCACCGCGCTGCGCGAGGCCATTGCGCAGCTGGCCAGCCAGGGCCTGTTGACCGCACGGGTCGGTGGCGGCACTTACGTGGCCGAACCGGCGGCGCGCGCGCGGCAGGCGCTTGATGAGCCGCTGGCACCGTACCTGCCGCTGTTCCAGGGCGACCCGGAATACCGTTTCGACGTGCTGGAGATCCGCCACGCGCTGGAAGGTGCCACGGCCTGGCATGCGGCGCTGCGAGCCACCGATGAGGACCGTACGCGCATCGCGCAGGCCTTCCAGACCATGATGGACGCGCACGGCAAGGACGACCCCACCGGTGAAGCGGAGGCCGACGCGGCCTTCCACCTGTCCATTGCCGAGGCCTCGCACAATCTGGTGCTGCTGCAGGTGATGCGCGGGCTGTTCGAGCTGCTGCAGACCAACATCTCGCAGAGCCGCGAAAAGCTCTACACCTCGGCACGGACCTTCTCGCCATTGTCCGACCAGCACCGCGAAATGATGGACGCGGTGCTGGCCGGCGACCCCGAACGCGCGCGCGCCGCCGCGCATGCCCACCTCGAGTTCGTGCACACCACGCTGCGCACCCTCGATGACAACGAAGCCCGGCGTGCGCGGGCCTCGCGCCTGCCTTCCCCACACGGTTGACCCCATGATCATCTCCGCCTCCACCGATTACCGTGCTGCGGCCGAACGCCGGCTGCCGCCGTTCCTGTTCCACTACATCGATGGCGGCGCGTATGCCGAGCACACGCTGAAGCGCAACGTTTCCGACCTGTCCGACATCGCGCTGCGCCAGCGCATCCTGCGCAACATGTCCGACCTGAGCCTGGAAACCGAGCTGTTCGGCGAGAAACTGGCGATGCCGGTGGCGCTGGCGCCGGTCGGCCTGACCGGCATGTACGCCCGGCGCGGCGAAGTGCAGGCGGCGCGCGCGGCCGACAGCCGCGGCATCCCGTTCACCCTGTCCACGGTGTCGGTGTGCCCGATCGAGGAGGTGGCACCGGCGATCCAGCGGCCGATGTGGTTCCAGCTGTACGTGCTGCGCGATCGCGGCTTCATGCGCAATGCGCTGGAGCGGGCAAAGGCTGCGGGCGTGACCACGCTGGTGTTCACAGTGGACATGCCGGTGCCGGGCGCGCGCTACCGCGATGCCCATTCGGGCATGAGCGGCCCGAACGCCTCGCTGCGCCGCATCGGCCAGGCCATCACCCATCCGCACTGGGCGTGGGACGTCGGCCTGTTCGGCCGCCCGCATGATCTGGGCAACATCTCCACCTACCGTGGCAACCCGACCGGGCTGGAGGACTACATCGGCTGGCTGGGCAGCAACTTCGATCCGTCCATTTCGTGGAAGGACCTGGAGTGGATCCGCGAGTTCTGGAACGGCCCGATGGTGATCAAGGGCATCCTCGACCCGGATGATGCGCGCGATGCGGTCAGGTTCGGTGCCGATGGCATCGTGGTGTCCAACCACGGTGGCCGCCAGCTGGATGGGGTGCTGTCCACCGCACGTGCATTGCCGGCCATTGCCGATGCGGTGCAGGGCGACCTGAAGATCCTTGCCGATTCGGGCATCCGCACCGGCCTGGACGTGGTGCGCATGCTGGCGCTGGGGGCCGATACCGTGCTGCTGGGCCGTGCCTTCGTCTATGCACTGGCCGCCCAGGGCGAGGCCGGCGTGGCCAACCTGCTGGACCTGATCGCCAAGGAGATGCGCGTGGCGATGACACTGACCGGCGCGCGCCGCATCGCCGACATCGGCCGCGATCTGCTGGTCAGCCTGCCATGAGTGGCCACGATGCCCTGCTGGCGCAGTTGCGCGACGCGGTGGGCAGCCGCCATGTATTGACCGGCGACAAGGCCACGCGCCGCTTCCGCCGTGGCTACCGCTTCGGCGACGGCCCGGTGTTGGCGGTGGTGCGCCCGGGCACGTTGCTGGAACTGTGGCGTGTGCTGCAGGCGGCTGTGCAAGGCGGCGCGGCGATCATCCTGCAGGCAGCCAACACCGGCCTGACCGGTGGCTCGACCCCGGACGGCGATGACTATGGCCGGCCGATCGTGCTGGTCAGCACGCTGCGCCTGACCGGCATCCAGCTGTTGAACGAAGGCCGCCAGGTGCTGTGCCTGCCCGGTGCGACACTCGACCGCCTGGAGCAGACCCTGGCGCCGCTGGGCCGCGAACCGCATTCGGTGATCGGCTCGTCCTGCATCGGCGCCTCGGTGCTGGGTGGCATCTGCAACAACTCCGGTGGCGCGCTGGTGCGACGTGGCCCGGCCTACACCGAGCTGGCGCTGTATGCGCAAGTCGATGCGCAGGGCCAGCTGCAGCTGGTCAACCATCTGGGCATCGCGCTGGGTGAGACGCCCGAGCAGATCCTGCAGCGCCTGCAGGCCGGTGACTACTCGGCTGCCGACGTGGGTGACGGCGATGGCCGCGCCGCCTCCGATCCACGCTATGCCGAGGACGTGCGCCGGGTTGATGCCGATACGCCGGCGCGTTTCAACGCCGACCCCAGCCGCCACTTCGAAGCGGCCGGTTCGGCCGGCAAGCTGGCGGTGTTCGCGGTGCGCCTGGATACCTTCGAAAAGGAGGCTGCCGAGGTCTTCTACATCGGTAGCAACCGCACCGACAGCCTCACGGCGATCCGGCGCCAGCTGCTGACCGGCTTCGAGCGGCTGCCGATTGCCGGTGAGTACATCCACCGCGATGCGTATGACATCGGCGAGCGCTACGGCAAGGACAGCTTCCTGCTGATCGACCGCCTGGGCACTGCGCGCGTGCCGGCCGCGTTCGCACTGAAGAGCTGGGTCGATGGCTGGTTCGAACGGTTGGGCCTGCGCGGGGTCACCGACCGGGTGATGCAGGGGCTGACCGGCCTGCTGCCCTCGCACCTGCCCAAGCGCATGGGTGAGTTCCGCCAGCGCTATGAGCACCACTTGTTGCTGAAGGTCTCTGCGCAGGACGCAGCACAGACCGAAGCGTGGTTGCGCGACTTCTTCGCCGCGCACGAGGGAGGCTATTTCCACTGCACGGCGGAGGAGGGGCGCAAGGCTTTCCTGCACCGCTTCGCCGTGGCCGGTGCGGCGGTGCGCTACCGCGAAGTGCATCGCGCGCAGGTGCAGGACATAGTGGCGCTGGACATCGCGCTGCGCCGCGATGACGCCGACTGGTTCGAGCAGTTGCCGGCCGATCTCGACGGCCGCCTGCTGCACAAGCTCTACTACGGCCACTTCCTGTGCCACGTGTTCCACCAGGACTACATCGCGCGCAAGGGCGAGGACCCGATGGCGATCGAGCATGCAATGTGGGCGCTGCTGGACCAGCGTGGCGCCGAATATCCGGCCGAACACAATGTCGGCCACCTGTACCCGGCCAAGCCGGCGCTGGCGGGGTTCTACCGGCAGCTGGACCCGAGCAATACGTTCAACCCCGGTATCGGCCAGACCTCGAAAGCGAAGGGCTGGGGTGGCTGCGACTGCGGATGATGTAGAGCCGAGCCTATGCTCGGCTGCTCGTCCGGACAGACAGCAGTCGAGCATGGCTCGACTCCACACAGGTGATGGCGGGCAGCGGTTACCATCGCAATCCCAGCCTGTTCCGCTTCAGCAGCGGGGCATTCCACCCCGACCAGGCGCTGCCGGACTGCGGGGTATACCGAGCCATGAGCTGTAGCGCCGAGCCTGCGCTCGGCTGTCACGGAAGCGCAGCCGAGCATGGGCTCGGCTCTACAGGGCCTACTCGCAGCGGGTGGCGGTGATGATGTTGTCCTTGTCCACGTACACGCGCAGGCGATCGTGGCGGATGTCCTTGGTGGTGATGGTGTTGGGGCCGATCGGGTTGACCAGGCCGGCACCGCTTTCGCTGGACAGGCGGCGGATGTTGGGTTCATTGGCAGGCTGGCCGATTGCCCAGCCCAGCTGGCTGGCGTCGCAGTGGCCGGTACCCTTGACCTGCGGACCGGGGGTGCTGACGCAGGCCGACAGCAGCAGGGCCGACGCGGGCAGCAACAGGGACAGACGGAAGGCGGACATGCAGCGCTCCTGCGCAGGGAAGATGGGCGGAACGATAGCACCCAGCGTGCGAAAGGCGTCAGCGTCCCGGTCATTGCCGGCACAGCGTGATCACTGCATAGTGAGCGGAATGACTGGCAGCACGCCAGCGGGCAGGCCGGGCCATTCCGGTGCGGGTGCTGGAGAGGTATGTCGGCAGGCAGTTTCCGTGACAAATGCAGGGCAATTTTACTGGCGTTGTCGGCATGGGGCCTGACGTTCGCCGCGTCGGCGGCTCAACCGGCGCCGGCCGCTGCTGCGGAAACGCCGGTGTTCGGTGCCTGGCGCAACCTGCAGACCGAAGCCGGCCACGTGCCGGCCCAGCGCGATCTGGCCTTTGCGATGCTGCCGCAGGCCGCCACCCGCGGCGATCGGTTCGCCATTGTCGACCGTGAAGGCAAGCGCACGGTGTGCTGCCTGCAGGTGGCCAGCCCGTCGCTGGGCGTGGCCGCGCTGCGCGAGGAGTACCACCTGCCGCAGGCCTGGGTGACCGACCTGAGCAATGGCCGCAGCCCGGCGCGCCCCTATCTGCCGCACGTCTATGCGATGCAGCGGGTGGACGAACTGGCCGACTATGGCTTCGCCGATGTGGCGGGCGCTTACAGTGACCTGGGCGGCCTGCTGATTCCCGAGGGCGCCGCGCTGGAGCCCGATGGCAGTGCCATACGGCTGGGCGACACCCGCTATCTGCTGCACTTCCAGCGGCAGCCGCATGCCGACGACGATGGCGCGCTGGACCGCTACACCCTGCAGGCCGGCGAGGGCGCTGCCCCGATCGTGGTTGAAGTGCCGTTCGGCACCTACTGACTGCAGTACGGCACTGGCTAGAATGCAGCACGGCGCTGTCCGCCGTGCCTGTTCCGTGAGCTGCTGCCGTGTCCCTGCGCCCCTTGTTGCTGCCCTCCCTGCTGGTGCTGTCCGCCTGTGCCAGTGCGCCGCCCCCACCGCCGGCGCATTCCGACGCGCTGTGGCGCCTGATCGAGCGCGACTGCCGGGCGGCGGAAGGCCCGCGGGGCAGTTGCCTGCGGGTGGAGACAGCGGCGGACCGGCGCGACGTGCTGGTCAAGGACGCGCATGGTGACTACCAGTTCCTGCTGATGCCGCTGGACAAGGTCACCGGCATCGAAAGCCACGGCCTGTACCGGCGTGGAGCGCCCAACTATTTTGCCGCGGCCTGGCAGGCCCGCGCGCATACCGAACGCGCCCTGGGCCGGCCGTTGCCGCGCAGCGTGGCCAGCCTGGCGCTGAATTCACCGCATGGCCGCTCGCAGCACCAGCTGCACATCCATGTCGACTGCCTGCGCGCGGACGTGCTGCAGGCGCTGGACGCGCACGCCGGCACCCTGGGCCCGCACTGGTCCCCGTTGCCGGTACCGCTGCGCGGGCATCAGTACCAGGCCTACCTGCTGCCCGGCGCGGAGTTGACCGCCAATCCGCTCAACCTGCTGGCCTATGGCCTGAGCGGGGTGGGCGATGTCGGCCAGTGGAGCCTGGTGGTGGCCGGCCGCGACGACGTGCAGGGGGGCCCTGGCTTCATCCTGCTGGCCACCCGGGTGGACGCGGCCAACGGCAACGACGCCAGTGGCGAAGAGCTGCAGGACCACGCCTGCACGCTGTTGACCGGTGCCGGAGCGGCACTGGAGCGGGTGCGTTAGCCGGTTCGCTACCGGCCGTTGCGCCATGTGGTTGCGGTGAGCGCCAGCAGCTGGCGGTCATGCCATCCGGCCGCATCCAGGTGGTGGTCGCGCAGGATGCCTTCGCAGCTGAAACCCTGGGCCTGCAGCGCCTGGGCGAACTGGGAGGTGCAGCCCGGTGGCAGCAGCACGAAGAGGCGGTGCAGGCCGACGTCGTCGAACAGAAAGGGGCACAGCGCCCGCAACGCGGCCTGCGGATGGGCCTGGCCGTGCTGCAGCGAGTGCAGCTCGGCGCAGCGCGAGTGCAGGGAGTGCAGGCGTACATGCAGCTGGTCGAGCAGGGCGCCCTCGGCGTCATCGAATACGCCGAGCACCAGCAGATCGTTGTCCTGCTGAAGGCGCGAACGATAGACGCTGGCAAGGAAGCGTGCTTCTTCGTCAACGCCGGGCGCATGCCGCTGCACGCGCTGGCGGCGGTCATCGAAGACGCGCCAGCGCGGCAGGTCGGTGCGCTGGAACGAACGCAGGGTGACAGGCGCGGCCTGCAGGTGCAGCAGATGGCGGCGCAGCACGGGCCTTAGCGGGTCAAGAGGGAGGAAAGGGGCGCTGTGGGTCATTCGCCCACCATGGAAGCATCGCGCCTGGCATGCCATGCAAATCCTTGCAAAAACGCCCTACTGCCGCGAACCGCTCTGATTCGGTTCAGGCATAAGCCCATCAGGGCTGGTCATTTCCGTTGAAACCGTCCATTCAGGACACTTTCGTTACGGGATCGTTATGCGCCGCACAGGCACGGCTCCCCGTCCACCACCCACTCCCCCAGGAAGCCCATGTCCGCCTCCCCCAAGGCGTTGCGCCCGCGTCCGCTGGTGCTCGCGCTGTCGTCCCTGATGCTGGCCTCGCTGCCGGCCTTCGCGCAGGAAAGCGCACCCACCACATTGCAGGAAGTGAAGGTCACCGGCTCGCGCATTCCACGTGCCAGCGTCGAGGGGCCCTCGCCGGTGACGGTGATCAGCCGCGAGCAGATCGACGCGCAGGGCTACCGCAATGCCTTCGACGCCCTCAGTGCGCTGACCGAGAATACCGGCAACGTGCAGGGCGAGGACTTCGGCAATACGTTCACCCCGGCCGCCAACACGATCAATCTGCGTGGCCTGGGGCCCAACCGCACGCTGGTGCTGGTCAACGGCCGTCGCCAGGCCGACTACCCGCTGGCCTACGAAGGCTCGGTGAACGTGGTCAACCTGGCCAACATCCCCAGTGCGCTGATCGAGCGCATCGAAGTGCTGGCTGCCGGTGCGTCGGCGGTGTACGGCTCCGACGCCATTGCCGGTGTGGTCAACATCATCCTCAAGGACCGTTTTGAAGGCGTGGACTTCAACGTGCGCGCCGGCGGCACCCAGCAGGGCGGCGGTGACAACCAGCGCGTGCAGGTGGTGGGCGGCAGTTCCGGTGAGCGATGGGATGCGCTGTTCGGCTTCGAATTCGACGTGCGCAAGGCGATCCACGCGCGCCAGCGCGACTTCATGGATTCGCTGGATGATGATCCAGCCGGCAAGGCGCCGCAGGCAACGGCGATCGCCTACCGTCGCAACGCCGCCACCGGCCGCAACATCGATCCAGGCCTCAACGGCTGCGATGCTGCGTCCGGCATCTACGGTGGCAGCGTGTTCCGCGCCAGCAACCCGCGCCTGGGCTGGTACTGCGGCAGCAACGAGGCCGCGGCCAGCTACTGGACGGTGCAGACCGAGAAGCGCAACCTCAACGGCTATGGCCTGGCGACCTTCCACCTCAACGAGACCACCGACCTGTTCGCCGATCTGGCGGTAGGCAGCGCACGCATCAGCAACAACACCCGCGCACCGGCCTGGACCTCCTCGCGCAACTACTTCTACAACCAGAACACCGGCACCCTGGAGAGCTGGTACCGCCGGTTCGCGCCGGAAGAAATCGGTGGCCTGCCGCGCAATGCCAACCGATTCCTGGAGAATTCGTGGTCGTTCAATATCGGTGCGCGTGGCCAGCTTGGCGACAGCGGCTGGGACTACGAAGCGGTCTACAGCCGTTCGCGCTATGAGAACCGCACCCGCCGCCCGGTACTGCTGGCCGGCATCAATGAATACCTGCTCGGCCCGCAGCTGGGCGTGCGCAATGGCGTGGAGGTCTATGCACCGGACCCGTCGCGCCTGTTCCAGCCGCTGACGCCGGAGGAGTACGGCCGCCTGTCCGGCTACCAGGAAAGCCGCAACGCGGCGTGGTTGCAGACCTTCAGCGCCAGCGTCAACGGCCGCCTGTTCGCGCTGCCGGGCGGTGATGCCGCGCTTGCAGCGGTGGTCGAGGCCGGCAGCCAGGGCTACCGCAACCGCCCGGACCCGCGGCTGGGCACCGGCGAGTTCTGGAACACCAGTGCCGGTATCGGTGCCGGCGGTGACCGTGACCGCTATGCGGCCGGCGTGGAACTGCAGTTGCCGCTGCTGCAATCGCTGACCACCACGCTGGCCGGTCGTTATGACCAGTACCGTGCGGGCGGCGAGCACATCGGCAAGGCGACCTGGAGCTTCGGCGTCGAGTTCCGACCGATCGAGAGCCTGCTGATCCGCGGCTCTGCCGCGACCAGTTTCCGTGCGCCGGACATGAACTACGTGTTCGCCACCGAGACCCGGGGCTACAACCCGGGCATGACCGATTACTGGCGCTGCCGCACCGCAGGCCAGTCGTACGACAACTGCGACTACAACGGCCTGTCGATCGACTACAGCAACCGCGCCAATGCGCAGCTGCAGCCGGAAACGGCCAAGTCCTATGGGTTCGGCGTGGTCTGGTCGCCGTTGGCCGGGCTGGATTTCAGTGCCGATTACTACGACATCCGCATCGACAACGAGGTCACCAGCCTCGATACCAGCCGCATCCTGCGTGACGAGGCCGATTGCCGCCTGGGCCGCACGCTGGGTGGCGAAGCGCGCGATATCGGTTCGCCGCTGTGCCAGGACGCGCTGTCGCGGGTGATCCGCAACCCGTCCAATGCCACGGTGCAGCCGGACCAGGTCACCCGTGTGCTGATCAACCCGATCAACGCGGCCTCCGAATCGGTGCGTGGCCTGGACCTGAAGGGCAACTGGCGCTTCGACGCCGGCCGCTATGGCCGCTTCACCACGCGCCTGGCCTATACCGTGGTGCTGGAACACACGTACCGGCAGTTCGCCGATGATCCGGAGCGCGACATCCGCAATTCGCTGGATGACTACCAGTGGCGCAGCAAGGCCAATGGCAGCATCACCTGGAACCAGGGAGACTGGACCACCACCCTGTATGGCAACCGCTTCGGCTCGCTGCCGAAGACCGATGGCAGTGGCCGCATCGCGCCGTACATGACCTACAACGCCAGCGTGTTCCGCCAGCTCGGTGAGAACCTGTCGGTGGGCGTGATCGTCAACAACCTGCGTGACAGCCGCCCGCCGGCGGACAAGAACGGAGGCGGCTGGCCGTTCTACCCGGTCGGCAACTACGACCCGTACGGGCGCCAGTACTGGCTGCAGCTGGACTACCGGTTCCGCTGATCCGGCTGGCAAACAGAAGGCCCGGCAATGCCGGGCCTTCTGCTGTGTCGATATCCGCTGTGATGGCGCGCGCCGGTGGCCTAGGGCAGCGCCTGCTGCAGGTACGATTCGATGACGTAGCTGAAGGGCTGCTGCTGGCGGTCGCGCAGCAGGGCGCGCACCTCCAGGATCACGCCGTGGTCGCCTTCGCCGCGCGGCGGCCAGAAGGTCTGGTCGGCCAGGGTCTGGCGCTGGAAGCCGAGCGGGCCGACCACACGACCAAAGGGCTCGTCGGTGCTGTCCAGCACCTGGTTCATGGCAGGGCTGAGATGCTCCGGCAGGTACCAGTTGTCGGCCTCGGAGAGCACACGGCTGCCACAGACCAGCTGCACGCGGCGGTAGCGCAGTGGGGTGCCCGGTCGCGTGGCGCCCAGCGCCTGCAGCACGTCGGCGGGTGCAGGCTTGTCCTGGCCATGCACGCGCACCGCGCGTACCCGGGCCTGCTCGGCCAGGCCATGCTCTGCGCACCAGTGTTCCAGGGTGGCGGTGGCACTCTGCCCGGACAGTACCCGCTGGTGCAGCCGCTCGACCAGCGCCGCCGGTGCGATGCGTTGCTGGCCGGGCGGCGCCTGCAGCGGCGCGCTGGCGGCGGCATCGGTGGCGGACAGGCTGGCGATCGGTGCAGCCGCAAGCAGTGACGCGGCCTGCCAGCGGCGGAGACGGTCGTGGCGGTCGGACGGGCCCATGCGGCATCACAGCGGAAACAGGCGCCTATGTTACCCGTTCAGGCGTCTGTACGGCGTGGCCGTCGCGCGCCGTCGCCACCGCGTTCATCGGGATGGTGAATATGTGGCATCCAGATATTTCGTTGGCCGATGGCGGTCGCTGCGCGCAGGATGGCGCCCTGACTTGGCTTTCCCGGAGTTCCCGATGACCCTCCAGTTCGTCCATGGCGGTGTCGACCGCGACGGTGCGCCGCTGCAGTTCCATATCCAGGACGGGCGCATCCGCGGCCTCGGCAGCGATGCAGTGCCGGCCGAAGGGGCCGAACACATCGACCTGCACGGTTTTGCGCTGCTGCCCGGGCTGGTCGACGGCCACATCCATCTGGACAAGAGCTTCGTCGGGGACCGCTGGCATCCGCACCAGCCGGTGAACAGCCTGCGTGAGCGGCTGGCGGTGGAGAAGGCCGCGATGGCCGGCGCCGCGCCGATGGTGGACCGCGCCGAGGCATTGATCCGCCAATGCAGCCGCTTCGGCACCGTGGCGATGCGCTGCCACGTGGATGTGGATGGCAGCACCGGCCTGCGCCATCTCGAGGCGGTCCGCGAAGCGGCGCGGCGCTGTGCCGACATCATGCGCATCCAGCTGGTGGCGTTCCCGCAGGCCGGGGTGATGTCCTGCCCGGGTACCGCCGCCGTACTGGAGCAGGCGCTTTCCGCGGGCGTGGAAGTGCTCGGCGGCATCGACCCGACCACGCTCGACGGTGATGCCGAAGGCCAGCTGGCGCTGCTGTTCGGGCTGGCCGAGCGCCATGGCGTGCGGCTGGACATCCATCTGCACGAGCCCGCTGAAACCGGACTGGCGCAGCTGCTGCGCATTGCCGCGCGCACGCGTGCTGCCGGCCTGCAGGGGCGCGTGGCGGTCAGCCATGCCTATTCGCTGGGCGATGTGCCGCTGGCGCGCGCACTGCAGGTGGGGGAGGCGCTGGCCACCGCCGGTGTCGCCATCATGAGCAACGCGCCGGGCGATCATCCGTTCCCGCCACTGCGTGCACTGCACGATGCCGGCGTGCGCGTGTTCGCGGGCAATGACAACATCCGTGACTGCTGGTGGCCCTACGGCAACGGCGACCTGCTGCAGCGTGCGATGTTGCTGGGCTACCGCTCGGGCTTCTACACCGATGCCGACCTGATGCTGGCGCTGGACATGGTCACCACGCATGCCGCGCAGGTGATCGGCCTGCCGCAGCATGGCATCGCCGAAGGCCTGCCGGCAACCTTCGTCGCCGTACGTGCGGACCACGGCCCGGCTGCGGTGGCCGCGGTACCGGTGGAGCGCCGGGTGGTGGTCGACGGCCGCTGGCTGTAGCTCCGCGCCGTGCCAACCGCTGCAGCGCCGGCCATGCTCGCCGGTTTTCCCGCCTGCCGCCGCAACGGACGACGTTGATCGGGATGCATCCACGCATGGCGTGGATCCACTGTGGTCACTCCGGTTCGCGCTGTACCTGCCGCCACAGCTCGCTGGCCAGCGCACGCACGGCGTCATCAGCGTCCGCGCGGTGCAACAGGCCGATCTCGTAATTGTCGATCACCGGCAGCGCGCGATCGCCATCGATGATGCGGTGGTCGCGGGTGACCGCCCGACGCGGCAACAGGCTGATGCCGATGCCATCGGCCACCGCGCCCTGGATGCCACTCAGCGACGAGCTGGTGAACGCGATGCGCCAGCGCAGGCCCAGTGCTTCCACGGCGTGGATCATCTCGTCGCGGTACAGCCCGCGCGGCGGGAAGGTGACCAGCGGCAGCGGATCCTGCTGCAGGCAGCTGCTGCGCAGGCTGTCGATCCAGTGCATCGGCTCGCGGCGGCAGTGCACCGCCTGGCGGCTGTTGCGGCGCTGCTTGACCAGCACCAGGTCCAGCTCGCCGTGGTCGAAACCCTGTGCCAGGTCGCGGCTGAGGCCGCTGCTGATCTCCAGCTTCACCTGCGGGTGGCGACGGCTGAAGGCGGCCAGCATGCGCGTGGTCTGCGCATTGACGAAGTCCTCGGGAACGCCGATGCGCACCGCGGTCTCCACCGTGGCGCCGGCCAGTGCCTGCGCCATTTCCTCGTTCAGGTCGAGCATGCGCCGGGCGTAGCCGAGCAGGGTGTGGCCGGCATCGGTGGGATGGACATCGCGGTGGCCGCGTTCAAGCAGGCGATGCCCCGCCAACGCTTCCAGCCGGCGCACCTTCTGGCTGACCGTGGACTGGGTCGAATGCAGGCGCGTGGCTGCCGTGGTGAAGCTGCCGCAGTCGGCCACCATCACCAGCGCCCGCAGCAGGTCCAGTTCGAACAGCGTTCTATTCGATTTGGCACTGTCAGCCATTTGAACATTTCACTTCTGGATACCCCGGCCGACTTCTACCATGCAGGCCACGGCCCGGCAATGCCCGGCTGCTGCCACCGCCGCCCGGGGTTCCGTGCGACGGACACGAGGAGACACGTCATGCGCTTCCATTGTTCTGCTGCCAGGCCTGCGCCGTTCGCGCGCGTGCTGCTGTTGTGCCTGCTGGCCATGGCCACGCCCGCCTGCACCGCAACGTCCAAAGCCGACGTTGATGGCCGCCTGCGTGATGCCGCCAGCCGCGGCGACGCCGATGCGGTGCGAAAGGCGATCGGGGAGGGCGCCACGCTGGAGGCGCGCGATGGCCAGGGCCGCACGGCGCTGCTGCTGGCCACGCACGGCAACAACGTGGAGGCCGCGCGCGCGCTGATCGAAGCCGGCGCCGACGTCAACGCCAAGGATGCGTTGCAGGACAGCGCCTACCTGTATGCCGGTGCGCGTGGGCTGGACGAGATCCTGGCGATGACGCTGGCGCAGGGCGCCGATCTGCACAGCACCAACCGCTATGGCGGCACCGCGCTGATTCCCGCCGCCGAGCGTGGCCACGTGTCCACCGTGCGCACGCTGCTGCGCGCCGGCGTCGCGGTGGATCATGTCAACCGCCTGCACTGGACCGCGCTGCTGGAAGCGATCCTGCTCGGCGATGGCGGCGCGCGCCACGTGCAGATCGTGCAGCTGCTGCTCGATGCCGGTGCCGATCCCGAGCTGGCTGACGGTGATGGCGTGACGCCGCTGGCACACGCGCGCCAGCGCGGCTATGCCGGCATTGAAACCCTGTTGCGCCAGCACGGCGCGACGCGCTGAATGCAAACCCCTTCCACCCGCACGCTGGGCGTGCCCACCAGGATGCTGTCCATGTTCCGTTCCCGTCCGTTGTCCCTTGCCATCCTCCTCGCGGTGGCGCCGCTGTCGGCGTCTGCTGCCGAGCGCGCCGACCTGCTGATCCGCAACGCCACCGTGGTCGACGTGGAACATGCCAGCACCCGGGCCGGGCAGAGCGTGGTGATCCGTGGCGAGGACATCGTTGCGGTCGGCCCGGACGCCCAGCTGCGCGGCCAGTGGAGCGCAGCCCGCCAGATCGATGCCAAGGGCAAGTACCTGATCCCGGGCCTGTGGGACATGCACGTGCACTTCGGCGGTGGCCCGGCGCTGATCGAAGAGAACAAGGCGCTGCTACCGCTGTACATCGCGCACGGCATCACCACCGTGCGTGACTGTTCCGGCGACCTGCCCGGGCAGGTGCTGCAGTGGCGCGGCGAAATTGCCAAGGGCACGCTGTTCGGCCCGCGCCTGCTCAGCTCGGGTGCGAAGATCGAAGGCATCAAGCCGGTGTGGAAGGGGACGATCGAAGTCGGCAGCCAAGCCGACGTCGACCAGGCGATCACCCGCCTGCAGCATGACAAGGTCGATTTCGTGAAGATCACCGACAGCACGCTGACGCCGGAGCTGTTCCTGTACGCGGCCGGTGCCGCGCGCAAGGCCGGCTTCAAGGCCTCGGGCCACATTCCGATGGCGCTGACCGTGGAGCAGGCGGTCGATGCCGGCCTGGCCTCGATCGAGCATCTGGACTATGCATTCAAGGCCGGCAGCAAGGACGAAGCGCAGATCGCCGCCGACTTCGGCGCAGGCCGCATCGACCGCGCCGAAGCCAACCGCCGCCTCGATGCCAGTTTCGACCGTGACACGGCGATGCATGCCTACCGTGATTTCGCCAAGCGTGGCGTGTTCGTGACCCCGACCCTCAACGGCGGCCGCATCCTCGACTTCCTCGACCAGGATGACCATGCCAACGACCCGTACCTGGCCTACATCGGCCCGGGCCTGCGCGCGACCTACCAATGGCGCGTGGATCGTGCGGCAAAGGCCACGCCGGCACAGATCGAGGCGCGCCACGCGCAGTATCACCAGGTGGCTGCCGTGCTGCCGATGCTGCAGGAAGCGGGGGTCACGATCATCGCCGGCACTGATGCGGGCTTCCTCAATTCGTTCAATTTCCCGGGCATCGCCCTGCACCAGGAGTTGCAGTTGTTCGTGAAGGAGGGCCTGAGCGCGCCGCAGGCGCTGTCGGCCGCCACCCGTTCCGGCCCGGCCTGGTTCGGCCAGATGGACCGCTATGGTGGTGTGGCGCAGGGCAAGGCCGCCGATCTGGTGCTGCTGACCGCCAACCCGCTGCAGGACATTGCCGCCACCGAGAAGATCGACAGCGTGGTGCTGCGTGGCAACGTGTATGACCGTGCCGCGCTGGACAAGATGCTGGCCGACACCAAGGCAAAGGTCGCGGCGTGGAATGCCGAGGCTGCCAAGGCGCAATGATCGACAGGGTCCGATCCCTTCCCGCCGGGAAGCGCTCTGACCCTGTGGCCTCGAACGGAATCCACGCATGGCGTGGAGCTACCCGTATCGTCAGGAGATCCACGCCATGCGTGGATGGTGTGAGCGGGCGCTAGCGCGGTGCCGGCCGCATTCCGTGCAGCTGCGGCAATGCGGCCTTCATCGCGTCGATGAAGGCGCGCAGCCGGGGCGGCTGCTGGCGCGCGGCAGGAAACACCACGTGCACCGGGAGCGCCGGTGCCTGCCAGTCCGGCAGCAGCTGCACCAGGCGCCCTTGTGCCAGGTCCTCTGCGACCAGCCAGGCCGAGACCACCGCCGCGCCCAACCCCGCGCGCGCGGCCTGCTGCACCACGAACAGGTTGTCGGTCAGCAGGCGTGGGCTGATCGACAGCGTGTGCGCGCGCCCCTGCGCGTCATGCAGCAGCAGGCGCTCGCGGTAATAGGTGACCAGCGAGATCCACGGCAGTGACTGCGCCTGTTCCGGCGTGCGCACCACCGTGGCCTGCACCAGCGAGGGCGCTGCCACGACGATGCGCGGCACTTCGGCCAGCGGCAGCGCGACCATGCGCGGCTCGTCCACCGGGCCGACCCGCACCGCGCAGTCGATGCCTTCGGCGACGAAGTCGGGGCGGCGATCTTCCAGGATCCACTCCAGGCTCAGCTGCGGATGCTGGGCGAGGAAGGCCAGCATGGTCGGCAGCAGCTGGGCCTGGCCGAAGGCGTGCGGCACCATCACGCGCAGGCATCCACGCAGCGTTTCCGGTTCGCCCTGCAGCTCGGCCTGCAGCGACTCCCATTCGTCGACCACGCGTTGTGCATGACGCTGGCAGCGCAGCCCGTCCTCGGTCAGCTGCAGGCCGTGGGTGGAGCGCTGCAGCAGGCGAAGGCCGAGCTGACGCTCCAGCGCCTGCAGGCGCCGGCTGACTGTCGGCTGGGTGGTGCCCAGCTGCACGGCTGCGGCAGACAGGCTGCCGGCATCGACGATGCGCAGGAAGGTGCGCAGCAGATCCAGGCGATCGGCGCCGGTGGCAAGGTCATTCATGCGTGGCACGTATGAAATGTATGTGCAGGAGCCTACTACAGACGCCAAGCGAATACAGGCAGGATACGTCCACCTCCTCCACCGGACTTCCCCATGTCTACCCCCTCGCTGTCCGTCGCCGCCGCACCCGCGACCGCACCGTCCACGCCGTTGGTGCTGGCGATGGCGGCCGGCGCCGGCTTCTCGGTCGCCTCGCTGTACTACAGCCAGCCGATGTTGGGCCTGATCGCCCAGGACCTCGGCGCAGGTGAACGCGCCGCCGGCCTGGTGCCGACCTTGACCCAGCTGGGGTATGCGCTGGGCATCCTGCTGCTGGCACCGCTGGGCGACCGCTTCGACCGCCGCAACCTGATCCTGTTGAAGTCCGCGCTGCTGGCGCTGGCACTGGGCGCCGCAGCGATGGCCGGGCACCTGCCGGGGCTGCTGATGGCCAGCCTGCTGGTCGGGCTGATGGCCACGCTGGCGCAGGACATCGTGCCCGCCGCGGCGGTGCTGGCGCCGGATGCACAACGCGGTCAGATCGTCGGCCGGGTGATGACCGGCCTGCTGCTCGGCATCCTGTTGTCGCGCGTGGTCAGTGGCGTGGTGGCTGAAGCATGGGGTTGGCGCACGCAGTTCGTACTGGCTGCGGTATCGGTGGCCGCGATGGGCGCGGTGATGGCGCGCGCGCTGCCGCGCTTTGCACCGACCAGCACGCTGCGCTATCCGGCGCTGCTGGGTTCGTTGCTGGCGTTGTGGCGCGAGCAGCCACAATTGCGCCGCGCGGTGGCCAGCCAGTCGCTGCTGGCCGTGGGCTTCAGCGCGTTCTGGTCGACGCTGGCGTTGATGCTGCACGCACGCCTGGGCCTGGGCAGTGCTGCGGCCGGTGCGTTTGGTATCGCCGGTGCGGCCGGTGCCCTGGCCGCGCCGTTCGCCGGTCGCTTCGCCGATCGGTTGGGCAGCCATGCGGTGGCGCGGCTGGCGATCGCAGTGGCACTGCTGGGCTTCGGCCTGTTGCTGGCCGAAGCCTGGCTGCCGGTCGCTGCGCTGCTGCCGCTGCTGGTGGTGAGTGCATTGCTGTTCGACTTCGGTTTCCAGTCGGCGCTGGTGGCGCACCAGACGCTGGTCTACGGCCTGGTGCCACCGGCGCGCAGTCGCCTCAATGCGCTCCTGTTCACGGGCATGTTCATCGGCATGGCGGCCGGTGGCGCGCTGGGCAGCCTGGCGCTGGCGCAATGGGGATGGCACGGCGTGGCCTGGTTGGCGGTGGTGTGTGCGGGCAGCAGCCTGCTGCTGCGTTTGAAGTAGGGGTGATTGGCAGGGCCTGCAGCCCTGCACCTGCGGTCTGTTGGAACCGCTCTCGGGGTCAGATCCGTTTTCCGGAGGAAAACGGATCTGACCCCAGATGTATTTCGATATCTGACAGAGATCCATCCACGCATGGCGTGGATCTACCGTGTCGACCAAGGTCGACACCTACCACCCGCCATCCCACGGAGAGCCCGCTTTTGATTTTGCTGTTGAGGTTGCCGGCCAGCGGCCGGCACTACCGCGGGTGCAGGGCTGCAGGCCCTGCCGAACACTCGCTAATCGTGCCCGCTGTCGTCCAGGCTGATGATGCCGCGCCGCAGTGCCTGGGTGACCGCATGGGTGCGATCACCCACACCGAGCTTGTCCATCAGGCTCTTCATGTGCGCCTTCACCGTCTGCTCGGAAATCTGCATGCGCTCGCCGATGCGCTTGTTCGACAGGCCACCGGCCACATGCCGCAGCACCTCGGTCTCGCGCGGCGACAACCGGTCTTCCACCACGTGCGCGGCAATGCTGGCCGCCACCGCCGGCGGAATCGGCGCGCGGCGGCCACCGGCGACCATGCGGATGGTATCGACCAGTTCGTGGCGCAGCATGTCCTTCAGCAGGTAGGCGCTGGCGCCGGCCTGCAGTGCCCGTACCGCGCGTACGTCACCACGGTAGGTGGTCAGCACGATGATGCGCGCGCGCGGGTCCATCGCGCGGATCCGCACGATGGCCTCGACGCCATCCAGGCGTGGCATCTGCAGGTCCATCAGCACGACGTCCGGCCGTAGTTGCTGGTAGCAGGCGATGGCTTCCTCGCCGTCGGCGGCTTCGCCCAGCAGGCGCAGGTCGGGCTGGGCGCCCAGCAGCGCGGCCAGTCCGTCACGCAGCAACGGGTGGTCGTCGACCACCAGCACGCCGATCGGGGCAGGGGACTCACTCATGGGATGTTCTTCTCCAGGGCCACCGCCAACGTGAGGGGCGGCGGTGATACAGGCGCCGGGCGGGAACTGCCAGCGCGACTTCAGTGCCCAGCCCGGGGCGGGTCCACAGCTGCAGCTCCGCGCCGAGGCGCTGCGCGCGCTCACGCATGCCCTGCAGGCCCCAATGGCCATGGCCTGCATTTTCGTCGGCGATGCCCACGCCATCATCGCGCACGTGCAGCAGGAAGCACCGCGCGCCGTAGGACAGTTCAACTTCGATGGCGCTGGCACTGGCGTGGCGCAGTGCATTGCGGATGGCCTCCCGGCCGATCAGGAACACCTCTTCGGCCGCGTCGGCCTGCAGCGGTGGCGCCGTGCCTTCGACGGTCAAGCGCAGTGGGTTGGTGCCGTGCCCGGCGTACTCGGCGTGCACATCGGCCAGCGCCGAGGCAAGGTCGCGGCCGGCGAAGGGGCCCTCGCGCAGGGCATTGACCCGCTCGCGGCCCTCGGCCAGGTTGCGTTCGGCCAGCTGCATCGCCGATTCCAGCTGGCTGCGTACCGGCTCGGGCGTCTGCGCTGACTGGCTGATCGCATGCAGGCGCAGGATCAGGCCCTGGCTGCCCTGCAACAGGGTGTCATGCAGGTCGCGTGCGATGCGTTCGCGTTCGCCATTGCGTTCCTGCAGGCGCGCGCGGAACAGTGCGGCCAGCTGCCCGCTGCGGATGCGCACCGCCATCACCAGCAGTGCAAGTATCGCGGCGGCGCACAGCAGCTTGAACCACACCGTCTGCACGAAGGTGGGGGCGATGCGGAAGCTGCGGCTGGCCGGTGCGGTGCTCCAGATGCTGTCTTCGTTGGCCGCTTCGACCTCGAACCGGTATTTGCCCGGGGCCAGATTGGTGTAGTACGCGCGGGTGCTGCTGCCGGCATCCTGCCAGCCGTCGTCGACGCCGGACAGTCGGTAGCGGTAGCGGTTGCGTTCCGGGCGCGCCAGCGACAGCGCCACGTAGTCGATCTGCAACTGGCTGGTGCCGGCTGGAAGGCGCAGGCCGTCGCGCAGTGGCGCATGCATGCTGCCATAGAGCACTTCGCCGATGCGGACGCTGGGCGCCATCGCATTGACGTGCGAACGGGTCGTGTCGAGCCAGGCCAGGCCCTGGTTGGTGGCCAGCCACAGCAGGCCGTCATCGGCCAGGACGGCAGTGGCGATGGGCCCGCTCTGCAGGGCGATGCCGGGCATGCCATCGATCGCATCGAACAGGCGCGGCGTGACCGGCTGGCCGCTGCGCAGGGCCGCGCGCAACGGGCCGCTTTCCAGCCTGACCAGGCCGCGGCTGCCGTTGAGCCAGAGGTGCCCGTTCGGATCTGCAACCATGCCGGTGATGCCTTCCAGTACACCGGCCATGTCGGTGCGCACCGGAACGAAACGGCCCTCGCCCAGACGTGCGGCCAGGCCGGCCTCGCCGGCCACCAGCAGCAGCTCCTGATGCTGCAGTATCGCGGTGACCGGCCCGACGGACAGGCCCTGGCGGGCATCGAGGGTGTCGATGCGGGTGGCTCCCATCCGGCGCAGACGGCCATCGGCATAGCCGAGCAGCAGCTGGCCACGGGCATCGAGCGCCAGCGATGAGCAGGCCTGTTCGGGCAGACGGCCTTCCTGCCGCCACTGGCCGTGCAGGTACTGCAGGACGCCACGCTCCCCCGTGCAGACCCAGGCCTGGGTGTCGTCGGGGAACAGCAGGGCGTGCAGGGGCTGCCCGGTGAACGGGGCCGGCAGCGGAATCAATGTCGTGTGGCCGGCCACCGTGCGCGCAAGGTTGACCCAGTCGAACTGCCAGATCGGCGTGGGCGCCTGGCGCGCGGCGGCCTGCAGCTGCGGCGCGCTGCCATCCAGCAGGTGGCGTTGCAGATCATAGGGCCTGAGGTCTTCGCCATAGCCATACACGCGACCATCGCTGGCCCGTACCAGCGAGCGGTAGGGATCGCTCGGCCCGACCACCAGGGTGTGCACGCTGCGTGCGCGGAAGCGGTTGAGGCCGAGATTGGTGCCGACCCAGAGATTGCCTTCGCGATCGACGATGATCGGCACCGCCGAGGTGGCGGTCAGCCCGTGCGGCGAATCGAAGCGCTCCATGCGCACGGCCTGGGTGCCGGCGAAGGTGACGCGGGCGACGCCGCCGTGCGGGCTCATCGTGGCCCACAACGCACCGTCGGCGGTGAACTGCAGGCGCGCGGCGACCAGCGCCGGCAGCCGCCGCGCTTCACGCTCGGTGTCCGGTAGCAGGCCCTGCGCATTGGCCAGCGGCGACGTGCCGCGCACGCGGTCAGCCAGCCACACTTCGCCCTGCGGACTTTCGGCCAGCGTCGCCATCTGCGAGACGGCGATGCCAGTGTCCTTGAACGTGGCCTGGCCGGCGGCACGCATCCAGATCCTCAGGTCGGCCACTACCCAGAACGTTCCCCGGCTGTCGTGCAGCACCCACTGCACACGGCGCTCGGGCAGCCCGGCGCTGGCCGGCATGGGCTGCCAGCGTTGTCCATCGAACCGGCGCAGCCCGCCATTGATCGCCGCCCACAGCTGGCCCTCGCGATCCTGGCTGAAGTGCGGCACCACGCCGACCGGCACGCCTTGCTGGCGGCCATAGCTGTGCAACTGACCGTGCGCGAAGCGGCTGATGCCGGCCTGGAAGTAGCCGATCCACAGGGCGCCGTCGTGGCCATGGGCCAGGGTGACCATGTTGGTGGACGGGAAGTGGCTGCCGGCCGGGGCCGGCTGTCGTTCGAAACGGCGGCCATCGAAGCGGTACAGGCCCGAGCCGGTGGCCAGCCACAACAGGCCGTCCCGGTCCTGGGTGATGTCCCAGATGTCGCCGGGCGCGCCCTGGCCGACCCGCCAGGCCGTGTGTTCGTAATCGGGCAGGCCACCGCTCACCGGCGGGCGCTGCACGGCAAGGGCGGGCAGGGCGGTCAACAGCAGCAGGCACGTCAGCAGCGCCGGCAGGCGACGCAGGAACGGGAAGGGGCGGCCACGCATGGCGCGCATTCTGGCAGGTGTGGGGCAGCCCGGGGTGACCCGAACGGGGTAGGCAACGGGCGTTGCCGTCGGCTATCACGCCGGCATGACTCCCGGAGCGCATCCATGCAGCGCCTGTTCGTGATGTTCCCCGACCGCGGTCCGGGCATTGGCCTGCTGTGGCTGCGGCTGTGCTTGGCTTCGGCGTTGTGCACGCCCGGCGTGCACGCCGGCTGGTGGCTGCTGTGCCTGCTGGCGGCGGCCATGCTCGCGCTGGGGGTGTTGACACCCCTGGCGGCGATGATGGCGGTCGCGGGCATGTTCGCGCAGCAGGCGCCTTGGCCGCTGGTGGTGTTGCCACCGGCGCTGCTGATGGTGGGGCCGGGCGCCTATTCGCTGGACGCGCGTTGGTTCGGGCGCCGCCTGCTCGGCCGTCGGCCTCCCCCATTCGGGTAGGCGCCGGCCTCGACCGACGGGGGTAGGGCATCGCACGCCGGCCGCGCACCATGGGCCACCCCCTCGCGGCGCCCCGCATGGCCACCGTCAGTCCGCCCGATCCGTCCGCCATCCCGCTTGCCCCGCAGCAGGCCGCCGCACTGCAGCGAGCCCTGCGCTATGTCGATGAGCACCTGTCGCAGCCGCTGCGGGTCACCGAGCTGGCGGCCGCCGCCTGCGTCAGCCGCTTCCATCTGGTGCGCCTGTTCCGTAGCGGCACCGGCGCCAGCCCGTTGCGCTATGTGCGCCGCCGCCGCATCCAGCGCGCCTGCCAGTTGCTGCCGGGTGCGCAGCTGCCGATGGCGTGCCTGGCCCAGCAGCTGGGCTTCTTCGACCAGAGCCATTTCGTCCGCAGCTTCCGCGCGGAGACCGGGTGCAGCCCCGGCCAGTATCGGGCCGGCGACGCCGCCCTGTTGCTTCCCCATGATCGTGTTTCCCACGGAGTCCATCCATGAGCCTTGCCACCGCCACGCCCGCCCCGGCCCTGCTGTCGCCGACCGACCACGCCCTGGTGCTGATCGACTTCCAGTCGCAGATGGCGTTCGCCACCCACACCATCGACATCTCCGCGCTGCGCAACAACGTGTCGCTGATCAGCAAGGGGGCCAAGGGGTTCAACGTGCCGGTCGTGTTGACCACGGTGGCCGAGACGTCATTCTCCGGCCCGATGTTCCCGGAGCTGCCGCAGATCTTCCCGGGCCAGCCGGTGTTCGACCGCACTTCGATGAACACCTGGGAAGACCAGCCGGTGATCGATGAGATCAACCGCATCGGCAAGCGCCGGCTGGTTCTTGCCGGCCTGTGGACCAGCGTCTGCATCGTTGGGCCGGCGCTGTCGGCGCTGGCGCAGGGGTTCGAGGTCCATGTGATCACCGATGCCTGCGGCGACGTCAGCGAAGAAGCGCACGAGCGTGCGATCACCCGCATGGTGCAGGCCGGCGCGGTGCCGATGACCAGCGTGCAGTACCTGCTCGAACTGCAGCGCGACTGGGCACGGGGTGAAACCTACGACCTGACCACCGGCATCGCCCGCGACCACGCCGGCGGCTATGGCATCGGCATCCAGTACGCCAAGCGCATGTTCGGCGCGCAGGAAGGCGGGCACTGAGCATGCTGGCTGGCCATGGCCTCGACCTGGCCCTGCTGATGCTGCGCGTGGCGGCAGGCGGCTTCCTGCTGCCGCACGCGCTGGGCAAGCTGTTCGGCTGGTTCGGTGGACCCGGGCTGCATGGCTTTGCTGCAGAGCTGCGCGGTTTCGGGCTGCCGGCAGTGGCGCCGTTGCCGCTGCTGTTGTCCCTGCTGCAGGTGCTGTCCGGGCTGGCCGTGCTGCTCGGCTGGCAGACCCGCATCGCCGCGCTTGCCGCCGCTGCCTTCATCGGCTTCACCGTCCTGTTGGCCCTGCCCAAGGGCTGGTTCTGGATGCGCGGCGGCAGTGAGTACCCGCTGATGTGGACCACGGTGCTGCTGGCCCTCGCGCTGGCCGGGCCGGGGGCCTGGGCGCTGGATGGCCTACGACTTCCGGGAGCTTTCGCATGAGTCACGATCCCCTCGACCACGGCCGCCGCACCGTGATGCTGGCCAGCGGCGCCGCGGTTGCGCTCGGCCTGGCCGGTCGCGCCGCTGCCGCACTCGATTCCACTTCCAAGGAGCGTCGCATGAGCACCCTGGTCATCCGCAATGCCCGCATCACCACCCTCGACCCGCAGCAGCCGCATGCCCAGGCACTGGCCGTGCAGGAGGGCCGCATCGTCGCCGTCGGCAGCGACGAGGAGATCATGCGCGGCTGGGGCAATGAAGCGACGCTGATCGACGCGCAGGGCAGGCGCCTGCTGCCTGGCCTCAACGACAGCCATACCCACCTGATCCGTGGTGGCCTGAACTACAACCTTGAACTGCGCTGGGACGGCCTGCGTTCGCTGGGCGACGCCCTGGACATGTTGAAGGCCCAGGTCGACCGCACCCCTGCACCGCAGTGGGTGCGCGTGGTCGGTGGCTTCACCGCTGCACAGTTCAACGAGAAGCGCCTGCCGACGCTGCAGGAGCTCAACGACATCGCGCCGGATACGCCGGTGTTCCTGCTGCACCTGTACGACCGCGCGCTGCTCAACCGCGCCGCGCTGCGTGCGTGCGGCTACAGCAAGGACACGCCGGATCCGCCGGGCGGGCAGATCGTGCGCGATTCGCTGGGCAATCCGACCGGGCTGCTGCTGGCCAAGCCGAATGCGCTGATCCTGTATGCGACGCTGGCCAAGGGGCCACGCCTGCCGATCGAGTACCAGGCCAATTCGACGCGCCACTTCATGCGCGAACTGAACCGGCTGGGCGTCACCTCGGTGATCGACGCTGGCGGCGGCTTCCAGAACTACCCCGAGGATTACCAGGTCATCGAGCAGCTGCACCGCGATGACCAGCTGACAGTGCGCATCGCCTACAACCTGTTCACCCAGAACAAGGGCAAGGAAGTGGATGACTTCCGTGGCTGGAGTGAAATCCTGCAGCCGCGCCAGGGCGACGACCTGCTGCGCCACAATGGTGCCGGCGAGATGCTGGTGTTCTCGGCAGCCGACTTCGAGCTGTTCAACGAGCCGCGCCCGGAACTGCCGCCGGAGCTTGAGCCCGAACTGCACGACGTGGTGAAGCTGCTGGTCGAGAAACGCTGGCCGTTCCGTATCCACGCCACCTACGACGAGAGCATCACCCGCATCCTCGATGTGTACGAACAGGTCAACCGCGAGGTGCCGTTCGATGGCCTGCACTGGTTCATCGACCACGCAGAGACCATCACCCCGCGCAACATCGAACGCATCCGTGCGCTGGGCGGCGGTATCGCCGTGCAGCACCGCATGGCCTACCAGGGCGAAGCTTTCGTCGAGCGCTACGGTGTGCAGGCTGCGCGGCACACGCCGCCGGTCAGGCGCATGCTGGCCGAAGGCGTGCCGGTCGGTGCCGGTACCGATGCCACCCGCGTGGCCAGCTACAACCCGTGGGTGGCGTTGTCCTGGCTGGTGACCGGGCGCACCGTGGGCGGCCTGGCGCTGTATGGCGAGGAGAACCTGCTCGAACGCGAGCAGGCGTTGCGCCTGTGGACGCAGGGCAGTGCCTGGTTCTCCGGCGACGAAGCAGTGAAGGGCACACTGAAAGCTGGCCAGCTGGCTGATTTCATCCTGCTTTCGGCCGACTTCTTCCGCGTTGATGACGCGCAGATCGCCGACATCACCAGCCTGCTGACCGTGGTCGGCGGCCGCATCGTGCACGCCGACGGCGATTACGCCGGCCTGGCGCCGCAGCTGCCGCCGGCGATGCCGGACTGGTCGCCGGTCAACCGCTTCGGTGGCTACCACGTTGGCGGCGCCGCCACCGGGTTGGCCGCCGCGCATCGCCACCATCACGGTGTGGCCTGCAGTACGCATGGTGCTCACGGCCATGCCGCGCTGCATGCGGCGCCCACCGACGACCTGAGCGCCTTCTGGGGTGCGATGGGATGCTCGTGCTTCGCGTTCTGAGCCTGGCGCTGCTGGCCATGCCATGGATGGCGCTGGCCTGTGACGCCCCCCGCTGCACCGACGTGGGCGACGGCCAAGTGCAATGGGACGCCTCGCTGCGCCTCAGGGGGATGTACTACGACCCGGCCCGATTCGGTATCGGCGGCAGTGAAGACGGCTACGGCCTGCTGCGTGCACTGGCGTCGGCCACGTATGTCGAGGACAACTGGCAGGCACGGCTGCAGCTGGGCGTGCATGCCGAGAATGGCAAGGCAGGCGGCCCGGGCCGTACCGACCGAGGCGCCTTGGACGTGCAGCAGGCCTACTGGCGCTGGCAGCGCGGTGGGTTCCATCTGCAGCTCGGCCGGCAGGAAGCCGGCTATGGCAGTTCGCGGCTGTTGTCGGTGCGCGATGGGCCGAACATCCGGCTGGCATTCGATGGTGCCCGTGCAGGCTGGAAAGGCCGCCTCGGCACGCTGGACTTGATGGCGCTGCGACCGCTGGAGAACCGACCCGGCGCCTTCGATGACCGCGGCGAACGCGGTGCCCACCTGTGGGGCGCGTATGCGACCACCGCGCGGGGTCGTGGCCCAGGGCAATGGGATCTGTACCTGCTGGACTACCGTCGTGAAGGCGCGCGCTTTGCGGCGGGCTCCGGTACCGAGCGGCGGCAGACCCTCGGTGCGCGTTGGTTCGGCCAGGCCGGTGCGCTGGACTGGAACACCGAGCTGGTGGCGCAGGGCGGTGAACTGCAGACGGTCGCCGGCACGCTGGATGTCCGCGCCTGGACGCTGGCCACCGACACCGGCTGGCGCTGGACCGAGCGGCCGCTGCAACCACGGCTGGGGCTGAAGGCGGATATCGCCAGTGGCGACGGCAACCTTCGCGATGGTCGCGTGGGCACCTTCAATGCACTGTTCCCGAAATCGGCCTACTTCAGCGAGGCCAGCCTGCTGGCCCCCGCCAATCTGATGGACGTGCAGCCGACCCTGACCCTGCGCCTGCGCGACGCGGTGACGACGGAGCTGGGCGTACAGATGGCGTGGAAGCATCGCCGGGCCGATGCGGTCTACACCACGCCGGCGCCGCTGCTGGCGTTGCCGGGCAGTGCCGGTGGCGCGCGCCGCATCGGCACGCAGTACAAATCCGAAACCCGCTGGCAGGCCAGCGAACACTGGCAATGGCAGCTGCAGCTGGCCTGGGTCGACGCCGGTCCTGCGCTGAAGCAGGCCGGTGGCCAGGACACGTTGTTCGCCTCGATCGTTGGAGCATGGCAATGGTGAACGCAAACGCGTCGCAACCCGTACCGGCCGAAGGCGCCTGGTCCCCCCTGAAGATCCAGATGTTCCGATCGATCTGGCTGGCAATCCTGGCCAGCAACATCGGGACCTGGGTCAATGACGTGGCTGCCGCCTGGGTGATGGCCGAGCGTACCGGCTCGCCGTTGATGGTGGCGCTGGTGCAGTCGGCCACCACGGTGCCGATCGTGCTGCTGGCACTGGCCGCCGGCACGCTGGCCGACATCGTTGACCGCCGCAGATACCTGCTGGTAACGCAGGGCTGGATGCTGATGGTCGCTGCGGCGATGGCAGCGTTGACCGCGATGGACCTGCTGACACCGCAGCTGCTGGTGCTGCTGACGTTCTGCATGGGCTGCGGTGCAGCCATGGCGATGCCGGCGCAGGCCGCGATCGTGTCCGAGCTGGTCCCGCAGCCGATGCTGGCCTCGGCAGTGGCGCTGAACTCGATCGGCATCAACATCGCGCGCTCGATCGGCCCGGCCGTCGGCGGCGTGATCGTCGCCCAGCTGGGAGCGGTCTGGGCGTTCGGCTTCAATGCGATCACCTTCGCCGCGATGCTGTTCGTGGTGTGGGGCTGGAAACGCGACCCGAAGCAGTCCAGCCTGCCGCCGGAAGGCTTTGGTGCGGGCCTGAAGGCGGGCCTGCGCTACGCCAGCCGCGCCGGGCGGTTGCAGGCGGTGCTGATCAAGTCGGTCGGCTTCTTCTTCTTCGCTGCAGCGATGAACGCCCTGCTGCCGGTGGTGGTGCGCGGGCAGATGCACGGCGGGGCGGGGCAGTACGGCATGCTGCTGGGCTGCATCGGGATCGGTGCGGTGGGCGGTGCGCTGCTGTTGCCGAAGCTGCGCGCGCAGCTGGACCGCGACCTGCTGGTGCTGCTGGCGACGTTGTCGCTGGCGCTGAGCCTGGTCGGGCTGGCGCTGACCCGCAGCTGGTACGTGCTGCCGGCGGTGATGCTGGTGAACGGGTTTGCCTGGATCACCGTGCTGTCGTCGCTGCAGATCGCCGCGCAGACGGCGGTACCGGCGTGGGTGCGTGCACGCGCACTGGCGCTGTACATCATGGTGTTTTCCGCCGGCATGGCCGCCGGCGGCCTGAGCTGGGGCGCGCTGGCGCAACGCACTTCGCCGGAGCTGGCATTGCTGGTGGCGGCCGCCGGCGCGGTGATCGGAGGACTGCTGGTGTGGCGGGTGCGCATTGCAGGCACCGAGGATCTGAATCTGCGCCCTGCCGGACACTGGCCGGCGCCGGAACTGTCGGTGCCGGTATCAAATGATCGGGGCCCGGTGCTGGTGACCCTCGAGTACCGCATCGACGATGCCGATCGTGCGGCATTCCAGGCGCAGATGCGCGCGCTGGGTACGATCCGTCGCCGCGATGGCGCGGTGGTCTGGGGCGTGGTCGAGGACGTGGCAACTCCGGGGATTCACCTGGAGTATTTCGTGACCCCATCGTGGCTGGAGCACCTGCGCCAGCATGAGCGCATCACCGCCGATGACAGGGCGATCCAGGAAGCCCTGCGGGCACTGCATCGCGGTGAGCGTGCGCCGGTGGTGCGTCACTTCGTGGGTGGGCACGATCCGTTGCCCACCGCCTTACCACATCACCACACCGACATCTGACCCGCCACGGGTAGAGCCGGCCGCTGGCCGGCGGTGCGTGATTACGACGGATGATCGGGTTGCCGGCCAGCGGCCGGCACTACCGAAGGAGCGGCGGCGCCCTGGGGCGCCGCCGCGGGACATCACTTGCGTGCGAACGCCAGCAGGTCGGCGTTGAACTGCTCGGCGTGGGTGATGGTCAGGCCGTGCGGGGCACCGGCATACACCTTCAGCTCGGCATCCCTGATGATCTGCGAGGACAGCTTGGCCGAGGC
>NZ_JCAFUK010000017.1:0-109767 GCF_059371235.1 Stenotrophomonas sp. YJH_SMC_29 | reverse complement strand
GGCGGTTCAGGGAGAATCCGGCGTGGGGACCCAAGCTACTTCTCGGTCGCAAGACCTGGATCCACACGGTCGCCCACGCCGGGCTCTCGGCACACAAGGTGCCAGATCGGCAAGAGATAAGATCCACGCCATGCGTGGATGCTCTCCGCGTGGCGTGTGATTGCCGCAAAAATGAACGATTTCAGGCACGTAGAGGCCAGGTGATGCCCGATCAAGTTCGCATCTGAACTGTGATGAGCGGCACGCAAATTCACCTGACGAAACCATTCACCACGGCGCAGACTGCGCTCGCAGTGCCGCATATCCGCAGTTCCTGATCCCTTGCCAGGAGTGCTGTATGTCCCATGCCGTGCCGCGCGCAGTGCGTATGCGCCGCCTCGCTGCTTCCGTATTGCAGGCCTTGGCTGTTCCGTCCGTCATGTTGCTGACCGCCAGCGCCGCCTGGGCCGGCTGTGACAGCGTCGCCCCCGTCGCCGGCCAGGCGGTCACCTGCGATGCCAACGCGCCGAACCCGCAGACCGTGCCCGTCACCGCCAATGGCGCCGCCGGCATCACCGTCACTGTCGCCAACACGGCACAACTGCAGCAGAGCGGTGGCAGCAGCGCGATTTCGCTTGTCGGGGCCGGTGGGCACCTGCTGTCCAACCTGGGCACGATCAGTTCGGTGGGCGGCGTGGCGGTCCAGCTCGGTGGTGGCAGCCGCGTCGAAAATGCGGGCAGCATCAGTACCGGTAACAACACCGCGCTGCAGTTCGTCGGCGCGGGCGACAGCGCGCTGGTCAACCGCGGAACGATCAGCGGGCGCACCGGCGTGCAGTTCGGTGCCGGCAATGACCGCCTGGACATGCAGGCCGGCAGCATCAGCGGCGGCGTCCTGCAGGGCGATGGCAACGACGTGCTGGTGCTGGGCAACGGTACGATCGACAGCGTCGACCAGGGCAGTGGCGATGACCAGATGACCGTCACCGGTGGCACCGTCACCGGCGTGGTGGCGCAGGGCAGTGGCCGCGATGATTTCGTCATGAGTGGCGGCACGATCGGTGCGCTGCAGCAGGGCGACAACATCGATACCTTCCGCATGAGCGGTGGCCGCATCATCGGTGCGTTCGAGGATGGCGACCAGGCCTGGATGACCGCAGGCCGCATCGGCCGCGTCAACATGAAGCTGGACAAGAACCTGTGGGATCAGTCCGGCGGTACCGTGGATGGCAACGTGGTGACCGGCTTCGACACCGACACCATCATCATTTCTGGCACGGCCTATATCGGCGGCAACATCAGCGTCAGCGGCGGCAACGACAGCGTGACCATCACCGACGGCACCGTGCGCGGGCAGGTGCTGCTCAGTACCGGCGATGACACCTTCAACTGGAATGGCGGTGGCATCGTCTACGGTGCGATCGACATGGGGCCGGACAACGACGTCGCCACCCTCGGCAACCTCAACCAGGGCAACCTGGGGGCGGTGCCGCTGTTCGACGGTGGCAGCGGCATCGACCAGCTCAACCTCAGCAACGTCAAGACCGCCGGCGTGGGCCGTTTCCAGAACTGGGAGACGGTGCGCCTGGCCAACAGCACCGAGCTGACCTTCGATGGCGATCTGGTGCTGGGCGACAGCAGTACCGGCACCGGCACGCTCACGGTGGATGACACGAGCACTGTCTATGCAGGCAGTGGCGGCCATGCCATCCGTCCGTTCAACAGTGGTGCACTGGTGGAGATGGTCAATGCCGGGCGCATCGACCTGACCGGCACCGGCGCAGGCGACGTGTTCACCGTGCGCGGCAATTATCGCGGCGACGGCGGTGGCCTGTACCTGCGCACCGTGCTGGGCGCAGACAATTCCACCAGCGACCGCCTGGTGATCGATGGCGGTTCCGCCACCGGCACCACCGGCATCGGCGTGCTCAATGCGGGCGGCAGCGGTGCCGCCACGCTGGCCGATGGCATCCTGGTGGTGCAGGCCTTGAATGGTGGCCGCACCGCGCCGGGCGCGTTCTCGCTGTTTGCGCCGGTCGCGGCCGGTGCCTACGAGTACTTCCTGTTCAAGGGCGGTGTCAGCGCCGGCACCAGCGAGAACTGGTACCTGCGATCGACGCTGGTGACCGGGCCAACGCCGGCACCCAACGGTGATGGCAGCGCAGCGCCACCGCCGCTGACGCCGCCGGTCGCACCGCCGCCGGCGATCACCCCGGCACCGCCGCCGCCACCGGAAGGCGCCACCGATCCTGACCTGACCGCCGGCGAGACCGCGCCGCCACCGCCGCCACCGGAACCGGCGCCGGTGGCACCGCCCAGCGATCCGGCGGTGCCGGATGTGCCCGTGGCCGGCGGTGCGCTGCCCGGTACCGGCGCCCCGCCAACGCCGGGTGCACGCCCGGCCGAAGGCGCGGTGGTGCCGCTGTACCGCGTGGAGGCCGCCGCCTACGCGGTGGTGCCACCGCTGCTGCGCGAGACCTCGCTGGCCAGTCTCGGCACGTTCCACGAGCGGCAGGGCGAGCAGCGCCTGCTGTACAACCAGGGCGCATTCCGCACCGCCTGGGGCCGGTTGGTGGGGCAGAGCAGCGAGATCCACTGGAAGGGGGATGCGCAGCCGGGCTTCGATGGCGATGTGATGGGCCTGCAGGCCGGCCTCGACGTGTGGGCTGCGGCGTCTGACAACCACCGCAACCAGATCGGCGTATTCGTTGGCCGCACCCGCGCGCAGGGCAAGACCACCGGCCTGGCCCTGGGCTGGGAGAACGTGCAGGTAGGCCAGAACCGCCTGGATGACAAGCACGTGGGCCTGTACTGGACGTTCACCGACAGCAGTGGCGGCTACATCGACGCCGTGGCGATGCAGAGCCGCTACGACGGCCGCGTGCGTTCCTCGCGTGGGCTCGGCTTCGGCCTGAGCGGCGACGGTACCAGCGTGTCGGTGGAGGCGGGCAAGCCGCTGCTGCACTTCGGGCAGTCCGCATGGTGGCTGGAACCGCAGGTGCAGGTGATCTGGCAGCGCACTTCGCTGGATGACCGTCGCGATGAAGTATCGAGTGTGCGCTTCGACAACGACAACGCCTGGACCGGCCGCATCGGCCTGCGCCTGGTCGGCGACTACCAGCTGGCAGACAACGGCTGGCAGCCGTACTTCAAGCTCAACTACTGGCACGGTGGTTCCGGTGAAGACCGTATCCGCTTCGACGACGACGTGATCGTCAATTCGCAGCGCTCACGCGCGCTGGAAGCTGGTGTGGGTGTGGTCGGGCGCTTCAACCGCACCATCAGTGCGTACGCCGTCGCCGACTACACGCGCGAGCTGGGCGGCGACCGCAACGAGAAGCGCCGCATCATCGAAGGCAACATCGGCCTGCGCGCGGACTGGTGACAACCGCAACCTTGGGTAGGTGCCGACCTTGGTCGGCACGAATCCCACCCACGCCATGACCTCTGCGCAGCCGGGCATAGGCGCAGCTCTATAGCAGCGGTGCGCACGCATCCGGTTCCACCAACGCTCCGGCATGATCGGCCAATACCACCACTGCGTGCAGCAAGCCTTCCTCCACCTGCGGCGGACACTGCGCCTGCGCATCATCCATCTCGCGTGCCGACTGCGCCGCCAGCAACACGCCCCCACACGCAGACACTGCCGCCAGGCAGCGCGTTGCCTCCGCCAGGTCCCGGCCGCGCGCCTCGCTGAGTTGCCGCTCGCGCCACGCCTGGCCGTCGGCTGCGTGGCTGTGCGCGATGCCGCGCAACCGGGCGAAGAACGCCGACGGCGGCGCCTGTTCGTTGGCTTCGGCGAGAGCATCTTCCAACGCTTCGGCGACGGCAGTGGACAGCTGCAGGCCGGGCAGTGCAGCGCCGAGCAATGCCTGCAGGCGTGGATAGGTGGGGTGGGGCGTGTTCATGGCGGCAACCTCACGAGGCAAAGCCACCTGCAAAGCGCAAGGTGGCGGGCGGTGCGGGTTGGCGTGCCGGTCAAAATCAAAGCGAAAAAGCCGACGGATCACGAGGATCCCCACGCACCGCCCACCATGGGCAAGCCGGTGCATTGTCGCGATTGCCGCTGATGCGGCAAATCGATCGCTTCGATGTTTGATTCGGGACGCCAATCCCGGCCAGCGCAACGTACGTTGGCACAGCCAACTTCGCGCTTTCACTCGAACAACGACATGAGCAAAGTTGTAAATCAGGCCCCGTATGGGGAGTGCCAAAGCCGACACGCAACGGCGGCGGCAAGCGCGTATGCTGCGGTACTTGCTCACGACGAAGGAACGTCGAATGTCTATTGATCTCCGCGTGATGGCCACTGCACTGGGCGCCCTGTTCTGCACCACCGCACAGGCCGTGGCACCAGACGCCATCGACCTGCCGACAGCACAGGCACAGGTCCAGTTGCTGGACATGCTGGAGAAGGAATCGCTGTACCGCGACCGGGTGGACTGGCGGACCATCCGCACGCGCCTGAAGGCGGCGCAGAACGACCCGGCTGAGGTCCGCGCAGTGCTCCGGCAGGCCATCGGTCGCAGTTCCGGCGGGCACGGCGCTTGGATCAGCGCAAAGCAGCTGCAGGCGAAGGCAGAACGCCTGGAGCGCGCCAATGGCGCAGCGGCAGCGGCTCCGAAAGCAACGACGTCCCTGGCCGGAGCACCGGACCCGCGCATCGGCTGGGTGGAGATCGAGGGCTACGGTGTCATGCAGGGCCCGACGGCGCACCAGCAGATGAAGGAGCGTGCCAAGCGCTGGCAGGCGATCATCGATGACCAGGACAACGGCAGCCGCTGCGGCTGGATTGTCGATCTGCGCGACAACACCGGTGGCAACATGTGGTCGATGCTGCTAGGCGTGGCGCCGCTGTTGCGCGTCACGCCCAGCGCCGACGAGAACGTGGGTTCCTTCGCTGCCGCAGATGGTCCGTCGCTCTGGCAGCTGACCTCATCCAGTGTGCGTCTTGGCGATCGCGTGCGGATCGATCTTGGTGGGCCCGGCTATCTGCTCAAGCATCCGGGCGCGCCGGTCGCCGTGCTGACCGGCCCGCGCACTGCCAGCTCCGGAGAGGCCACCGTACTTTCCTTCCGCGGCCGGCCGCAGACGCGCAGTTTCGGCCAGCCCACCTCGGGGCTGTCCACCGCTAACGTGATGCGGCCGCTGGCTGATGGCAGCGCGCTGCTGCTGACCACCAGCGTGATGCGGGACCGCAATGATCGTGGCGATGGCTTGAAGATCGAGCCCGACCAGCGCGTGGAGGGTGACGCGGCCACCGTCGCCGCCGCCCAGGCTTGGCTGCTGGCCCAGCCCACCTGCCGGGGCAACCGGACATGATCCTGATCGGCCAACAGGAACGGGTGCTGATCGTCGGCCCCACCGAAGCGCACCACTGCCTGCGCTGCCAGACGGAAACCGAGTTCGCTCCGCAGCTGCGCTACAAGATGGCGCGCATCGACCTGCTGTTCGGGTTCACCTACCAGCGCCGCTACGAGCTGGCCTGTACCCGGTGCGAGCACGGCTGGGTGCTGGATACCGAGACCATGGACCAGCAGCTGGGCGGGGTG
This sequence comes from Stenotrophomonas sp. YJH_SMC_29, assembly GCF_059371235.1. Taxonomy (NCBI): domain Bacteria; kingdom Pseudomonadati; phylum Pseudomonadota; class Gammaproteobacteria; order Lysobacterales; family Lysobacteraceae; genus Stenotrophomonas; species Stenotrophomonas sp. YJH_SMC_29. The sequence goes on along the minus strand of NZ_JCAFUK010000017.1, from coordinate 104,236 downwards.
CCGATCCCGTGGCAGCACCGCTTCGGCCTGCCGTTGATGCTGGTGGGCGTGGCCGGGTTGGCCGCGCTGGGCTGGCTATGGCGGCACGGCTATATCGGCCGCTGATGAAGATGAAACGGTTGCTTATGTCCCATATTGGGACTAGGATGTGCGGATGAAGGTGGTTGCTTTGGCGACGCCGAAACGATTATGGGAACGTCACCCTGATTCGGAGGCAGTGCTCAGGTCCTGGTACGACGAAGTCAGGCACGCCGTATGGGACACGCCGCACGACGTACGCCAACGTTATGCAAGCGCAAGTTTCGTGGCGAACAGTCGTGTGGTGTTCAACATGAAGGGCAACAGCTACCGGCTCATCGTCGCTGTGAGTTACAGGTTTCAGGTGGTCTACATCAAGTTCATTGGCACCCACGCCGAGTACGACCGGATCGACGCCGACACTGTGGAGCTTCTATGAACATCCAGCCCATCCGTACGGAAAACGACTACGAAAATGCGCTGCGCGAGATTTCGGCCTACGTGGACAACGAGCCGGAGCCGGGCAGCGAGGAGCGCGATCGATTCGAAATTCTCGTAACGCTGGTTGAAGCCTACGAAGCGAAGCACTTCCCGATCGAACCGCCAGATCCCATCGACGCAATCCGCTTCCGCATGGAGCAGGGCGGTCTGACCGTGAAGGATCTGGTGCCGTCCATCGGCCAGCTCAACCGTGTCTATGAGGTGTTGAATCGCAAGCGCGGTCTGACTCTGGAAATGATCCGGAAGCTTCACCGCAACCTGGGCATTCCCGCGGAAAGCCTCATCGGCCGCTGAAGCCGGTGTCCCTGCCGAGGCGCTGCCGTGCCTCGTGCCCGGCCTGCTAAAGTTGCAGCCTGCAACCACGTACCGGAACCGACCATGGACCACGACACCCCGTTCGAACCCCTCAACGACCTCGAGGTGCGCCTGCTGCAGGCCCAGGACGGCACGCTGACCGCAGCGCAGTTCCTCGATGGCCTGCTGACCTCGACGGCGTTCGTGCTGCTGGACAAGGCCATTGGTGAGGATGGCGCCTGGGACGAAAGCATCTCGCCGCTGGTGCTGACCAGCGAGAGCGGCGAGCCGATGTTCGCGGTGTTCACCGCGCCCGAGCGTGCCGGCCTGTGGCACGAGCAGCTGCCGCAGTTTGCGCATGCCATGCCGATCGCAGTGCATGCGCTGCTGGCCGGTATCGGCGACGGCGTCGGCCTGGTGCTGAACCCGGGCCTGGACGTGGGCATGGAGATGATTCCCGATGCCGTGGCCCAGCTGAAGCAGCGTGCGGCGGCGATCACCCGTGGGATGGCGCACTGAAGCCAGTGATATAGGGGTGCCGGCCAGCGGCCGGCACTACCCGTGGGAGTCGGTGCGCGGCCGCCACGGCGGTTGCGGATCAGCGGGCGGCGGCGATGGCTTTTACGCGCGCCTTGGCCAGCGCTTCGCCGATGGCCGGGCCCTTCAGGTGCGTGGTATCCAGATCCCGCGCCTGCACTGACAGCGCCGCCTGGTGCAGTCGCTTGAGCGTTTCGCCCTGGGGGTAGTCGGCATCCTCGAAGCCGAGCCGGCCGCGCTTGTCGGCCTCGCAGCACAGTGCGATGCGGGCCACGCGTTCCGGCCGGCGCAGCGCATCGCAGCGGCCCAGCAGTTCCAGCACGGTGGCATCGCGCAGTTCGTCGATGCGGTGCACGTTCAAGTGCTCGCGACACACCGCTTCAGCCAGCTGCTGGTGTTCGGCGGGAATCTTCAACCGCGCGCATAGTGCCTTCAGCGGCTTGATGCCGCGCTGCTCGTGCATGATGTGGCGCGGCCATTCCTCCGGCGGGGTCAGGCCCTTGCCGAGGTCGTGGGTGAGGGCCGCGAAGCCGACCAGGTCATCGCCCGGCGCCAGCCTGGCAGCCATGTCGCTGACCATTTCCTGGTGGATGCCGGTATCGACCTCGGGGTGGAATTCGGCACGTTGTGGCACGCCATACAGCGCTTCCAGCTCGGGCAGGATCGGGCCCAGTGCATGCGCATCGTGCAATGTGCGCAGGAACGCGGAGGGCCGCTCACTGACCAGCGCCTTGCGCAGCTCCTGCCAGACGCGCTCGGACACCAGCGCGTCCAGCTCGCCACTGGCGGCGACCTCGCGCATCAGTGCCATGGTCTCTTCGGCGACGGTGAAGCCCAGTGGCGCGAAGCGCGCCATGAAGCGCGCCGCGCGCAGCACGCGCAGCGGATCTTCCACGAACGCAGGGCCGACATGGCGCAGCACGCGTTGCTCGATATCGCGCACACCGCCGTAGGGATCGACCAGCGTGCCGGTGTCTTCGTCGCAGGCAATCGCGTTGATGGTGAAGTCGCGGCGCTGCAGGTCCTCTTCCAGCGTCACTGCTGGGTCGGCATCGACCACGAAGCCGCGGTAGCCACGGCCGGACTTGCGCTCGGTGCGCGCCAGCGCGTATTCCTCGCCGGTCTTCGGGTGCAGGAACACCGGGAAATCGCGGCCGACGGCGGTGTAGCCCTGCGCTTCCATCTGCGCGGGCGTGGCACCGACCACCACCCAGTCATGGTCGCCGGCAGGTCGCTGCAGCAGGCGGTCACGCACGGCGCCGCCGACAAGATAGATCTTCATGGCGGGAATCATCGCATGCCCGGTGCAGATGCACCGGTAGTGCCGGCCGCTGGCCGGCAACCGCAGTCACCCCGAAGCTGCCGGCCAGCGGCCGGCACTACGGATACAGCGGCCAGCCTGACCCAGGCCAGCAGGCTCATCGTTTCACTCTCCAGGGCGTGGACACGGGGGAATGCCGGCCAGCGGTCGGCAGTACCGTGTTGCGATCAATCGCCGCCCTGCTCGGCGTCGGCCGCGCAGCTGAAGCGCTTGCGCTTGTCCACCAGGCGGCCCATCAGGCGGTCGCTCAGCGGCAGTGCATCACCGTTGAGGCGCCAGTCGTAGATCACGCTGAAGGCCAGCACGCGGGCGACGTACTCGCGGGTTTCCTTGTAGCTGATGGTCTCGATCCACAGATCCGGATCGAAGCCCGGGCGTTGGCCCTGCCAGCGTGCCGTCGGCGTCGGCCCCGCGTTGTACGCGGCGATGGTCACGTACGGCAGGCCGTCGTACTTGTTCATCAGCTGGCGCAGGTAGGCGGTGCCGATCGCGATGTTGGTGTCCGGGTCGTACAGGCTGTCGGCGCCGCCGTAGCCGGTCAGGCCGATCGACTTGGCCACGCTGGCACCGGTGGCCGGCAGCACCTGCATCAGGCCCATGGCGTTGGCAGGCGAGCGCGCGCGCGGGGTGAACGTGCTCTCGGCGCGGATCTCCGCCGCCACCCAGGCCGGATCGATCGCGTTGCGTGCCGACTCGCGGCGGATGGTGGCGTCGTGGTGCAGCGGGAAGCGCAGGTCGTACAGGCGCTGTTCCTGCGGCTGCTTGCCGAGCGCGAACACGGCACGGTCGAACCAGCCGTTGTCCTGCGCCACGCGCACGGCGAGGCGGCGCTGGGTGTCATCGAAGCGCGACAGCGCGCTGTTCCATTCGGCCACGGCCCAACCGGCGCGGTCGATCTGGTACAGCGCCATCGCCCGCTGGATGGCCGGGTCGCGCGCGATCACGGCCTGTGCCTGCGCGCTGTCGTTGGGCTTCCACGGGCACAGGGTATAGCCCTGCTGCAGCTTGTCGGCGGCGAGGAAACCGTGGAAGGTCGGTGCGCGTGCGGCTTCGCGGAACAGCGGCTGCGCCTGCTGGGCCTGGCCGGTCTTCTCCAGCATGCGGCCTTCGAAGTAGCGCCAGCGCGGGTCGCTGCGCTGCTTGCTGCCCATCTTGCGGATGGCGGTCAGCGCCGCCGGCCAGTCGCCGCGCGACATCGCTTCGCGCACGCGCCACTCGTGCAGGCGTTCGTCATAGGCCGACTCCGGCACCGCGTTGAGGCGGCGTGCCGAATCGGGCAGGTAGGACGCCACCGTCCACAGCGCGATCTGGTACAGCACCTGGCCCTGCTGGTCGGCACTCAGCCCCAGTGCCTGCGCGTACTGCGGCAGCTGCTGTTCGGTGGCGGCCGGGTCGGCCTTGGCCAGCTTGGCCAGGCCATCGGTGGCGATGCGCCGGCTGCGCTCGTTGCGCGGCCAGTTCAGGGCGCTGGCGTTGGGCTTGTCGACGAACGCGGCGTAAGTGTTGGCCAGTGCCAGATCGGTGGCAGGCAGGCCGCGGGCCGCGCTGCGCATCACGGCGGGCTGCTGCGCGTCGGCGGCGGCATCGATCCGTTCCCAGCGCAGGGCGTCGCTCAGGCCGCCTTGGGCCTGCAGCACGGTGAACACCGCATCGCAGCTGTCCGGCAGCGGCTTGCCGTTCTTGCGCCACAGCTCCTGCGCTTCGCTGATCCACTGCGGATCGACTTTGCCGGTCACCTGGCGCGCGGTCAGTTGCGCACAGCGCAGGCCGGCGTTATCGGTGGGCGCCCAGTTGGCCAGCAGGGTCGGCCAGTCCTGGCGGCGGGCGAGCGAGGGCAGCCACACGCTGCGGAACGTGCTGGCCACGGCCTGGCCCTCATAGCGCTTGAGGAAGGCCTGTGCCTGCGCGGTATCGACGGTGTCGATGTTGCGGCGCAGGTTGGCGTACTCCAGCCAACCGTATGCCGGGTGGCGGCTGAGCGCAGCGGCCTGGCCAGGATCGAACTGGCCGCGTTCGGCGGCCGCGATCGCGGCTTTCAACTGCGCGTTCTGGGCGTCGAGGGACTGGGCATTGGCGCAGCCGATCAGCAGCGTGGTGGCCAAGGGCAGCAGGGACAGGGCGGTCGGAGATCGTCGGGTCATGGCATGCAGCATAGCGGGCGGTGGCTGAATTCAGTTTCGCATTGCGTGCACGCCGGGCGTCGGCAACGACAGCTGAATGAATCCGTAGAAGCCCCTGCCGCAGCGGGTGACAGTCGTCGTAACGTCGGCCTTGGGCGAACGGCCCGGCTGCAGGGAGCGGCACATGGCGTTCAGTAGCGCAGGAAGAAGCGGCCCGCTGGCGGACATCAATGTCACGCCACTGGTGGATGTAATGCTGGTGCTGTTGATCATCTTCATCGTGACCGCGCCGATCGTGGCCCGGCCAATCGCCGTGCAGTTGCCACAGGCCACCGATCGCGTGGTTGACCGTCCCGAACCGCCCCCGCCGATCGAGCTGCGCCTGGACGCTGGCAACCAGCTCAGCTGGAATGGCCAGCCGATGGCGATCAGTGAGCTGCAGGCGCGCCTGCAGGCACAGGTGGGCGAACATGCCGGCAACCTGCCGGAGCTGCGCATCGCCACCGATCCGGCGGCCGAGTACGAAGGCATGGCGCGGATATTGGCTGCGGCCGAGGCGACCGGCATGGAGCGGATTGCCTTCGTGCGGTGAGATGGATGGGGCGCTGTTGGGGGGGCGGTGTGCCTCAACAGCGTCCACCTTTAGTCAGTATTGCTGGCAATAGACTGTGCGGCCGTCCCAGCTGCAGGAAATCCGACTGCTGGACCCGCGTTGGACCGGCACACCATACATCTGAGCAGTGCGGACCCATTTGTCGACGTCGCCGTCGTGGCGGAAGTAGTACTGTCCAGCGTAAGAAGGAGCCGTGACAGGGTCTGCAATGGTCTCATCTGGGACCTTGTTTCCAGTGCCGTCCCGGCTCTCACCTTTCTGGTATTTGGCCTCTGCTACGTTATCAGGGGTGATTCGATAGAGGGTTTTTGATCCGTCTCTCCAAGTAATTACTATATTGACTGATCCGCCCCCTTTTATGCTTGCCCAGTTGAGCGAAAATTGCTGTATGGAAAGCGCGAAGCTGTTCCACGCTGGGTTGCTTGTATTGGCCCCTGCGATTTCTAGGGCCAAATACTGGCCTAGTCGCGTCCTCATGGTCGCCGAGCTGACGATCTCGAACGCGTCGGACGATTTGTATGACTCTGGAAATCGCATCCCATTGGAATTCCCCGGATTGTCGGGGTGGAGGGGAACCATTGCGCCTCCCCCCGCATCTGGAAAAGCGTGGCTCGGCTGATCACTAACGCCAGATACGCTTTCCACAATCCGGAGAAATGCCATTTGGATCTGGCTGGGTACGGGGGTTGGAAGGGCTCTCCATTTTCTCATTTCCCGATCATATTCAACATCGAATGCAGTCAGTTGTGCTTTTTCGAAGTCAATTATCACTGTGAGTCCAGATCCAGACTGTAGAGCGACGGATTTGGGCGATACGCAATTGTTGCATTCGATGAGGCCGCCTGCTTCGGATTCACCTGCAAATGAAAAGAAGACAAGTGCGATGATCGCTGCTTGCAGTCTGGCAGTAGTTGCTTTCACGATTGGACCTCGCTTTGAGCGTCGGAGGTCCCAGTCTCTGCCCGATTCGTGGTTCAAGCTGGCAAAAGTCTGGAATTTAAAATAATTCCTAGATATTGAACCAATTGCGGATGCCGATGGTTCATTCGTCAGGGTTGCGTGAAAAGGTGTCGCCGGTCACGTCGCGATTTTTACCACTTGTTTACAAAGGAGACGCTGCCGCCATGCAGGGGGGAGCGCGGCAGTCCATGTCCCGACATTCCTTTGGAGAGAGAGAGCGAATGAATCACCTGCACCACCGCCCGTTGGCGGTTGCCGTCGCGCTGTGCGTGATGGCCCTGGCCCCGTTGGGTGCCGCTGCACAATCCACCACCAACCTGGATGCGGTGGAAGTCACCGGTACCCGCATCAAGCGCGCTGAAGTCGAGGGCCAGGTCCCGATCCAGACCCTGACCCGCGGTGACATCGAACGCACCGGCCTGAACTCGATCAGCGAGGTGCTGCAGCAACTGACCGGCTCGGGTTCGGCGCTCAATGCCAAGTTCAATTCGTCCGGCAACTTCGGCTTCCCGCCGGATGGCAGCGGCGTGGGTGCCGGCTCGGCGCAGGTCGACCTGCGCCACCTGGGTGCCAAGCGCGTGCTGGTGCTGGTCGACGGCATCCGCTGGGTCAACGAGTCGTCCGCATCGGGTGTGGGTGCCGCCACCGACCTCAACACCATCCCGCTGGCCATCGTCGAACGCATCGAGGTGCTGGAAGACGGCGCATCGTCGCTGTACGGCTCCGATGCCATCGCCGGCGTGGTCAACATCATCACCCGCCGCGACTTCGACGGCGGCCAGGTGACCCTGAACTATGGTGAGTACAGCAAGGGCGACGGCACGCAGAAGGGCGTGGATCTGGCCTGGGGCAAGAGCGGCGACCGCTTCAGCCTGTTCCTGGGCGCCAGCTGGACCAAGCAGGATCCGGTGTTCGCCAAGGACCGCGAACAGTCGCGCTTCCCGATTCCCGGCACCGGCCTGGCTTTCGGCAGCGGTGGCATCCCGCAGGGCCGCTTCATGTTCACCGATCCGAATACCGGCGCGGTGCAGAACATCGTGCCCAACAGCGGTGTCAGCAATCCACGGTACGACGGCAGCGCCGGCTGCAACCGCAGCGATGACTACCATTGCTTCACCACCGCCGACCGCTTCAACTTCGCCGAATACAACATGGTACTCACGCCGTCGGAGCGCAAAGGCCTGTTCGGCCAGTTCCGTTTCGACATCACCGACAACGTGCAGTGGTACATCAAGGCGCTGGGCAACCGCCGCGAGTCGACCAACCAGGCCGGACCGGAGCCGTTGTTCTTCGGTCCTGACGGCGCCACCGGCAACCCGCTGGCCGACAACATCGTGGTCTCGCGCCTGAACCCGTACAACCCGTTCGGTTTCGATCTGGTGTCCGGCGACAACATGAGCCTGATCGGCCGCCGTCCGGTGGAGGGCGGGGCACGCGTGTTCAAGCAGGAGGTCAACACCACCTACGTGGCCACCGGCCTGGTCGGCAACTTCCATGCCGCCGACCGCAGCTGGTACTGGGACGTCAACGGCATGTACAGCAAGAACAAGGCCGAACAGACCAACTACGGCAGCTACAACATCTACAACGTCAACCTGGCATTGGGCGATCCAGCGGTGTGTGCGGCCACGCCGGGCTGCGTGCCGCTGAACATCTTCGGCGGCGCCGGCTCGATCACCCCGGACATGCTGAAGTGGATCCAGCCGGTGGTGCGCGACCGCAGCCAGAACGAGCTGAGCCTGTTCACCGCCAACCTGTCCAGCGACCTGTTCACCCTGCCGGCGGGTCCGGTATCGTTCGCCAGCGGTTACGAGTACCGCAAGTACAAGGGCTGGTACCAGCCCGACCCGCTGACGGTGATCGGCCACTACAACGGTGTGCCGTCGCAGCCGACGTCCGGTTCGTATGACGTCAACGAAGCGTACCTGGAGTTGAGCGTTCCGATCTTCGCCGACTCGCCGCTGGGCAAGAAGCTGGACCTGAGCCTGGCCGGCCGCTACTCGGACTACTCCACCTTCGGTGGCGAGTTCACCCCGAAGTACGGCCTGCGCTGGCAGGTGACCGACGACTTCGTGCTGCGCACCACCTACGCTGAGGGCTTCCGGGCGCCATCGATCGGCGAGCTGTACGGCTCGGCCGCACGCGCCGACCTGCAGCTGTTCGATCCGTGCTCGGTGGGCCTGGGCGGTACCGCGCCGCGCGGCAGCGCCGCCAATTGTGCTGCGCTGGGCGTCCCGGCCGGCTTCCAGCAGGCCAACTCGCAGATCTCTGTGACCACCGGCGGTAACCGCGAGCTGGAACCGGAGCGCTCGCGCAGCTTCAGCGCCGGCTTCGTGTGGAGTCCGTGGTTCGGCAACAACGCGTCCTGGTCGGAGCGCTTCGATGTGGAAGTGACCTTCTACCGCCATGCCATCGATGGTGCGATCCAGGCCATCAACGCCCAGACCCAGCTGGACCTGTGCGTGGACACGCTTGACCCGCTGTATTGCGGTGGCATCACCCGCGCCAGCACCGGCGCGGTCAGCAGCTTCAACAACCGCCTGACCAACCTGGGCTCGATCAAGACCGATGGCTGGGACGTGGACCTGTTCTGGACCTTGCCGCAGACCTCGGTCGGCCAGTTCAAGCTGGCCTGGAAGAACACCTTCGTCGGTCGTTACGAAGCCACCGGCGCGGCCGGGCAGAAGCAGCCGCAGAAGCCGGGCGTGGAAGTGGCCGACAGCTCCATTCCAGAGTGGACCAGCAACGCCAGCATCGGCTGGACGCTGGACCGCTGGAGTGCGAACTGGACGGTGCGGCACATCTCCGAGCTGACCGAGAACTGTGGCGATGCGGTGGCATTCCCGGTCTGCAGCAACCAGGCCGCCGGTACCAACACGCTCTCGGCCACCACCTTCCACGACGTGCAGGTGGGCTACAAGATCGACTGGATGAAGGGGCTGCAGCTGACCGCGGGCCTGAACAATGTGTTCGACAAGGATCCGCCGATCTGCCTGTCGTGTTCGTTGAACGGGTATGACGCCTCGACCTACGACATCCCGCGTGGCCGCTACTGGTACCTGCGCGCGGACCTGCGGTTCTGATGTGACGGTGGCAGCGCCGGTCAGTTCCGGCGCTGCCTTGCGGGCGTAGAGCCGAGCCCGCGCTCGGCTCAACAGGCGCGGGGTGGTCGTACCCCGCGTCTGATCAGAACGCCCAGGTGAACGTCAGCGAGCCATTGCGGCCATCGCCGTAGGCACCGTAGCCGTTGACCTGCGACAGGTACTTCTTGTCCAGCAGGTTGTTGAGGTTGGCCTGCACGCTGAACTCCGGCGAGATGCGGTAGCGCAGGAAGGCACTGACCAGCGCGTAGCCGCTTTGTTCGATGCGGCCGTAGGCTGGCACCGGGTAGTAGATGCGGTTCTGCCAGTTGGCGCCGCCGCCGACGGTCAGTGCCTGCAGCGACTGCGGGGTGTAGCTGGTGAACAGTTTCAGCGCGGTCTGCGGCAGGTTGGTGTTGATGTCGGCGCCGTTGATGTCCTTGGCCACATAGCGCGACGCACCGAAGGTCGCGTTCCAGCCCGGGGCGAGTTCGCCGTTCACCTCGAACTCGAAGCCGCGGCTGACGGTGCCGCGTGCAGCGCGATAGGCGAACTCGTTCTGGCTGCCCTGCACCGGCTCGCCGGTGGCCTGGCCGACGTTGTCCTGTTCGATGCGGAACACGGCCAGCGAGGCGTTCAGGCGGTTGTCGAACCACGCGCCCTTGACGCCCACCTCGTAGCTCTTGCCATCGACCGGATCGAGGTAGCTGCCATTGCGGTCCTTCAGCGTCTGCGGCTGGAAAATCTCGGTGTAGCTGGCATAGGTCGAGTACGTCCCGTTGATGTCGAAGACCAGGCCAGCGTACGGCGTGGTCACCTTGTGCGCGCGGTCGGCGCCTTCACCCTCGCTCTTCCAGTCGGTGTAGCGTGCGCCGATGATCAGCTTCAGCGGATCGGCCAGCGACAGGCGCGCGGCCGCGTAACCGGCCTTCTGCGTGATGGTGCCCTCGCTGGCCAGGGCCAGCGGGTTCCAGTTCGGCTCACCGATCTTGCCCGTCCAGTTCAGATAGCTGGCGAACGGATCCCAGGTCTGGCCCGGGCCACCGACCTGGTAGTCGCCGTAGTTGGCGTACTCGCGCTTGTTGTAGCTGAGGCCGGCCATCAGCTGGTGCTCGCGGCCGAACAGCTGGAACGGGCCATCCACGTAGCCGTCGACGCCAGTGACCTTGCGCTCGGTGTTGTACAGGCCTGCGGACGGCGAGATGCCCGCGCCAGTGGCCCGGTCGAAGTTCGAGGCGCCCGTGGTCCAGTCGTTGTAGGCGGGGTAGAACAGCTTGTCGTCGGCCCTGGTCTCATCGTGCGTGGCGCCCACCTTGAATTTCCAGCCGCTGCTGAAGGCGTATTGCAGGGTGGCGAAGGCCCGCTTGCTGGTGGTGTCCCAATAGGTCCACTCCGGGCTGGCGTTGAACGATTCGTCGTAGCCGGTGCGCGAGCCATCCGAATACAGCATCGGGAAACCGCCCCAGGTCGCACCATTGGCGCGCTTCTGCTGGTAGTCGTAGCCCACGCTCAGCTGGGTGTCCGGAGTCAGGTCGGCATCAATGACGGCGTAGCCCAGCGTCTTGCGCTGGTTGTAGCGGTCCATCTGGCCATCGGTATCCAGATAGCTGCCGATCACGCGCCCACGCACGCTGCCGCTGGCATTGAGCGCGCTGCCCACATCCACGGTGGTGCGGGTGCGGCCCCAGCTGCCCACGTTCACCGACACGCTGCCGGCCAGCTCGGCGCTGTCGGCGTGCTTGCGGATCAGGTTCACCGACGCGGACGGGTTGCCGGCGCCGCTGAGCAGGCCGGTGGCACCTCGCACCACTTCCACACGGTCATACAGCGCCAGGTCCAGCCCGGAGTCACCGTAGCTCCAGTTCTGCACCATCTGCGTGGGCAGGCCATCGAACTGGTAGGCATCGATGTAGAAGCCACGCGCGTAGAACTCGGTGCGCTCGCTGTCGGACTGGGTGCTGGTCACGCCGGTGGTGTTGGCCAGCACGTCGATGATGTCGTCCAGCTTCTGATCTTCGATGCGCTGGTGGCTGATGATGCTGAGCGACTGCGGGATCTCGCGCGGCGCCAGGTCGAAGCGGGTACCGGCCGAGGTGCGGCGCACCGAATAGCCTTCGGCGCGTTCGCCCTTGACCACGACCTTGTCCAGCGTGGTCGGGTCGGCGGCGGTGTCGGCGAAGGCGGCCGGGGCCACGCTGCAGAGCACGGCGAGCACGGCAACGGACAGCCGCTGCGGCTGCGGGATACGGAGGGCGGAACGGGTCATGGGGGTCCTGGGCGAGCACGCGCGCTCGGCCGGCATCCAGGAGGCGAGGCGCTACGGGTAGGGGAAGGGCGGGCAGGCCGTCCTGGCACCACCGGAAACGAAAGAAATGTTAATACGAACTATTCCTATTTACAAATCCTGAGCGAGGAAGGCGCTTGGGCAGGGCCCGACGCAACAGTTGGGGTCAGCGCAGCAGTGGCAGCGGATCGCGGGCACCGTCGGTGCCGTAGATGCCCCAGTGCAGGTGCGGGGGCGTGCCCTTGGCATTGCCGCTGTCGCCGACGTGGCCGAGCAGGTCGCCGGCCTGGACCACCTGGCCGCGCGCCAGGCCCTCCGCCCAGTCTTCGAGATGCGCGTAGTAGTAGCGTTCGCGACCGGGCCCGATCACCCACACCTGGCGCCCGCCGAGGCCACCCTCACGGACGTCGGCGATGACGCCAGGCGTGGCGCTGCGCACCGGGGTGCCACGCCTGGCGAAGATGTCGATGCCGGCGTGGGAGCGGTCGCGACCGCGCGGTGCGCCGAACGTATCGGCGATCTGCCCGGGTCTGACGCCGTCCACGGGCACCGGCAGTCCGGTGGCCGGCGGCATCCGCGAGAGTGTCCACAGCATCTTCGGTGCGGCCGCCCACGGGCTGTTCCACACCGCCATCACCGCAACAAGGGCCACGGCCAGCCACAGGCCGCGCAGCAGCCAGCGGCGCAGGCGGCGGGCCGCGGAAGGGGAATCAGCGGATGTCATGCCAGCGGCACCTCGAAACTGCGCTTCAACGTGCCCAGCGCCACCGATGTGCGGAAGCGCTCGATGTTGTCATCTGCGCTGAACAGCCGCTCGGTGATCGCCTCGTACTCTTCCATCGACGCGGCCGACACCAGCAGCAGGAAATCGCCATCGCCGGTGATCGAGTAGCACTGCTGCACCGCCGGGTCGTCCTGCACGCGGCGCTTGAACGGTGCCACGCGGTCGCGCTGCTCGCTGACCACGCGCACCTCGACGATGATGGTCAGCGGTCGCCCGACCCTGGCCGCGTCGACCACCGCCACGTTGGCGGCGATCACGCCGCCGTCCTGCAGGCGCTTGATGCGGCGCTGCACGGCCGGCGCGGACAGGTGCACAGCCTCGGCGATTTCGCGTTGCGGCAGGGTGTTGTCCCGCTGCAGCAGGTCGAGGATGGCGCGGTCGAAGCTGTCGAGCACGGGGGCGGTGGCCATGGCGAGCAGAAGTTGCACGAACGGGCCGTCAATTGAGCCAAGTGCTCGGCGCCGGCGCAATAGACTTTGCCCATGCAGACCCCACGACTCGCGCCGATGTTGCCGGCGCTGGCGGTGCTTGGCTCGGTCACCTCGCTGGCCATCGGCACCTCCTATGCAAAAAACCTGTTCCCGCTGATCGGCGCGCAGGGCACCAGCGCGCTGCGCGTGGGCTTCTCGGCCCTGTTGCTGCTGCTGTTCTGGCGGCCGTGGCGCTGGAAGACCGGCCGCGCGGATGCGATCACCATCCTGCGCTACGGGCTCACCCTGGGCCTGATGAACCTGCTGTTCTACATAGCCCTGCGTACGATTCCCTTCGGCATCGCGGTGGCCATCGAGTTCACCGGGCCGCTGACGGTGGCGATGCTGTCGTCACGACGACCGATCGATTTCCTCTGGGTGGGCTGTGCGGCGGTGGGGTTGCTGTTGCTGCTGCCGATCGGCGGCGGCCCGGCGCTGGATCCGGCCGGCGTGCTGTATGCGATGGGTGCTGCGGCGTGCTGGGGCCTGTACATCGTGTTCGGCAAGCGTGCCGGCCACCTGCACGCCGGGCATTCGGTGTCGCTGGGGCTGCTGGCGGCGTCGCTGGTGGTGGTGCCGGTGGGGGTGGTGCACGCCGGCGCGGCGCTGCTGGACCCGAGGATCCTGGCCGCCGGCCTGCTGGTGGCGCTGGTCTCCAGCGCGATCCCGATGTCGCTGGAAATGATGGCGCTCAAGCGCCTGCCGAAGGAGACGTTCGGCATCCTGATCAGCATGGAGCCGGCGGTGGCCGCACTGTGGGCCATGCTGCTGCTGCACGAGCACCTGCATGGGCTGCAGTGGCTGGCGATCGGCTGCACGGTGCTGGCCTCGGTGGGCAGCACGATGACCGCGCGGCGCCTGAAGGCACCCGTCACCGCCTGAAAAAAGGGGACGGAGGGGATTAAGTCGTTTATGCCCTGATTTAGGGGGCGCCCGGCGGCGGCCGGCGCGAAGCGTGCGGACCAACGGTCCGCACCTACCAGGGCGGCGGTTCAGCGCAGGGCGTCGGTCGGGACGTCGATCTGCATCGCCAGGGCGAGGTGATCGGAGAACGCGGCCGGTACGGCTTCCACGGTGCGGGTCAGCAGTCCGCTGCTGACCAGGATGTGGTCGATGGCGCGATCGGGGCGCCAGCTGGGGAAGGTCGGCACGATGCAGTCGGGCGGCTGCAGCCGGGTCTTCTGGTACAGCACCTGCATTTCCGGGCGTTCGGCCAGGCAGTTGAAGTCGCCCATCAGCACCGCGTTGGGGTGGTCGGACAGCAGTTCGGCGATGAAGCCCAGCTGCGACATCCGCGAGCCCGCACCCAATGACAGATGCGCCACCGCCACCGCCAGGCCATCGGTACCGTCGCCGAACTTGGCCAGCAGCACGCCACGCCCGCCGATGCGGCCGGGCAGGGCATGGTCCTGCACTTCCACCGGTTCCAGCTTGCTCAGCAGGCCATTGGCACTGGACGCCACGCCGCCCATGCGCCGGTTCGGCTGGTGGCTCCAGTAGTTGAAGCCGGCGCGCTGGGCCAGGTAGTGGGTCTGATTGGTGAAGCCCGAGCGCAGGCTGCCCGGGTCGGCCTCCTGCAGGCCGACGATGTCATGGTCGCGCGCCAGGGTGGCGATCGCGTCCAGGCTGCTGCGCTTGCGACCCGCCGGCAGCGCATGTGACCAGCTGCGGGTCACATAGTCGCTGTAGCGGCGGGTACTTGAGCCGGCCTGGATGTTGGCCGTCAGCAAGCGCAGGGTCCGTGTACGGGGGGAATTCACGGCCGGGAAATGCGTCTCTTGGATCAGTGAGCCTGGGCCGCACCGCGTTCGCGGGCGATCAGGTGGTCGGCGATGCGCAGCATGTCCGGGAAGCTCTTGCCCTTCACCAGGTACTTGCCGTTGACGATGATCGACGGGGTGCCGCTGATCTGGCTGCGCTGGGCGAACTGCTTGGCCGAGTTGGTCTTGGCGTTCACTGCGAAGCTGCCCATGGTGGCGGCGAACTGCTTCGGATCCACGCCATAGGCGGCGTAGAACTTGGCGATGTCTTCCACCGAATCACGGCCGCGCTCACCCTTCAGGGTCTTCTGCGAGTGGATGGCGGCATACAGCGCTTCGTGGGTCTTTTCCTGCACGCCCAGGGTCTGCGCGGCGTAGAACGCACGGGCATAGTCATCCCAGGTGCCGCCGAACATGGCCGGCACGTAGACGAAGTTGACGTCGCTCGGCAGGCCGGCCTTCCACGGGCCGACCAGCGGCTGGAACGCGGCGCAGGCCGGGCAGACGTAGCCGAAGATCTCGGTCACTTCGATCTTGCCGGCGGCCGGCTGGAACGGCTGGCCGTTCGGGATCACCTGGTAATCGGCGCCTTCCACCGGGGCCGGGCCGGTCAGCGCGGCGGTGGTCGGGGCCGGCGCGGCGGCCGGAGTCGCTTCGGCCGGGGCCTTGTCGCCTTCGGCGGCAGCCGGCGCGGCGCCTTCGCTGCCCGCCGCCGGCGCAGCGGCCGGTTCGGGGGTGGCCGGGGCGGCGGCCGGTGCGGCCGGGGCCGCGGTGGTGTTGGTGCTGCCGTCATCAGCCTTGCAGGCAGCCAGGATCGGCAGCAGCGCTGCGAGGGCGAGGGCGTAACGGATCTTCATGGAAACGTCTCCAGCATCTGGAAAGGTGGGGCCGGCGCCAGGCGCCAGCCAGGGGGAAATGATGACATGCGGCGGCGACAGCGCCGTGTCGAGGGTGGGCGTTGGTTCAGCGGCCGCGGGCGGCGCGGGCCTGGGCGATCAGCGCCGAGGCGATGCGCAGCTGGTCGTCGAAGCTGTTGCCGCGCACCAGGTACTGGCCGTTGATGATGATGGCCGGGGTGCCCGGCACCTTGGTGCGCTGGGCGAACGCGCGCGCGGCCTCGACCTTCTTCTGCACGGCATCGCCGCGCAGCGCCTGGAGGTAGCGGTCCGGGGTCACGCCGTAGGCCTTGTAGAACGTGGCGAGCTCATCGGCCGAGACGTTCTGCATCGGCAGCGATCCCTGCTCGTGAAGGGCCTTGAACACGGCAGCGTGGCTGCGCTTGGCCACGCCGACTTCGTCGGCGGCGTAGTAGGCCAGTGCCCAGGCATCCCAGGCGCCACCGAAGGCTGCCGGGACCGGCGTGAAGCGCACGTCGGCCGGCAGCTTGGCCGCCCAGGCTTCCAGCTGCGGTTCGAAATGGGCGCAGTGCGGGCAGGTGTAGCCGAAGACTTCGACCACCTCGATCTTGCCGGCCAGCGGCTGGAACGGGCCCGGCTGGGCGATGCGCTCGTAGTCTTTGCCCTCGACCAGCGGGGCATTGGCGGGGGTGGCGGCGCAGGCTGCCAGCGGCAGCAACACCAGCACGGACAACAGCAGGCGGGAAATCAACCTCATCGACACGCATCTCCGTTGAAAAAAGCAACGCCGGCGCAGCCGCCGGCGTGAAGGAAACATACCGCAGCCGTGGGCCGACGTCGCGGCCCCGGCCGACCAGTGGTGCTCAGGGGGCGGCAGCCGGTTGCGTCGGCGTGGCCGCCGCGGCCACATCGTCGGCCTTGTTGTGCAGGCCCTGCAGGTAGCTCGACAGGGCCTGCACCTCCTGCTCGCTGAGCTTCTGCGCGACCGTGGCCATGATCTGGAAGTGCGCCTTGTCGGTCTCGTTGGTCTGGCCGGCCTGGTACTCCTGCAGGCGGCGCGCGACATAGCTGGCGTGCTGCCCACCCAGGTGCGGATAGGCCGGGCCGGGATTGCCGGCACCGCTGGGGCCGTGGCAGGCCATGCAGGCCGGCAGGCCACGCTTGGCATCGCCGCCACGGTAGAGCTGCTGGCCGATCTCGTAGAACTTCATGCCCTTGTAGGGGCCGTCGGTGACCGCCGTGTCGTCGGCGATGCCCGCGTTGGCCTTCTGCGTGGCGAAGTAGGCGCCGATATCGCGCATGTCCTGCGGGGTGAGGTTCTGCACGAACGGCACCATCGCCACTGCTGCGCCGGAACTGCGCTGGCCATTGGCGATCAGGGCCATCTGCTGGGCCACGTAGCGTTCGCTCTGGCCAGCGATGGACGGATACATCTCCACCGTGGAATTGCCGTCGGCGCCATGGCAGGCCGCACAGGCCGTCGCCTTGGTCTGGCCGGCCTTGGCATCACCCCAGTGGGTCTTGCTGAAGTCCACCTCCAGCGACGCGGTGCGGATCGGCCCGTTGTCGGGCAGCGGAGTCAACGTGGTCTGCGCGAACGCAGCGGCGGCAACGACTACGGCAGTGGCAAGGGCGGATACGGCAAGAACGCGAGCGTGGCGCATGCTGAAGCTCCGTATGGACCGGGCCGGGCGATGGCGGCCGGCATCGCCCGGATTATCAACGCCGTTTCCGCGCACGGTCAACGCAGCAGTGCAGCAAAAATGCCGGCACGGACCGCCGGGACGGGCGCGCGGCGCCGCAACATGCGATCCTAGGCATATGTCATTGCTCATCGAACGCGCCCGTTACCACCTCTCGGCCCACAACGTGCGGCAGCTGCCGCCCGATGAAGGGGCCGAAGTGGCCTTCGCCGGCCGCTCCAACGCCGGCAAGTCCAGTGCGCTCAACGCGCTGACCCGCCAGAACGCCCTGGCCCGTGTCTCCAAGACTCCCGGCCGCACCCAGCAGCTGGTGTTCTTCCAGATCACTCCGGACGCGCACCTGGTCGATCTGCCCGGTTATGGCTACGCCAAGGTGCCGCTGGACCTGCAGGCGCACTGGCAGGCCTTTATCGACAGGTATTTCCGCACCCGGGAGGCCCTGAAGGGGCTGGTGGTGGTGATGGACATCCGCCATCCGCTGAAGGACTACGACCGGCAGATGCTGGCTTATGCCGTGCAGCGCGGCCTGCCGGCGCACGCGCTGCTGACCAAGGCCGACAAGCTCAGCCGCAGCCAGCAGATGCAGACGCTGCAGAAGGTGCGCAAGGAGCTGCACTCGGCCTATGGCGACAGCGTCAGCGTGCAGGTGTTCTCCGGCGAAGACCGCACCGGCGTGGACGAAGCCCGCGGCGTGATCGGCGGCTGGCTGGGGCTGGAATAAGGCTCTCCGGTCGCCCGGCTGGCAGCCGGGCGCTACCCGATCGGGTGGGTGCCGACCTTGGTCGGCACACCCTCACAACGGCGAATACTCCGCCGGCACCCACGCATACGCCTGGCCTTCGCTGCGCACGTGGCCCAGGCCCGGGAACGGCAGGTGTGCACCGGCCACCCACCAACCGCGGGCGGTGGCCTGCTGCAGCAGGCTCCGGCGGCTGGCGGTGGCCGCCTTGCGGTCCGAGTCGGCCTCGAACGCCGCCTCCGGATGCGCGAACTGCACCGCGTGGAAGTGCAGCACATCGCCCCACACCAGCAGTGACTGGCCCTGGCTGTCGAACCGGTAGGAGACATGGCCGGGGGTATGGCCATGGGTATCCATCGCTACCGCGCCACCGGGCAGGGCATCGCCGGGGCTGAAGGTGCGCAGGTGGCCGCTGGCCTGATACGGCGCCACCGCGTTGCGTGCCAGCGGGAAGGCGAAGCGCACGCCCTTCGGCGCGGTGGCCTCGCTGGCCGGGTTGAGCCAGTAATCGGCATCCGCCTTGGACAGCCACACCGTGGCATTCGGGTAGGCCGGCTTGCCCTGTGCGTCGAGTACGCCGCACAGGTGGTCCGGATGGGCGTGGGTCAGCAGCACCTCATCCACCTCGGACGGGTCCACGCCGGAGGCACGCAGATTGCCCAGCACCTGGCCCAGGCCGGGGCCGAAGCACTGCGCGGTACCGGTGTCGACCAGGGTCAGGTGGTTACCCTGGCGCACCAGGAAAGCGTTGATCGCGGTCTGCAGGCCTTTCTTGTCTTCCGGTACGTAGTGGCCTTCCAGCAGGCGGCTGACCAGCGTCGCTGGCACATCCACCACTTCCTGACGGCCCAGCGCGACCACGCCATCGAACAGCGCGGTGACCTGCAAGGTGCCGACGCGCTGGTGGTAGACGCCGGGTACCTGCTGGGTGGGCGCGGGCGAGGTGGCTTCGGCCAGCGCAGCCAGCGGCAGGGAGGACAGGGCCAGCAGCAGGGCGCCGCGCAGCGGCAGGGGGTGCAGGGTCATGGCGGTTCTCGGTGAACGGGTGATTCCGTGGTGCCAGCGTGCCGTGACGGGCGTGTGCGCGGCGCTCAATCCGCTGCGCGGAATGCTCAGGGAGGGGGGGGTGTCTGCAGGGCTGCGCCCTGCACCCGCGGTAGTGCCGGCCGCTGGCCGGCAACAACAGCAACAGCGGGCTATCCGTGGGATGGCGGGGTGGGTCCGGTTGTGGGGGACGCCGCAAGTCCCACTCCGGGGCCCAGCCGCCAGCGGCTGGGCCGGACCGCGGAGCGGGGTTTACGGCGTGTCCTGCCCACCCACACCGCCCCGCCATCTCACGGAATGCACGCTGTTGCTGTTGCCGGCCAGCGGCCGGCACTACCGAAGCAGGGCTGCAAGCCCTGCCGAACCCCCTCAAATGTCGGTCGGAGCCAGTCCGTACTGCTCGGCGAAGCGCTTGCTGAAACTCGCCGCAGACCGGTAACCCGCGCGTGCGGCGACGGTCTTCAGTGGCAGGTCGGTGGTGTAGAGCAGCTGCATGCCATGCGCCAACCGCGCCTCGGTGAGCAGCTGGCGCAGGCTGGTGGCTTCGGCGGCGAGGCGGCGGCGCAGGGTGGCGCCGCTCAGCGCGAACTGCGCTTCCACATCACGTGATTGCCAGTCGCGTGCCGGTTCGGCGGCGATGCGGTCGCGGATCTGTTCGCTCAGGCTCGGCGCCTGCGGCAGCAGCAGGTTGCCATGACCCTGGCGGCACAGGGTCAGCACCAGCGAGGCCAGGGCCAGTCGCGCTTCGCTGTAACGCCCGTCCTGCAGTGATTGCCGCCACTGGCGCAGCACCACGGCATGTTCGATCAACGGCAGCCGCGCCATCGCCGGACCCTGCGCGGGAAGCTCTTCGTTCCAGAGCGTACGCGCCGCCGCCAGCACTTCGGCGCAGAGTGGCACGATGGCACTGAGGTAGCGGCCGCTGCAGGGATCAGGGGTGTTGACCACGTCGATGCGGCACCGCTGGGTCAGCAGCAGGATGTCGCCGGGAACGAACGTCAGCGACTGGTGTGCAGTGCGCACCTGCTTGCGGCCTTCCAGCAGGATCGCGAACTGCGGCTGCGGAATCTCTACCGAACTGGCGCCATGCTCGCGGCGCGCGGTGATGCAGGCGTAGCCCTCGGCGCGCCCGCAGCCGGCCAGACTGGCCATCTCGGCCAGCACTGCGGTGGCCGGTGGCAGCATGCCGGTCATGACACCTGGGCACCGAACAGGCGACCGACGCCGGCCGCCGCAGCCATCGCCAACGCGCCCCAGAACATCACCCGGATCGCGCCGCGCGCAGGCGGTGCGCCCCCGGCCCGGGCCGCCACCGCGCCGGTCAGGCACAGGCCGAGCAGGGTGCTGGCAGTGGTCATCAATGCGACCTTGTCGACCGGCGCGAGCAGGGCGGTCAGCACCGGCAGCGCTGCTCCGCAGGTGAACGCACCGGCCGAGGCCAGCGCCGCCTGCAGCGGGCGCGCGCGCAGGGTGTCGGTGATGCCCAGCTCATCGCGGGCGTGGGCACCCAGTGCATCGTGGGCGGTCAGCTGTTCGGCCACCTGCCGGGCCAATGCAGGCTCCAGGCCGCGGTGGCGGTAGATCGCAGCCAGTTCCTCCAGCTCGCTGTGCGGGTCTTCGCGCAGTTCGCGTGTTTCCATGGCCAGGTCGGCCGCTTCGGTGTCGGCCTGGGTCTGCACCGAGACATACTCGCCGGCGGCCATCGACATCGCGCCGGCCACGGTGCCGGCCACGCCGGTGGCGAGGAGGGTGGCAGCGGAGGCGCCGCTGGCCGCCACGCCGACCACCAGGCCGGCCACCGAGACGATGCCATCGTTGGCGCCCAGCACGGCGGCACGCAGCCAGCCGACGCGCTCGGAGCGGTGCAGTTCGGGGTGTCGCGAATGGCGGCTCATGCGCTGAGTGTACGAGGGTCAAGAGGGCGTCGGTAGGATGCTGAAACCCGTCACCGTCGCATGACGCAACGGGGTGCCACGCTATAGTGCGCCCTTGCGATGGAAGGCCGCGAGCCCCACATCCCCCGCCACCGTCCAGCGAGCCTTCCCCTTGTCGAGCCCCAGCCACGTCGCCGATACCCCCATTACCGACCGCTCGCAGCTGGTGGAGGTGATCGCCTCCGGCGAGAAGCCCCGCGCGCAGTGGCGCATCGGCACCGAGCACGAGAAGTTCGGGTTCCGCCTGGATGACCTGCGCCCGCCGACGTTCGAGGGCGAGCGCGGCATCGAAGCGTTGCTCAACGGGTTGGTCCGCTTCGGCTGGGAGCCGGTGCAGGAAAACGGCAACACGATCGCGCTGCTGCGCGACGGCGCCTCGGTGACGCTGGAACCGGCCGGACAGCTGGAACTGTCCGGCGCGGCGCTGGAGACCATCCACCAGACCTGCGTGGAGACCGGCACCCACCTCAACGAAGTGGCACAGGTGGCCGGCGAACTGCAGCTGGGTTTCCTCGGCATGGGCTTCCAGCCGAAGTGGAAGCGCGATGAAATGCCGTGGATGCCGAAGGGCCGCTACAAGATCATGCGCTCGTACATGCCCAAGGTCGGCTCGCTGGGCCTGGACATGATGACCCGCACCTGCACCGTGCAGGTGAACCTGGACTACGCCACCGAAGCGGACATGGTGAAGAAGTTCCGCGTGTCGCTGGCGCTGCAGCCGATCGCCACCGCGCTGTTCGCCGACTCGCCGTTCACCGAAGGCAAGCCGAACGGCTACCTGAGCTACCGCTCGCACATCTGGACCGACACCGACGCCGACCGCACCGGCATGCTCGACTTCGTGTTCGAGGATGGCTTCGGTTACGAGCGCTATGTCGACTACCTGCTCGACGTGCCGATGTATTTCTCCTACCGCGATGGCATCTACCACGACGCCAGCGGGCAGAGCTTCCGCGATTTCATGCAGGGCAGGCTGCCGGTGTTGCCGGGTGCGCTGCCGACCCTGCGCGACTGGTCGGACCACATGACCACCGCGTTCCCCGAAGTGCGCCTGAAGAAGTACCTGGAAATGCGTGGCGCCGATGGCGGCCCGTGGAGCCGCCTGTGTGCGCTGCCCGCGTTCTGGGTCGGCCTGCTGTACGACGACACCGCACTGGATGCTGCCTGGGACCTGGTGCATGACTTCACCTTGGCCGAGCGCCATGCGCTGCGCGATGGCGTGCCCAAGCATGCGATGAACCTGCCGTTCCGCAATGGCACGGTTCGCGACCTGGCCCGGGAAGCGGTGAAGATTTCGGTGGAAGGCCTCAGGCGCCGCGCAGCGCGCAATGCCGACGGACAGGACGAGAGCAAGTTCCTGGACGTGCTGCAGGAGATCGTCGAATCCGGCCTGACCCCGGCCGAGCGCAAGCTGGCGCTGTTCCATGGCCGCTGGCACGGCGACGTCGATCCGGTGTTCCGCGAATTCGCGTACTGATCGTCATGCGGGGTTGCCGGCCAGCGGCCGGCACTACCAGAAGAAAAACCCCGGCATTGCCGGGGTTTTTCTTTTCCACATCTGCGTTGGATCAGGCGGCGTCCTTCATCGTCGCCATGTCGATCACGAAGCGGTAGCGCACATCGTTCTTCGCCATGCGTTCCCAGGCTTCGTTGACGTTCTTGATGTCGATGATCTCGACATCGCTGACGATGCCGTGCTCGGCGCAGAAGTCCATCATTTCCTGGGTTTCGGCCATGCCGCCGATCGCCGAGCCGGTCAGGTGCTTGCGGCCGAAGATCACGCTGCCACCGGTCAGCGGCGGGTCCAGTTCGGTCAGTACGCCGACCAGGCACATGGTGGCCTCGCGCTTGAGCAGGCCCATGTAAGGGTTGGTGTCATGGCCGACCGGGATGGTGTTGAGCAGGAAGTCGAAGCTGCCGGCGTGCGCCTTCATCTGCGCGGCATCGCGCGAGACCAGTACCTCATCGGCGCCCAGGCGCTTGGCGTCGGCACCCTTTTCCGGCGTGGTGGTGATCATCACCACGTGCGCGCCCAGTGCCTTGGCGAACTTCACGCCCATGTGGCCGAGGCCACCGAGACCGATCACGCCCACCTTCTGCCCCGGACCGACCTTCCAGTGGCGCAGCGGCGACCAGGTGGTGATGCCGGCGCACAGCAGCGGTGCGGCCGCCTTCAGGTCGAGGGTGTCGGACACCTTCACCACGAAGCGCTGCTCGACCACCACGTGGTCGGAATAGCCGCCGTAGGTCGGCGCGCCGGTTTCGCGTTCACGGCCGTTGTAGGTCCAGGTCGCACCCTCGGCGCAGTACTGCTCCAGGTCGTGCTGGCAGGCGTCGCAGTGGCGGCAGGAATCGACCATGCAGCCGACGCCGGCGTGGTCGCCGACCTTGAAGCGGGTGACGTTGCTGCCGACTTCGGTCACCCGGCCGATGATCTCGTGGCCCGGCACCATCGGGTAGATCGAGCCACCCCAGTCATCGCGGGCCTGGTGCAGGTCGGAATGGCAGATGCCGCTGTAGAGGATCTCGATGCGCACGTCGTCCGGGCCGACCGCGCGGCGTTCGAACGCGTAGGGCACCAGCGGGGCGGTATGTGAATGGGCGGCGTAACCACGGGCGAGGGACATGGGGAATCCTTGGCAGGGTTTATCGAAAGGCGCTTTACAATACGCCCCATGCCCAGTGGCAAGAAGCGCGGATATCGGCATGATTCATCAAGTGAAACTGCACAATGGCCACTGACAACCTGACCCATCTGGCCGCGTTCGCCGCAGTTGCCCGCCATCGCAGCTTCCGCCGCGCCGGTGCCGAACTGGCATTGTCGACCTCGGCGGTGAGCTATGCGATCCGCGCGCTGGAGGAGCGGCTGGGCGTGGGCCTGTTCCATCGCACCACCCGCAGCGTGGCCCTGACCGAAGCCGGGCAGCGCCTGCTGGAGCGCCTGCAGCCGGCGTTGGGGCAAGTGCACGACGCACTGGAAGAAATGAACCACTTCCGCGCCGCCCCGGCCGGCCTGCTGCGCATCAACGCCACCCGCGCGGCGGTGCCGACCCAGTTGGGGCCGCGGCTGGCGCGCTTCCTGCACGCCCATCCCGACGTGCGCGTGGAGCTGACCGAGAACGATGGCCTGGTCGATATCGTCGCCGAAGGCTACGACGCCGGCGTGCGCCTGCACGAGTTCGTACCCGAGGACATGGTGGCGGTGCCGATGGGCCCACCGCTGCGTGGCTTGATTGTCGGCTCGCCGGACTACCTGCGGCGGCGCCCGGCGCCACAGCATCCGCGCGACCTGGCCGCGCACGAATGCATCCGCTTCCGCTTCGCCAGCGGGCACCTGTACAAGTGGCAGTTCGAGCGCGGTGGGCAGGCGCTGGAGATCGATGTACCGGGGCGGCTGACCCTGTGCGAGCAGGGCACGATCGTGCGCGCCGTTCTGGATGGCATCGGCCTGGCGTACGTGCTGGAAGACACGGCAAGGCCGTACATCGACTCGGGGCAGATGGTGGCAGTGCTGGAAGACTGGAGCGAACCGTTCGCCGGATTCGCGCTGTACTACCCGAAGCAGCGGCAGATGCCGGGCGCGCTTCGGGCGTTCGTGGATATGCTGCGGGCGTAGTGGCGGTAAGGGATGCAGTGCCGACCCACGGCCGGCACCCACCCCAATCGCTCATGTCACCAGCGCGTCGTAGCCTTCGCCACTGAACTGGATCAGGCAGAAGCCGTGGCCGAATGGATCGGCCAGCACGGCGATGCGTCCCCAGCGACGCTCGCGCACGGATTGCTCGAGTGTCGCCCCGGCTGCGACTGCACGTGCCAGCGCGGCGTCGATGTCATCCACCACCCAGTCCAGGTGCACCGGGGTCCAGTGGCGCTGGTAGTCGCGCACGTCGCCGTCTTCGGTGGCGGCGCTGCCAGCCTCGTTCTGCAGCAGGTAGAGCGGTGTTGGCCCACCGAGCAATTCCACGGCCTCCGGGCCGAGACGGCGGCCGATGCGCAATCCAAACGCGGCCACATAGAAGGTTTCGGCGGCGGCCAGGTCGGGCACGTCGAGGTTGACGATGAAGCTGTGGGCAGGGGCGTTCATGGCAGCGATGGGCGGCATCCGGTGGTCGCAGTCTAGTCCTGCCGCGTGCTGCCACCGGTTCATCTGCTGCGCGCATTCGGGCAAGCTGGGCGGTCTCTATCGACAAGGACATCCATGAGCACGCTATCTGACATCGAACGGGCCACCGGCCAGTCCTTCCCGCCCCTGTTCAAGCAGTTGCATGCAGCGGGTCGGTTGAGCTGGGGTGCCCCACATCCGGAATGGTCCAAGGTGGTGTTCCCGACGCTGCAGGCGGATCCGCCGGTGCTGCTGTACGCCCAGGAATACGAACCGCTGGAACACGATGAACTGCTCGAGGCGTGGCAGGAACTGACCGCCGAGGATCATTACAACCCCCTGCGCACGGACCTGCAGCTGCTGCCGTTTGCGCGGACGGGTGGCGGCGACAGCTACTGCTTCTGGAGCAACGCGCCCGGTGTTGCTGAACCGCCGGTCGTGCTGGTGTGGCATGACGATGATCGTGCCGATGTGCTGGCCGCCAGCTACCAGGACTTCCTGTTCCGCAAGATGGTCGAAGCAGTTGCCGACTACCAAGCGACGTACACGCTGCTTTCGCATGGCGAGCTGGCCAGCAACCTGCAGCGCTGGCTGCACAGCCATCAACCGTTCCTGCGCGATGACCAGTACGCGGCGTTGCAGCGGCTGTTCGCCCGTGTTGACGCTATTGCCGAGGGACGTATCAGCGACGAGGATGCGCAGGCCATCGTCGCTGAAGTGATCGACTTCGAGCGGTTGGACCATTCGTTCGCCTACGTGCGCGAGGACGCCTGATCCAAGGGTCGGAGCCCCCCCTGTGGCGGGGATCCGACCCCGTGCGGGATCAGCCGGCGGCCGGGTAGTCGAGGTAACCGGCTTCGCCGCCGCCGTAGTAGCTGCTGCGGTCCGGAGTGGCCAACGCAATGTCGCGCTGCAGGCGCTCGACCAGGTCCGGGTTGGCGATGAACGGTTGGCCGAACGCGGCCAGGTCGATGGTGCCCGCCTCGACCAGCTGCAGCGCGCGTTCGCGGGTCATGCCACCGGCCAGGATCAGGGTGCCGCCGTAGGCCTGCTTGAACTGCTGCAGGAAGGCCTCGCCCAGCACCGACTGGCCCGCCTGCAGGTTGTCGTTGAGATGCACGTAGGCCAGGCCGCGTTTGCCCAGTTCCCCGGCCAGGTACAGATAGGTGGCTTCGTTGTCGGGGTAGAACGGCATGTCGAAGGTGAGGTTGTTCGGTGCCAGGCGCACGCCGATACGGTGGGCACCGATGCGTTGCGCCATCGCATCGACGGTGTCCAGGATCAGGCGCGCACGATTGGGCAGCGAGCCGCCATACCGGTCCTCACGCTGGTTGATGAGCGGGTTGAGGAACTGTTCGAACAGGTAGCCGTTGGCAGCATGCAGCTCGATGCCGTCGAAGCCGGCCGCGATGGCGTTCTCCGCGCCGCGCACGAAGTCGTCGACGATGCCGGGGGTCTCTTCGGTGGCCAGCGCACGCGCCGGAGTGGGATCGGCATGGCCGCGGCTGCCGTCGTCCAGGTAGACGAACGAGGTGTTCTTCGGTGCGCTGGCGACCGGGCGAGTGCCAGCGCTGACCGGTTGTCCGCCATCGGGCTGCAGCGAGGAGTGCGACATGCGGCCCACATGCCAGAGCTGGGCGAAGATCGTGCCCTGTTCGGCATGCACGGCCTCGGTCACCTGCTTCCAGCCCGCCACCTGCTCGGCCGACCAGATGCCCGGCACGTCGATGTACCCCTGGCCCTGCGGCGAGACCGGGGTGCCTTCACTGATGATCAGCCCAGCGCTGGCGCGTTGCCGGTAGTACTGCGCGGTGAGCGCATTGGCGACCGAGCCGGGGTTGCGGGCACGGGTCATCGGGGCCATCACGATGCGGTTGCGCAGGAGGGTGCCTGACAGGTCGAAGGGGCGGAACAGGGTGGCGGTCATGTCGGTCATCTCGGTGCGGGGGAGGAGCGCCAGCGGCGCGATGCACACAGGATGGAGTTGACATGCGGGCGCATAAAGCGCTTCGATCTCCCTGAGTGTGGGACAATTTGTCCCCAATGTGGGGGGGAGAATGCTGCCGCTGGAATCATTGAATGGCCTGGTGACCTTCGTTACTGCGGCCCGCTCGGGCAGCTTCACCGAAGCGGCCGATGCACTGGGCGTCTCACGCTCAGCGGTGGGCAAGGCCATCGCCCGGCTGGAAACGCGGCTGGGGGTGCGCCTGTTCCACCGCACCACGCGGCGCATCGCGCTGACCACCGACGGCGAGGCGTACTACGCGTCGTGTGCGGCGGCGCTGGAAGAAATCTCCGCCGCCGAGGCCTGCCTGGGTTCGGCCGGCCTGCCCAGCGGGCGGCTGCGCATCGACATGCCGTCCTCGTTCGGGCGGCTGGTGGTGTTGCCGGTGCTGCTGCGGTTGTGCCGGCAGTACCCGGACCTGCAGCTGACGATGACCTTCACCGATCACTTCGTTGATCCGGTCGAAGAGGGCATCGACCTGCTGATCCGTTTCGGTGGGCTGCACCACGCAGAGCACCTGGTCGCGCGCCGGCTGGGTCGCCAGCGCCTGGTCACCTGTGCATCGCCGGAGTACCTGCAGGCGCATGGCGTGCCTGCGACCGTGGAGGAACTGGCACAGCACCGCAGCATCGTCGGCTTCCGCCACGGGCAACCGGTGGCGTGGCGGATTGGCAGTGATGATGCCGAAGGAACGTTCATCCCGAATGCGGCCTACCAACTCAACGACGGCGATGCAGTGATCGACGCCGCCATTGCTGGGCTGGGCATCTGCCAGATGCCGGAGTCACTGGTGCGCCGGCACCTGGAATCCGGCGCGCTGCAATCGGTGCTGGATGCGCACATGCAGCGGCATATCGACATCCATGCGCTGTGGCCGCCAACCCGCCACCTGCGGCCGAAGGTGCGTTATGTGGTGGATGAGCTGGCGCGGCTGGCGGCTCAGGGATTGTTTGACTGAGCCGGGGCTGCCACGTCGGGTGCGCCATCGAGCGTGTTGCGGGGCGGGAACGCCATCATCCCTGCCAACTGGCAGTACGCGGCAGCATCCAGGAAGGTGGTGGGCACATGGTCCTCAAGCTGGCGGACTTTGCGCAGTCCTTCGATCGGTTCGAGGATGGCCGGAAAATTCTTGTCCTGCTCGTCCAGGACGCGGTCAAGCCGGTCTTTCAGCGGGCTCTTGTAGAAGAAGTCCGGCAGCAAGATGCACATCTGGGTGCCGGGCCGCGAGGCGATCTCGCGCATCGCCGTTTCGAATGCGTCGGCATGTTCGGCATCGTCGATGCGCAGCTGCAGGTCCTCCGCCTCGCCGACCGGGCGGTAGTACACGCTGCCCGGGCGGAACAGGAAGGTATACAGATGCGTTCCTTCCACCTTGTACGTCTTTGCTGAGCGTTGCCGCTGCAACTCGGTGGGGAGTGGCACTGAGCGCCCGTCGGCCAGCAGCAGCCTGGCGTTCATGCCGCAACTGCTGCCGTCGGTACCGAACGATACTTCGTAGTCCAGGCCCGGTTCCGGCGTCAGCAGGAGCGAGGGCGGCAGCGTGAAGCGCAGGTCGCGAACCCTTTCGCCCGCGGGAACGCAGCGACGATTGCCCTCGAAGTTGGCCATCACATTGACCAGCTGGCCCGGCACCAGTGCGAATTCGCGATAGAAGGGCTTGCGGATACCGCCCAGCGTACCGGTGGCGAATGACTCGGGCATGCCGATCGAGGTGCTTTCATTGCCGGTGGCCAACGAGGCGAGCGTGCTGAACACACCCTTGGACGCCTTGCTCTCCACCCTGACCACCTCGGCTTCGGCGCCGCTGCGCGTGTGGTTCTTGCGCATCGCCAGATACTGGCCATTGGCACTGAACAGGCGGATGCGCGCCGGTTGCTGCAGATCCACCTGGGCCGTCGCGGTAGTGGGGGCCTGCTCGGCCAGTGCGGGGAATGCCAGGGCCATGGCCAGGCAGGCGGGCAGCAGGGGACGCACCATCATCAGAACTCCGTGTCATTGCCGGCGACTCATTCGCCATCAGGCACCGGGTAGCGGCTGCGTGGCGGCGTTCTTTAGCCCGGCTCTGCCGGCGGATCGCGATGGCGGCGGGGAGCGTCGGTGGCACTGGCAGGGTGGCCGTGTATACTATCCCCCAGTATAGTTTCGAGGTGGCCCGCCATGCCGCACTCACCCGAAGAGAAGAAGAAGGTCCTGGCTCGCGTGCGCCGCATCCGCGGCCAGTGCGATGCGCTGGATCGCGCGCTCGAAGCTGGCGCCGACTGCGGGCCGGTGCTGCAGCAGATCGCCGCCATCCGTGGCGCGGTCAACGGCCTGATGTCCGAGGTGATGGAAGCCCATCTGCGCGAGGAGTTCGGCCAGCCCGCCGCCTCCGACGAACAACGCGCCGAACGCGTGCGCGACATGAGCGCGTTGATCCGCTCGTACCTGAAATAAACGACGGCGCAACAGTGCGCCGCCCATCCTGTTACTGCCTGTCCTTGGAGAAGCCACCATGAAGTCCCGTGCCGCCGTCGCCTTTGGTCCCGGCCAGCCGCTGCAGATCGTCGAGATCGACGTCGCCCCGCCGAAGAAGGGCGAAGTGCTGGTGAAGATCACCCATACCGGTGTCTGCCACACCGATGCGTTCACCCTGTCCGGCGATGATCCGGAAGGCCTGTTCCCGGTGGTGCTGGGCCATGAAGGCGCCGGCATCGTGGTGGAGGTGGGCGAGGGCGTGACCAGCGTCAAGCCGGGCGACCACGTGATTCCGCTGTACACCGCCGAGTGCGGCGAGTGCCTGTTCTGCAAGAGCGGCAAGACCAACCTGTGCGTGTCGGTGCGCGCCACCCAGGGCAAGGGCGTGATGCCCGATGGCACCAGCCGCTTCAGCTACAACGGCGAGCCGCTGTACCACTACATGGGCTGCTCGACCTTCAGCGAGTACACCGTGGTGGCCGAAGTCTCGCTGGCCAAGATCAACCCGGACGCCAACCCGGAGCACGTCTGCCTGCTCGGCTGCGGCGTCACCACCGGAATCGGCGCGGTGCACAACACCGCCAAGGTGCAGGAAGGCGACAGCGTAGCGGTGTTCGGCCTGGGGGGCATCGGCCTGGCGGTGATCCAGGGTGCGCGCCAGGCCAAGGCCGGCCGCATCATCGCAGTGGACACCAATCCGTCCAAGTTCGAACTGGCGCGCGAATTCGGCGCCACCGACTGCATCAACCCGAAGGACTTCGACACGCCGATCCAGCAGGTCATCGTTGAAATGACCACCTGGGGCGTAGACCACAGCTTCGAGTGCATCGGCAACGTCAACGTGATGCGCGCGGCGCTGGAATGCGCGCACCGTGGCTGGGGCCAGAGCGTGGTGATCGGCGTGGCCGGTGCCGGGCAGGAGATCTCCACCCGCCCGTTCCAGCTGGTGACCGGCCGCAAGTGGATGGGCACTGCCTTCGGCGGCGTGAAGGGCCGCAGCCAGCTGCCGGGCATGGTCGAAGACGCGATGAAGGGTGATATCGAACTGGCCCCGTTCGTCACCCACACCATGGAACTGGACAAGATCAACGACGCCTTCGACCTGATGCATGAAGGCAAGTCGATCCGTTCGGTGGTCCATTACTGAGCCGCGTCATGGGCTGGCTGGATGCCCTGCGCCGGCCGCGTGCGGAAGACCCGCGCGCGGCCCTGGTGGCGCCGATCGAGCAGGCGCTGCGCGCGCTGGGCTGGGTAGAGGGCGACGTGGGTCCGCCGCGCGCGGTGGATTCACCTTTCGGTATCGACGAGATGCCGTTCGAGCACTGGCTGGCACAGGTGTTCCTGCCGCGCCTGCACGAAGCCCGCGCCGACGGCCAGTGGCCACCGCGCAGCGACGTGGCGGTGGCGGCGTACCGCAACCTCGACGGCCAGCCCGGTGTCGAGCCGCTTCTGCACCTGCTTTCGCAGCTGGATGAACTGATCAATAGACGTGCCGGCCGAGGCCGGTGCGCAGGAGAGCCTGATGGAACGCATTGAACACCGCGCCTGTTTCGGTGGCTGGCAGGACGTCTACCGCCATCATTCGACCACGCTGGGCTGCGACATGCAGTTCGCCGTGTACCTGCCGCCGCAGGCGGAAACGCAGACGCTGCCGGTGCTGTACTGGCTGAGTGGGCTGACCTGCACCGAGCAGAATTTCATCACCAAGGCGGGCGCGCAGCGTTATGCGGCCGAACACGGCGTGATCATCGTCGCGCCAGATACCAGCCCGCGCGGTGATGACGTGGCCGATGCCGAAGGCTACGACCTCGGCAAGGGCGCGGGGTTCTACCTCAACGCCACCCGCGCGCCCTGGGCGGAGCACTACCGCATGCATGACTACGTAGTGCACGAGCTGCCGGCGCTGATCGAAGCGGAGTTCCCGGCGACCGGCGCACGCGCCATCAGCGGTCATTCGATGGGCGGCCACGGCGCGTTGGTGATCGCGCTGCGCAACCCGGGGCGCTACCGCAGCGTGTCGGCGTTCTCGCCGATCGTCGCGCCCAGCCATGTCCCGTGGGGGCAGAAGGCGTTCACTGCCTATCTGGGTGACAACCCGGCCGACTGGGCGCAATGGGATGCCTGCGAGCTGATCGCTATGGCTGACGAGCGCCTGCCGCTGCTGGTCGACCAGGGCGAGGCGGACGAGTTCCTGCAGACCCAGCTGCAGCCGCAGCGCCTGCAGGAGGCCTGCGCGTCGGCCGGCCATCCGCTGACCCTGCGCCTGCAGCCGGGCTACGACCACAGCTACTACTTCATCGCCAGCTTCATCGGCGAGCACATCGCCCACCACGCCCGCGCCCTGCACGGCTGACGCCTTGCCGGTAGTGCCGGCCGCTGGCCGGCAACCTGCCGGCCCGTGATTCCCTCGGATGCCGGCCAGCGGCCGGCACGACCGTGGCGGTGCACGCGGAGCGTCGTTTCGCCGCAGTGGATCACGCCGCTGTGGCGTACCGGCCCACCACGCCCACGCGCTGTACGCCTGAGGCCTTTCCGGTAGTGCCGGCCGCTGGCCGGCAACCTGCCGCCCCGTGATTCCCTCGGATGCCAGCCAGCGGCCGGCACGACCCTGGCGGTGCATGCGGCGTGTTGTTTTGCCGCAGTGAATCACGCCGCTGTGGCGTGCCGGTCCATCACCCCCACGCGCTCCACGCCTGGGGGCCTTCCGGTAGTGCCGGCCGCTGGCCGGCAACCTGCCGCCGCGTGATTTCCTCGGATGCCGGCCAGCGGCCGGCACTACCGTGGCGGTGCACGCGGAGCGTCGTTTCGCCGCAGTGGATCACGCCGCTGTGGCGTGCCGGCCCATCACCCCTACACGCTGTACGCCTGAGGCCTTGCCGGTAGTGCCGGCCGCTGGCCGGCAACCTGCCGGCCCGTGATTCCCTCGGATGCCGGCCAGCGGCCGGCACTACCGTGGCCCGCGGCGTGTTGTTTTGCCGCAGTGGATCACGCCGCTGTGGCGTGCCGGCGCGCTATCGTGCGCCCATACGGCCTTGCGGATGGGGGAAGGCATGCCGGTAGTGCTGGCGCTGCTGTATGTGCTGTGCCATGGGCTGGTGCTGGCCCTGTGGCCCGGTCCCGCCGGGGCGGGTTCCTTCGTTTTCCTGACCGGCGCCCCGCTGCTGGCTGCGATCGCCTGCCTGTGGCGGGCCCGCCGCGACCGCGCGGCACTGGGGTGGCGCGCCACGGCGCTGGCCCTGCTGCTGTGGGCCGGCGGCATGGCGTTCAACATGATTGACGCCCTGGGCGCCGGGCGTGCCGATTTCACCCCGCGCGCAAGCCTGTTCCTTTACGTGCTTTACGGTGTGCCCCTGGTGTTTATCCTGGCCCGGGCGCGCCGGGAACGGGTCAGCATCAGCCTGATCGATGCGGCGATGGCGGCGCTGTTGGGCGTGCTGTTCTTCGTGCACGCGCAGTCGTTTGCCGCCCGCGTTGACATCGACGACCACGCGCTGGCCAACATGCAACGCATGTT
Organism: Stenotrophomonas sp. YJH_SMC_29; assembly: GCF_059371235.1. NCBI lineage: Bacteria > Pseudomonadati > Pseudomonadota > Gammaproteobacteria > Lysobacterales > Lysobacteraceae > Stenotrophomonas > Stenotrophomonas sp. YJH_SMC_29. The sequence goes on along the minus strand of NZ_JCAFUK010000017.1, from coordinate 71,142 downwards.
CGATATCCAGAACCTGTGCATCGCTGTGTTCGCGGTGGTGCGCTGGCTGGCCGGCGACGTTCCCGAGCGGCGCACCTTTTTCCGCGCGCTGGCGATGTATGCGGTGACCTACCTGTTGGTGGCGTACTACATCAACCACTACACCTCCGGCGATGCGTTCGGTGCCTATGCCGACCTGCTGATCGATCTGCCGTTCCTGCTGCTGGCGCTGCTCGCACTCAGCCAGGCACCGGCGCGGGTCCTGGCGTCGCATCCGCGGATGGCGCGCACGGTGCAGGCGGCGGGCCCGATGATCCTGCCGCTGCTGCTGCTGGTGGTAGGCACGCTGGTGGTCGACCACGCCCGGCCCCTGGCCGTGAGCGGGTTCGTGGTGGCGACGCTGGGGTTCGGCCTGCGCAGCATCCTGCTGCAGGTGGACCTGATGGAACGGCAGGCCTCGCTGGACCAGTTGGCGCGCCAGGATGGCCTGACCGGCGTGGCCAACCGGCGCGAGTTCGACGCGCTGCTGCTGGCCGAGTGGAACCGCGCACGGCGCAGTGGCACCGAGCTGGGCCTGCTGCTGTTGGATATCGATCATTTCAAGGCCTTCAACGACCGCCACGGCCATCCCGCCGGCGACCGCTGCCTGCAGGCCGTGGCAGCGGTCCTGAAGGCGAGCGCCGGCCGCGCCGGTGACCGTGTCGCTCGCTACGGCGGCGATGAATTCGCGGTGATCGTGCCCGGAAGTGCGCTGTCGGGCGTGCTGGCACTGGCCGAGCGCCTGCGCGAGGCGGTGGCGGCGCTGCCGCTGCCGGAAGGGTCGGTCAGCATCAGCATCGGCGTGGGCTATTTGCATCCGCCAGCGATGGCCAGCGCCGATCAGCTTCTGGCCGACGCCGATGCCGGCCTGTATGCCGCCAAGCGTGCCGGCCGCAACCAGGTGGTCCTGCATGCGCACGTGCTGGATGACGAGGGCAACGCGCACGGAACCATGGACTGTTGAGCGGACCAGCCCTTAGTGCCGGCCGCTGGCCGGCACCTCCCCGGACGCCGCGGTTGCCGGCCAGCGGCCGGCACTACCACGGCATGGCCTCAACGCACGTCGCGCAGTTCCCAGTGGCTGCCGGCCAGCAGGCGCAGGCGCTGCTTGAACACATCGCTGTCGATGCGGGTGGTGGCCACCAGGTTGATGCGCAGGTCCTTCTGCTCACCGGTCACGGTGGCCTCGGGATCGGTTGCGCCCCACTGCGGCTCCACTGCATCCGGGTCGGGCTGCTTGGCCTTCCAGCGTTCGAACAACGTGCCGCTGCGCAGGGCATCCTGCAGCTCCTCGGCGAAGCCGGCGGCGCCCTGCGAATGGAAGGACAGGTCAGGGTCGTTGCCGCGTGCCTTGGACGGGTCGGGCAGGCTGATGTGGTACTGCGCAGGCATGGTGTTCTCCTTGAAGTGCGGCAAGGCTGGCACAACCGCGGTGGAATCGATGTGCAGAGTTCCGCCGCGGTTGGCCTTCATTCAAACCGATGCGGTCCATCGGCAAAGCCCACGGTGACCGCGCCCTTGCCGACGTTGACCATGCCGGTCAGGCTCATCACCGTTTCGTACACGGTTACGCCGTGGCCGGCGCAGACGTCCTTCATCTGGGCGTAGCCGGGCAGGGCGCGCAGTTCGTCCAGTTCACCGCCGTAGCTGATGCACACCGTCGGCGTCATCAGCCCAGCGCGCACGCGCTGGCCGACCACCGCAAACAGCTTCTGCACGGCGTTGTCAAAACCCTTGATCTTGGCCACCGGCCCGGTCTCGCCGCGGTAACCGTGCAGCACCGGCTTGATGTCCAGCGCGCTGCCCAGCGCCGCGCTGAGCAGGCCGACACTGCGGTCACCCTTGTGCCGCGCACGTGCGCGCATGTAGTACAGGTCGCGGGTGACCATGTAGCCGTGCACGTTGCCGGCCAGTTCTTCCAGGCGTTCGCGGATCTGCTGCACGCTGGCGCCACTGGCGCGCAGGCGTACCGCTTCCACCGCAGTCACCGCCTGCGCGGCGAACAGGTTCTGGGTGTCGAGCACGCGCAGCGCGAACGGCGAGTTGTGGCCGGCCGCCTGCCGCACCGGCTTGTAGTCGTTGAGGATGGCGAAGCTGGCCTGCAGCGCGTTGTCGTGGATCGGGCTGCGGGTCTTGGTGATGGTCATGCAGAACACGTGGTCGTAGTCGATCACCAGTTGCTGCAGGAACAGGTCGCGGATCTGGTTGACGCTGAAGGGAATGGTCTCCGCCTCGGCGCCGTGCTCGGCCACGTGCGCGTGCAGGAAGCTCAGGGTGGCCTGCTCATCGCGATGATCGGCCAGCACGGCTTCGCCGATCCGCACGGTGATCGGCAGCAGCACGATGTTGTGCTCGGCAATGAAGTCCTGCGGCAGGTCGCAGGCCGAGTCGACGACGATTCCGATGCGCATCCGCGGCTCCCCCTCCAGGGCGGTTGTAGGTTCGGAAACGTGAAATCTATCTCAAAATCTGGCGTGGCGCGCGCGGCAAATGCGCCACGCCCTGTTCAGCGACTGCGCTGCACCGCCACCGGAAGCTCGGCCAGGCGCTGCCATTCGGGCTGCTGCAGCAGGTCCGGGTCGGCCAGCACCGCCGCCATCAGCGGGTGGGCATCGTTGCCCCAGAACAACTCGCCATCGATGGCCAGGGTGGGGACGCCGAACACGCCGGCGGCAATGGCGGCCTCGGTGTTGCGGCGCAGCTGCTCCTTGACCGCCGGCGCGGCGATGGCATTGGCGACATCCTCGATCCCCAGCCGCGCAGCCGGTTCGCGCAGGGCCTCGGCACTGTCGCCCGCGTGCCCCTCGCGCCAGATCCAGTCGAACAGTACGTCCACCGCTTGCGTGCCGGCGCCAGCAGCCAGGCACAGCCGCAGGGCGGACAGCGGGTTGAACGGATGGCCCGGCGGGAAGTGCAGCGGCGTGCCCTCGGCCTGCGCGGTCCACAGCAGCTGGCGGTACATGAAGCGGCGCTTGGCCGGAATCTCGGCCGGCCCGAGATTGCCCAGGTGGTGCAGCACGGCGCCAAAGGCAATCGGCACCGGCTGGATCCGCGCGAACTGGGGCAGCTGCTTCAGCTTCTGCCAATGCAGGTAGGAGTACGGCGAAACGAAGTCGAAATACCAGCGCAGGGTGGCCATGGTGGTGTCCTTCAATGCGGTCAGGGCTGCGCGTTGCGCTGCAGGTAGCGGTCACGCAGTTCGGTCTGGCGCGAGCGCATCGGCATCGCCCGGCCGCCCAGCCAGACCTGTTCGGCATAGTGCGCCACGTCCAGCGGGTCGCCCTCCCACAGCACCAGGTCGGCACGCTTGCCCGGCTCGATGCTGCCGATCTGGTCGGCCACGCCGAACGCCTGCGCCGGCACCCGGGTCAGCCCGGCCAGGCCGTCGGCCCAGGGCAAGCCGTTGGCCACGGCATTTCCGGCCAGCTGGCGCATCTTGCGCGCGTTGTGCGAAGCATCACCACGCTGCACGAACGACACGGCCACGCCGGCCCGTTGCAGGCGTGCCGCGTTTTCCAGCGTGGCGCCGATCTGGTCGAAGCTGGCCGGCAGGTTGGACAGCACGTCGACGAATACCGGCACCTGCGCGGCTGCCAGCTCCGGTGCCAGCTGCCAGGCTTCGCTGCCACCGGCAATGGCGATCTTCACCTTTTCGCGGGACGCCCAACGCAGCAGCTGGCGGATGTCCGCGGCGCGGTCCACCTCCACCACGATGCGGCCCTGGCCGGCCAGGTAACGGCCCAGCGTGCGGCGCCCGGCCGGCGTCAGCAGGGCGTGCGGCGAGTCGGCGGCAACCTGGCCGCGCGCCTCGTCCACCATCTGCTGCAGCAGCATCCACTGCGCAGCGCGCGAGTGTCCGGTCAACTCCACCGCAGCCGACCCCAGCCGCAGGAACAGCGCGCGCGGGCCGAGCGGGTCGGCGCTGCCGTCCAGCCGCATCACACCGCCCTGGCCAGCAACGAAGCCGCCACCGGTGGCGGCCCCCAGCGCAGTGAAGCCGATGCCATCCAGGCGCGCCACCGGGATCAGCACCGAGGCCGGGTTGTAGGCCAGGGTGACATCGAATTCGGGGCGCAACGGTTGTTCGCCGATCTTCAGCGTGCTGTCGACCGTGCTCGCTTCGCCGGAGACTTCTTCGATGCCGATCTCGGTGATGCCCCCGAACAGCGCCGGCGTCAGCGGGCGCCCATCGGCGTCGACCACGGTTGTGCCGGCCGGGGCGGACAGGCCGCGGCCGACCGCGCGGATGATGCCGCCCTGCACCAGTACGTCCGCGCCCTGCAGGCTGCCGCGCGCGCTGGCCGTATGCACGGTCGCGTTGCGCACCAGCAGGTCCTGCGCCTGTGCGGATGCGGAGAGGCAGGCCAGCACCATGACCGTCGCGCCGAGCCATGCCCGGCGGCCCTTCGCCGCAGACCGCGCCAACTGCTTGAGCGCCACCATCAGTGCACCTCCTGGCCAAGCTGGAAATCGGAACGTGGCGTGGCCGCAGGTGCACCGCGGTCGTACAGCCGGCGGCCGTCGATGAAGACCTGCTCGGCCAGCGCGTAGGAGCTGAAGGGGTTGCCGTTCCACACCACCACGTCGGCCATCTTGCCGGCCTCCAGGGTGCCGGTCTGGCCTTCGATGCCCAGCGCCTTGGCGGCGTTGGCGGTCATCCAGGTGATGGCGTGTTCGGGGGCGATCTCCGGCATGTGCGCACGGCGCGCGGCCGCGATCACCTTGGCCGCTTCCTGGTTCAGCCGCTGGATGCCTTCGGGCGAATCGGAATGGACGATGGCGCAGCTGTTCCTCGGCCGGTCGACCAGTGCGATGTTCTCCGGGATGCCATCGAAGGCTTCCATCTTGAAGCCCCACCAGTCGGCCCACAGCGCACCGCAGACGCCGTCGGCGGCCAGCCGGTCGGCCAGCTTGTAGGCCTCCACGCCGTGGTGGAAGGCCGCCACCTTGAAGCCGAATTCCTTGGCCAGGTCGAGCATGGTGGCCATCTCGTCGGCGCGGTAGCAGTGGATGTGCACGCGGATGTCGCCTTCGATCGCGCCGGCCAGCGTGTCCAGCTTGAGATCGCGCTTGCCGCCGGCATCACCGGCGCTGTCGCCCTTGTCGCTGCCGAACCAGCCCTTGCGCTTGGCCGGCTTCGGTTTGTTCTTGGCGATGTAGTCGGCGGCATCGATGAAGGCGGCACGATAGCCGGCGACGTTGCCCATCCGCGTGGCCGGGGTCACGCCCTTGCCTTCGCCGTAGACCCGCTTGGGGTTCTCGCCACAGGCCATCTTCAGTCCCCACGGTGCGCCGGGAAACTTCATCGCCTGGTAGGTGATGGCGGGGACGTTCTTCAGGGTCACGCCGCGGCCACCGACCAGGTTGGCCGAGCCCGGCAGCACCTGCATGCTGGTCACGCCGCCGGCCAGCGCGGTGGCAAAACCCGGGTCCTGCGGCCAGACCGAGTGCTCGGCCCAGACGTTGGCGGTGACCGGCGCGGTCATCTCGTTGCCGTCGCTGTGCGCGCCGACGCCCGGGCTGGGGTACACGCCCAGGTGCGAGTGCACGTCGATCAGGCCGGGGGTGACCCACTTGCCCTGCGCATCGATGCGGGTGACACCGGCGTCGGCCTGCAGCTGGCGGCCCACGGCGGCGATCCGGCCCTCGCGCAGCAGCACGTCGGCGTTGTCCAGGCGCTGGCCGGTGCCGGTCAGCACGGTGGCGTTCTGGATCAGCACCGGCGCATCGGGATGCGCCTGGTAGGTGCTGGGGTAGGGATCGGCGACGAAGCGCGAGGCGCCCACCGCCGGTGCCGTGCTCAACGAAACCAGCGCCAGCCCAAGAGCGGCGCGCAACACCATCGATGCCATGCAGATCCCCAACCGACGCGTGAATCCGCTGACGCTATCCGTCGTCGATACCACTTGCCAAGTGACCTTGGGCAGGGGCAGGGGTGGGGATTTCCCTATACAAAAATTCTGAACGAAGCATTAATTTTTTGTGACACCTGCCGCTACCAACGGGTGGGACAGCGAGCGCTGACCCGCCGTGAGGTGTGCTTTCCATTGCTCCATGACGGAGCTGCACCTGAAATATTTCAAGGAATCAAGGACGTAACTGCAGATGAATGTCTTCCCGTCGTATCGCTCCACCGCTTCCCGCCGCTCGATCCTCCCCTCACCCCTGGCCTCGGCCATTGTTGGCTCGCTGCTGATGGCCGCCGTTCTGCCGGCCCTGGCCCAGGACAGCAATGCAGACGCCTTGTCGCGTTACCAGTTCCAGCGCAGCCTGCAGGCCGCGTTTGCCGCACCGGTCCTCACCGCTTCGCCGTCGCTGGCCGTCGCCGCCGCCGATGTGGAAGTCGATCCGGAACCCATCATGGGCAAGCCGGGTGATGCCGCCAGCTGGCGCACCACCGAATTCAACAGCGACTGGGGCCTGCAGGCGATCAACGCCGATGTGGCCTACGCACGCGGACTGACCGGCACCGGCATCCGCCTGGGCGTGTTCGACAGCGGCACCGGCCTGGACCACGACGAGTTCGCCAGCAAGGACCACCGCAGCATCCATCTGGCCGACGTGCTGGGCGATGGCAGCCTGTGTGCGCGCGAAGTGCTGAGTGGCCCGGACGCCTGCTTTGCCAGCGACGGTGACCAGGTGGCCGTGTCCTATCAGGTGCTCGACCCGGACTATGCCGATCTGCTGGAGCGCAATGGCTTCTACGAAGGCCTGAGCTACAACGTGCACGGTACCCACGTGTCAGGCACCATCGCCGCCAACCGTGATGGCCACGGCACCCACGGTGTTGCCTTCGGCGCCGACCTGAGCGTGGCCCGCCTGTTCTCCAACAGCGCCACCTACCTGTCGGTGGTGAATATCGGCGGTTCCCTGTATCTGGACGAACAGACCATCGCCGCCATCCAGGCCGACGATTCGATCTACCCGCAGCTGTATACGCAGATGAACGAGCAGGGTGTGCGCGCCATCAATCACAGCTGGGGCCTGGCCAACGAGCCGGCCACAGCGGAAGACCTGGACATGTACCAGTCGCACCCGGTGTTCGCCGCCAGTCTGGCTGCGATGGCCGAAGGTTCGCGCAGCAGCGGCCTGATCCAGGTATGGGCCGCTGGCAACACCGATTCGCCCAACACTTCGCCGGAAGAAGCGCCGATTGCCGGCATGTATGCCTCGCTGCCGCGCGCCGTCGCCGACGTCGAGCCGTACTGGCTGGCCGTGGTCAACGTCAATCAGGACCTGGAGCTGAGCAACCGCTCGATGCGCTGTGGCCTGGCGGCGAACTGGTGCCTCGCTGCGCCCGGCTCGAACATCAACTCGACCGTGTACGGTCCCGATTCGGTGATCGAAGGTGATTTCTACGATGACAACGGCAACCTGGTGGTGGACATCATCAGCCAGACCCCGTCGTCCGATTACGAGGAACTGAGCGGCACGTCCATGGCCGCCCCGCACGTCACCGGCGCGCTGGGCCTGCTGTTCGAGCGCTTCCCGTACCTGGACAGCGCGCAGGTGCGCGACGTGCTGCTGACCACCGCCACCGACCTGGGCGCTGCAGGCGTGGACGATGTCTACGGCTGGGGCCTGATGAACCTGGCTGCGGCCGTCGAAGGCTACGGTTCGCTGCGCGTGGACACCGATGTGGTGATGAACCAGAAGGCCGGCGGCCTGAAGATGTGGGAAGGTGATGCATGGGACGACTGGACCAATGACATCGGCGGCCCGGGCAAACTGACCAAGAGCGGCATCGGCTGGCTGCGCCTGAGCGGCGACAACAGCTTCAACGGCGCGGTGGTGCGCGAAGGCGTGCTGGAACTGGACGGCGTGAACACGCTGACCAGCGCCGTGGACGTGACCGGCGGAACCTTCCTGCTAAACGGCACCCTGCAGAACACAGCGCTGAACAGCCTGGGCGGCAGCAGCCGCATCACCGCCACCGGTGTGCTGGACGGCTCGGACCTGACCGTCACCGGCGGCGTGGTGTCCTTCAACGGCGTGCAGACCGGCGGCAGCACCTTCGTGGGTGAAAAGGGCACGCTGAAGGGCGTGGGCCAGCTGGGAAACACCACCGTGGCCGGCATCATCGCTCCGGGCAACTCCATCGGCACGCTCACCATCAACGGTGACTATGTGCAGACCGCCACTGGCGTGTACCAGGCCGAGGTGGCCCCGGGCAGCCGCAGCGACCAGCTGCACGTGACCGGCACCGCCACCCTGGGCGGCACCCTGGTGGCGCTGCCGGAACCGGGCACCTACTACCTGGGCGAGCAGTTCAACTTCATCCAGGCCGACGGCGGCGTGAACGGTCAGTTCGCCAGCACCGATTTCAGCGCCTTCTCGCCCTTCCTGCAGTTCAGCCTGGCCTACTCGGCCGCCGGCGCGCGCATTGAAGTGGCCCGCGGCAACGCGCTGGCTACCGCGGCCACCACCGCCAACCAGTTGGCCGTGGCCACCATCGTCGACGGTCTGGCGGTCAACCAGGGCCTGCCGCGTCCGCTGACCATGCTGTTCCCGGAACAGGTGGGCAGCGCACTGGACAGCCTCAGCGGCGAACTGCATGCCGCCACCAGCGCGGCCCTGCTGGAAGGCAGCCGCTACGTGCGTGACGCCGCGCTGGCCCGCCGTGCCGGTGCCGCTGCACCGGGTGCCGAAGGCGGCGACGCCACCGGTGTGTGGGTGCAGGCCCTGGCCGGCAGCACCACTCTGGACGGCAACACCAACACCGCCCGCACCGAAGCCAACAGCAACGGCCTGCTGGTCGGTGCCGACCGCGAGTTCGGCGGCTGGCAGGTGGGCGTGCTGGCCGGTACCGGCCGCACCGACGTGAAGCAGGGCGAAGGCCGCCGTGCGAGGTCGAAGGTGGACAACACCCATTTCGGCGCCTACGCCAGCCACAACTGGGGCGGTTTCGGCCTGCGTGGCGGCTTGGCATGGAGCGAACACGACGTGGACAGCACCCGTGAGCTGGCGTTCGCCGGTTACAGCGACACCCTGCGCGCCCGCTACGACGCGCGTACCCGCCAGGCCTTCATCGAAGCGGCCTACCGCTTCGGTGGCCGCGAGGCCGGCCTGGAGCCGTACGTGCAGGTGGCCCGCGTGGACGTGGACACCAAGCACGTGAACGAGCGTGGCGGTGCTGCGGCCCTGCAGGGTTCGGTGGACGATGTGCGCACCACCCTGGCCACGGCCGGCGTGCGCTTCGACAAGGGTCTGAAGGCCTCGTTCCAGCAGGACAGCTGGTTGCACGTGCGCGGCGCGGTGGCTTACCGCCACGCCAGCGGCGACCGCAACCCGTCGGCCCGCCTGGGCTTTGCCACCGGCGGCGACAGCTTCGTGGTCAACGGTGCACCCATCGCCGACAGCGCGGTGGTGGCCGAACTGGGCCTCTCGGCCTGGCTGACCGCCAAGCAGCAGCTGGAACTGGGCTACAGCGGCCAGTTCGGCGACGAAAGCCGCGACCACGGTGCCAATCTGCGCTGGTCGGTGCGCTTCTAAGCCACCGGCTCCCGCAGGGAAACCAGGAGGGGCGGCCGTTGGGCCGCCCCTTCTCTTTGTGTGGCAGGGCAGGCGCAGCGTTGCCTACAATGGCGCCCCTGCAGAACCGGACCGGGCATGAAGAGCAAACAGGAAATCGTCGACAACTGGCTGCCGCGTTACACCGGCGTGCCGCTGGACCAGTTCGGCCAGCACATCCTGCTGACCAATTTCGGCGGCTACCTGCACACCTTCTCCGCGCTGACCGGGGCCCCGGTCATCGGGCTGGACCGGCCGATGGCCAGCGCCACCATCGATGGCATCACCATGATCAACTTCGGCATGGGCAGCCCCAATGCCGCGATCATCATGGACCTGCTGTCGGCGGTGATGCCCAAGGCGGTGCTGTTCCTGGGCAAGTGCGGTGGCCTGAAGCGCAAGAACCAGCTGGGTGACCTGGTGCTGCCGATCGCGGCGATCCGCGGCGAGGGTACTTCAGGTGACTACCTGCCGCCGGAAGTGCCGGCGCTGCCGGCCTTCGCGCTGCAGCGTGCGGTCTCGACCATGATCCGCGACCTCGGCCACGACTACTGGACCGGTACCGTCTACACCACCAACCGCCGGGTCTGGGAGCACGACGAGGCCTTCAAGGAGCGGCTGCGGGCGATGCGCTGCATGGCCATCGACATGGAAACCGCCACCGTGTTCGCCGCTGGCTTCGCCAACCACATTCCCAGCGGCGCACTGCTGCTGGTGTCGGACCAGCCGATGATCCCCGACGGGGTCAAGACCGAGGCCTCCGACGCCAAGGTCAGCTCCCAGTTCGTGGAAAACCATATCCAGATCGGTATCGAGGCGCTTAAGCTTATCCGGCGCAACGGCAAGTCGGTCCGCCACCTGCGCTTCGACGAATGATGATGATGGCCTGGCGCGGCGCGCCGGCCCTGGGGAGTAGGTAATGGACGTTGCCGCGCACGTGGTGGAATTCTGGAAAGAGGCGGGCCCTGCGAAGTGGTTCGCCCGCGACGACGCGTTCGACGCGCAGTTCCGCCAGTTGTTCCTGGATGAGCATTACGCTGCGGCATCGCGCGCACGCGAGCATTGGCTGGGCAGTGCCGAGGGCGCGCTGGCGCTGATGCTGCTGCTGGACCAGTTCCCGCGCAACTGCTTCCGCGGTACCGCCCACTCCTACGCCACCGATGGCCTGGCCCGGCACTACGCCATGCGCGCCATCGAGGAAGGCCTGGACCTGCAGCTGGTGCCGAAGCTGCGCGCCTTCATCTACCTGCCGTTCGAGCATTCCGAGGACCCGCTGGACCAGGACCGCTCGGTGGCGATGTTCGACGTGCTGGGCGACAAGGAATACCTGCAGTACGCCGAACTGCACCGCGACATCATCCGCCGCTTCGGTCGCTTCCCGCACCGCAACGCCGTGCTGGGGCGTATCCCCTCGCCGGAGGAACTGGACTACCTGGCCGAGGGCGGATTCGCCGGCTGAAAAAAGGGGACGGAGGGGATTAAGTCGTTTATGCCACAAACGACTTAATCCCCTCCGTCCCCTTTTTAGGGGTCAGATCGCCTTTCCGCAGGAAAGGGCTCTGACCCCGGGCCTTCAATCAGTACTTCGGCACGCCGTTGTCGACGTCTTCCGACCAGGCGTCGATGCCGCCGGTGACGTTGAACACCTTGGTGAAGCCCAGGGCGCGGAACTGCTCGGCGGCCTGCGCGCTACGGCCACCGTGGTGGCACAGGAAGGCCAGCGCGGTGTCCTTGGGCAGGGCCTCCAGCGCGGCGCGGCCGTTGCCGTCGAAGGTCTTGAACGGCACGCCCACGGCAGCGATCTCGCGCTCATCGGCCGGGCGCACGTCCACCAGGGTGATGGTGCCGGCGCGCACCAGGTCGTCGGCATCGCGCACGCTGATTTCCTGCACCGGCTTGGGCGCATTCGGGTTGTCGATGGCCAGACCCTTGCCGCGGATGTCGTCCACCCAGTCGATGGTGATGCCGTTGGCGCGACGGGCGCTGGCCAGGTCGAACTGCACGCGCAGGCCGTTGGACTCGGCGGCAATGGCGCCTTCGTCGTGCGGGGCCAGCTGGAAGTTCGGCTGGAAGCGCGCGTCGATGGTCAGCTGCAGCGCAGCGCCCGGGGCATCGGCGAGCGCGCCCTTGAGCATTTCCACGGCGGCCGGGGTGACGGTGATGCTCGGCGGGGTGCGATCCGGCGCGGCCAGGCCGAGCACGCTGCTCAGCTCGCCGCTGGCGGCCATCTGCAGCACGATGTCGCTGCCACCGACCAGTTCGCCGTCGATGTACAGCTGCGGGATGGTCGGCCAGTCGCCATAGGCCTTGATGCCTTCACGGATTTCCTGGTCGGCCAGCACGTTGACGTGGGCGAACTCGACGCCGAGGTCCTGCAGGGCGCCCACGGCCTTGGCCGAGAAACCACACTGCGGCATCGACGGCTGGCCCTTCATGAACAGCACGACGCGGTTGGCGTTGAGGATGGATTCGATGCGCGAACGCAGGGCGGGATCGAGGGACATGGACGTCGGGGTTCCGGGAATTCGAATCATCAATTCTACCCCTCATGGCATCATGGGGGATGAGCAACGCAGGAACATTGCATCGCATCCCGACCCGGCCCTGGCGCTGGCTGCCCTGGCTGGTGGCGTCGCAGCTGGCGGTGATCCTGGTCTGGGCCCTGGCCGGCTGGCGCTGGGGGCTGTCCGTGATGGTGGCCAGCCACGCACTGTTCCTGGTGCCGGTGTTCCTGCCCAACAGCCGCTTCTACGCGCCGGTGCTGAGCCGGTTGCCGGAGGCCGGCAACAGCGTCTGGTTGACCATCGATGACGGTCCCGGCCCGGAAACCCGCGCCGTGCTCGACCTGCTGGACCAGCACCAGGCCCGCGCCACCTTCTTCCTGGTGGGCGAGCGCGCGCTGGCGCAGCCGGAACTGGTGCAGGAGATCCTGCGCCGCGGCCACGACCTGGGCAACCACAGCCACAGTCATCCACAGGCGCGCTTCTGGCGGCTGGGCCCGGCAGCGATGCGTGCCGAGATCGAGGGCTGCCAGCATGCGCTGCAGGCGGTGGGCGGTCGTCCGGTGCGCTGGTACCGCTCGGTGGTCGGCATGACCAATCCATTCGTGGCGCCGGTGCTGAAGACGCTGGGACTGGTGCGCGTGGGCTGGAGCGCCCGTGGCTACGACGGTGTCGGCTGTACGCCGGAGGGCGTGCTGTCACGGCTGTTGCCGGACCTGCGCCCGGGCGCCATCGTACTGCTGCATGAGGGCGCCGCCCACGGCCACAACCTGGCGATCATCGCGCGCGTGCTGCAGGTGCTGGACGAGCGTGGGCTGAAGGCGCGGCTGCCGATCCCGTAACGCCAGCCTGGTGATATAGAGCAGCCGAGCATGGGCTCGGCGCTGCAAGGGTTGGCGATCATCCTGTAGTGCAGCGCCGCCACATGGCCACATGCTGCGCTCGGCGCTACGACGCGGGGCGTTCGGCCACCAGCAACCAGCTGTTGAACGGCGTGCGCCCGTGCAGGGCGCGCGGTGCCGTCACCGTCAATCCGGCCTCGGCCAGTGTCGCCTGCAGCATCTGCGGGTCGGGGTAATGGCGCGGTCGCGTGCCCATCCAGCCGACCAGCCAGGCCAGCCGGTCCGCCACCCGCGTGGTGCGGTCGCGGCCATCGCCGGTGGCCAGCGGCGTGCGCAGCAGCAGGCGACCACCGCGGGCGACCCGGGCACTGGCCGCGCGCAGCAGCGCCTGCTGTGGGCCCGCATCCAGGTACTGCAGCACATCCAGCAGCAGCACGTGCCCGGCCTGCGCAGGCAGCGGTGCCTGCACGTCCAGGCAGTCGAAACGCACAGCGGGCAGGCCGGCGGCGGCACGCTGCGCACGGGCAATCTTGCCGGCGTCCACGTCCACGCCCAGGTAGGGCTGGGAGCCGCCGCGCTGGCGCAGCACGTGGGCGAACAGGCCCAGCCCGCAGCCCAGGTCCAGCACCGGTTGCCCGTCGCCAGGCAGGTGCTGCAGCACGCCGTCATACAGCGGGTCGCTGCCCAGCTTGCTGCGGATGTAGTAGTAGTCGCGGCGGCTGGCCCAGGCGTGCGCGGGGCGGAATGCCTCGGCGATCGCACGGGCCTGCGGTGCGGCCAGGGGAGTGCAGGGCAGGGGCGAGCCGTTCCGTGGCGTGCCGTCCATCGCCTCAGTCCGTTCCGCCAAGCAGGTGCGCGGCGACCGGCAGTGCGCGAGCGCTCCACAGTGCGTACATCCGGGCCGACGGGTGCAGGCCATCGCCGACGATCATCGCCGGATTGCCTCCCTGGTCACGGCTGATGTCGGTGATGTCGACGAAGGCCACGTCCTGCTGGGTGCAGATCACTTCGGCGGCCGCGTTGAATTCGTCGGTCTCGATCTCGATCGCGGCCAGGTCACGGCCGCTGCCGATACCGAACGGTGTTGCGCCCCAATCGGGGAAGGACAGCACCAGCACGCGCCCGGGACGGCCACCGGCCAAGCCGATCGCCCGCTGCAGCAGGGCCTGGAACTGCACACGGTACTCGTCCAGCGGTCGGCCGCGGTACTGGTTGTTGACGCCGATCAGCAGGCTGACGAAATCGAACGGGCCCTGCGGCGCGGCCGCATCGATGCCGGCGTCCAGCTCGTCGGTGGTCCAGCCGGTGGTGGCGATGGTCTGCGGGTCGGCCAGCGCCACATCCTGCGCACGCAGTGCGGCGGCCAGCTGGTGCGGCCAGCGGCCTTCGACCGCAACCGCTTCACCGATGGTGTACGAGTCGCCCAGCGCCAGGTAGGACAGCGCCACGGCTCAGGCCACCGAGCGGCGCGGCTTCAGCGGCACGACCTTGGTCGCGTCCTCGGCACGGCGGGCCAGCACGCGGTCGATGCGGGCAAACACATCGCGCATCACCGACGCTTCCGGCAGCAGGGTCACGCGGAAATGATGGCGGTACGGCACATTGAAGCTGGAACCCGGCACCACCAGCACGCCTTCGTTGTTCATCAGGTCCAGTGCGAAATTGTGGTCGTCGAAGCCCTTGGCGGCGGCACCGACCACGGCCGGGAATGCGTACAGCGCACCGGCCGGCGCGACCAGCGACAGGTGTTCGCTGGCTGCGCAGGCCTCGATCACGGCGCGGCGCGTTTCATACAGCCGCCCGCCCGGGGTGCACAGTTCGGAGATGGTGTCCGGGCCGTTCACTGCGGCCTCGATGGCGTACTGGCCCGGCACGTTGGCGCACAGGCGCAGTGCGCCCAGCAGGTCCAGTGCAGCGCGGAAATCGCCCAGGCGCGCATCATCGCCACTGAGGTGGGCCCAGCCCACGCGCCAGCCACAGGCGCGGTGCACCTTGCTCAGGCCACTGAAGGTCAGGCACGGATGGTCGCCGGCCAGCGGCGCGACCGGCTGGAACACCGCATCGTCGTACAGGATCTGGTCGTAGATCTCATCGACCAGCAGCAGCAGGTTGTGGCGGCGCGCGATCTCGACCACGCGCTCCAGCAGTTCGCGCGGGTAGCTGGCGCCGCTGGGGTTGTTCGGGTTGATCAGCACGATGGCGCGGGTGCGCGAGGACACCAGCGTCTCGATCTCGCTCGGGTCCGGCTGGAAGCCGTTCTCGGCGGCGCAGCGGTAGTACACCGGGCGGCCATCGTTGAGGATGGTCGAGGCCGACCACAGCGGGTAGTCGGGTGAGGGCACCAGCACTTCGTCGCCCGGGTTGAGCAGGGCGCGCAGCGACAGGTCGATCAGTTCACTGACGCCGTTGCCGACGAACACACGGTCAGGATGCGCATCCGGCGCGCCACGGCGGGCGTAGTACGCGGCGATGGCTTCGCGTGCCACCGGCAGGCCCTGCTGGTGGGTGTACGGGTCGGTGCGGCCCATGTCATCGGCGATCGCGCGCTGCAGGTGTTCGGGTGCACGGAAACCGAAGTTGCCCGGGTTGCCGATGTTGAGCTTGATCAGCTTGCGGCCCTGCGCTTCCAGCTCCCGGGCTCGCCGCGCCAGTTCTCCGCGGATTTCGTAGCGCACTTCGGAAAGGCGCTCGCGGATGGCCAGGGGCTTGGGCGAGGGGGTGGACATGGGGCTGGGCCGTCAGTGGCGTGGGGTTTCCATCCTACCGGAATTGCTGCAGCGCATGGCAAGGGCTCCGGGCTTGTCATTGCTGGGCTGGCAGGGGGCTGGCACAGGTAGAATGGCGGCGATGACCCAGACCCCCGATTTCATCGCCCTGCAGACCATCGGTTGGCCCTGGCCGGGCCCGGCGCAGCAGGCCGACTGGCAGGCCGTGATGGCCACGCACCCGCAGGCCCGCCCGGCCCGGGTGATCGAACAACACCGCACCCACTACGTGGTGGCCGATGGCCCGGATGCGTCGATCAAGGCCGAATCGCTGCCGGAATGGCAGCGCCCGCGCTTCCCCAGCCACGAGCGGCCTGCAGTGGGCGACTGGGTGCTGCTCGACGGCATCCGCATCGTTGCGCTGCTGCCGCGTCGCACCGCGATCAAGCGTGGCGCCGCCGGCGAGCACTACCACCAGCAGGTGATCGCGGCCAACATCGATACGGTGTTCATCGTCTGCGGCCTGGATGCCGACTTCAATCCGCGCCGCATCGAGCGCTACCTGCTGCTGGTCGGCGGTGGCGGTGCCGAACCGGTGGTGGTGCTGACCAAGGCTGACCAGACCGAGTACAGCGAGGATGCGCTGGCGGTGCTGGAAGAGCTGGAAATGCAGGGCATCGCGCTGCATGCGATCAACGGGCTGGATGCCGACAGCGTGGCGGTGCTGCAGCCATGGCTGGGCCCGGGCCGGACCGTGGTGCTGGTCGGTTCCTCCGGTGCTGGCAAATCCACGTTGACCAACACCCTGCTCGGCGAGCAGCGCATGAAGACCAATGCGGTGCGTGCCAATGATTCGCGCGGTCGCCACACCACCACGCACCGTGCGCTGATGCCGCTGCCGACCGGCGCGTGCCTGATCGATACGCCGGGCATGCGCGAGCTGAAGCCGACCGGCGAAGAGACGCTGTCCGAAGGGGGCTTCGCCGATATTGAAGCGCTGGCCGAACAGTGCCGGTTCCGCGACTGCTCGCATCACCAGGAACCGGGCTGTGCGGTACGGGCGGCGATCGAGGCCGGCGAGATCGAAGAGAGCCGGCTGCTGAACTACTTCAAGCTGAAGGAAGAAGTGGCGGCCGCTGCCGCCAAGCTGGCGGTACGCCAGGCCGAAACCGCGCAGGAGCGCGGCGGCAGGAAGGGCAAGGGCCAGCAGTTCCGCCCGGCAGGCAAGCCGCGCCGGCGTTGATCGGTATCGCGGGGTCGGATCCCATTGCACCGTAATGGGTTCTGACCCCTGCTATGAATCTGCGTCTGCCTGCTTCGGGTGGGTGCCAACCACGGTTGGCACCTACCAACGCGCGGGCAGGGCGTTATAGTCCGCGCATGGAACCGACCGCGACGCTGGACCGTGAGGTGGCCCACCATGCAGCGCTCGATGCGCGCCTGGTCGAGGCCGTGGGCGGCATCCGCCTGCTGGGGCTGACCAGCTGGCCGGCCACGGTGCAGGCACCGTTCCTGGACAGCGTGGCGCGCGGCCAGCCGGTGCTGCCGAAAGTGGATTACCCCCGGCTCGACTTCAGCGAAGAGCGCCGTGCGCTGGCCGCGATCGCTGCCGACTGCGATGACAGCCACCCGCTGGGCCACTATGTGCAGCAGTCGGCGCAGAGCTGGGACCTGGCCGCGCAGCTGCTGGAAGGGCTGGGCACTGCCGCCGTCGATACCTGTTCGGTGCAGCTGTTCGGTGCCCCCGAGCAGCCGCTGCCGGGCAATGGCCCGAGTACGCGCGACGCGGCGCGCCACTTCATCCAGATCGCCGCCGAACTGGACCACGAGCTGCTGGCGCCCGAAGAGCAGGTGCCGGTCTCGGCCATTGCCCTGCAACTGCAGCTGCAGAACGATCTGGATGCGTTCTTCGAATCGCGCATCATCCAGGTGCAGCTGGATCCGGAACTCGTTTCCAAGGCCGCCGCCGGCCCGACCCGCATCCGCCTGCGCACCAGTGCGCGCTTCAGCGCCTACGACCGCGCGCAGCTGTTCCACCATGAAGCGCTGGTGCACTCGCTGACCGCATTGAATGGCCGCGGCCAGCCGGTACTGCCGAGCCTGGCGTTGTCCTCGCCACGGGTGACGGCGACCCAGGAAGGGCTGGCCACGTTCGCCGAGCAGATCACCGGCAGCATCGACATCGAGCGCCTGAAGCGGATCAGCCTGCGCACCGAAGCGATCGCGATGGCACGCGAAGGCGCCGACTTCATCGAAGTGTTCCGCTACTTCTGCGATGCCGGGCAGAACCCGGAGGAGAGTTTCGCCTCGGCACAGCGCGTGTTCCGCGGGGTGCCGCCCAGCGGCGGCCTGGCGTTCACCAAGGATACGGTGTACCTGCGCGGGCTGGTGTCGGTGCATACCTTCTTCCGCCACATGCTGGCCGAGGATCGCCTGCAGGTCTGCCGCTGGTTGTTCGCCGGCAAGATGAGCCTGGCCGATGCGATCGCGTTCGCGCCGTTGTTCGAGGCGGGGGTGTTGAAGCCGCCGCGCTGGCTGCCGCACTGGGTGAGCCGGGCGAACGGCCTGGCCGGAATGCTGGCGTTCTCGCTGTTTGCCAACCGGATACGGATGGACCAGCTGGCGCCGGAATGAAATGCGTTGGCGGGATGATGCGCTGGCGCCTCGATGGATATCGCTGGGCGGCGGTGGGGCACCCTGGCCAGGACACGCCGTAAACCCATCCATGGGGGCTCGATCGGCGCATCCATGCGCCTCACGGTCCTGGCCAGGGTGCCCCACCGCCGCCAGACAGTTTCCCGCGCGGGCGGCAGCACATCACCGCGCCGAAGGGATTGCGCTTGAAAAGCAAAGAGCCGGGCAATGCCCGGCTCTTTGCTTTTGCTCTTCTTTGCCTTCCGCACCGTGGCGCGGGAAGCCGTCGAGCAGGGTCGGATGGGCCGGCGCAGGACCGTTGGCGCCATGGATGGCGCCATCGAGCCCCCATGGATGGGTTTACGGCGTGTCCTGCGCCGGCCCATCCGGCTCTGCCCCGCGATGATAATCAAGACGCCGCGGAGCAACGCTTTCGACTTAGAACTCCGCCGCCACCGTCATGAACAGTTGCCGCGGTGCGCTCGCGTGGATCGCATAGCGCGTGCCGTTCGGGTCGGTCGGTGCGAACGAGCTCAGCTGGCCCGCGTAGCGCTTGTTGGTCAGGTTGGTCGCGTTCAACGACACCCGCACGTTGCGCAGGCCCAGGCCCGGGCCGAAATCGTAGCCCGCGCCGGCGTCGAAGGTGGTCACGCCCGGCACCGACTGGTCGTTGGTGTAGGTGTAGTAGCGCTTGCCGGTGTACTTGGCACGCAGGCTGGCGAAGAAGCCATCGCGGTTCCAGCTGATTTCGCTGGAGGCCATGCGCTGCGGCGTGTCCACCGTGATCTTGCCGGCCACCGGCACCACCGCACCGCCGGACAGATAGTCGTCCTCGTAGGTGGTCTTGTTCCAGGACAGCGCGTTGTACCACTGCAGGCCATCGATCGGCTTGAGGATGAAGGTCAGTTCCGCGCCATGGCTCTTCACCGAACCGACGTTGATGAAGCGCGTCACGCACTCCGGACGCGTGCCGACCTCGATGCTCGAGCACGGGTTCAGCGACAGCAGGCGGTTGTCGAACGTGACGTTGTATGCGGCGATCGACGCCTGGTACTTCTCGCCGAAGGTACGGAAGCCGGCTTCCAGGCTCTTGGACTTCTCCGGCTCCAGCCCGGCGCTGGCCGCGAACGATTCGGGCGACACCTGCAGCGGACCGCCGCTGCCACCGCCAACGAAGGCGGCGATGTTCTCGGCGTAGGAGGCGAACAGCTCATTGTTGGCGTTGAGCTTGAAACCCACGCCCACCTGCGGCAGCACCGATTCCTTGGCGGTCAGCGTGCCCGAGGCGATGCGGGTCTCGACACCGGGCTGCGCGGTGGCGCGCATGCGAGTGTTGGGGCTCTTGATGCCCACGTCCACGGTCAGGCGCTGGTCCAGGAAGCGCATGCGGTCCTGCACGTAGAACTGGCGCGTGCGGATGTCGAAGTCCTGGTTGAACAGCAGGCGGTCGGGGTTCTTCAGGTACAGGTCGTCCAGGAACGGGCCGCTGATGTAGTAGAAGTTGCGCGACACGTTATGGTCGTTCTGCTCGTACCACAGGCCGGCTTCCAGCTCGTGGATGCCCACCGTCCATGACAGCGCGGCGGTCAGGCCATCGCGGTTGATCGTGTAGTTGGTGCTGCGGATCGAGATCGGCAGCATCCTGTCGGTACCCGGGTAGGACGGCTGGCCCGGCGCCCACCAGTGGCCCTGGCCACGGTTGTCATGGTGGTAGGCCAGCAGCTTCAGGCGACCCTGCCCGCCCAGGCGCAGGTCAGCATCGACCGAGTACAGGTTGTCGTCACGCAGCGCACGGCTCTGGTAGTACGCATCGTCGATGCTGTTGACGCCGCCGCTGAACTTGCAGCGCGCCTTGTTGTAGGTGCCCGGCGCGCAGTACGCGGCGGCGACGGCGCGATCCCAGTCCGGCGCGTAGATGTTCCAGTCATAGCCCAGTCCGCGTGCCAGCATGTCCTTGGACAGGTAGGCATAGTTGGCCTGGCTGGCGCGTGAGGTCGCCACGAATGCACCGAAACGGTGGTCGCCGACATTCCACACTGCCTTGGCATTGAACTGGCGGGTGGTCTGGTTCTGGTACGGCGCGGCCCACATGTCCTGGTCCTGGTGCACGCCGGACACGTAGGCCGAGAAGCCGTTGAGGTCGCCGGTGTCCACGCGCAGGTAGCCACGGCGCTGGTTGTTGTCGCCGACGGTGACGCTGGCGCGGCCACCGAATTCGGTGGACGGGTCCATCGAGAAATACTGGATGGTGCCGCCGAGGTTGCTGGTCGAGGCCACGCCCAGCGAACCGATGCCCTGCGACAGTTCGGCGCCGGCCAGGTTCTCGGCGATGATCGCGCGGGCAATGCTCAGCCCGTTGTAGTTGCCGTAGCTGTTGTCGCCCAGCGGGATGCCGTCCAGCGTGTAGCCCAGGCGGCTCTTGTCGAAGCCGCGCAGGCTGATGGTCTGCGATTCCTCGTTGGCACCGAAGGCATCGTTGGACTGCACCGACACGCCCGGCAGGCGGTCGAGGATCTTCTGGCCACTGGTGCCCGGCGGCAGCACCTGCTTGTCCACGGCAGTGATGCGCTGCACCTGGCGGGTCTCGCCCTGGCCGATCACAGAGACGGTATCCAGCGTCTGCGCGCTCAGCGCGGCATCGGTGCTGGCGCCGGTATCGGCGGTGGTGGCGGCATGGGCGCTGGCAGCGGCGGAGAGCGCGATCGCTACGGCGATCGTCAGGTGTCGGGTCTGCATGGTGGTCCGTTGCAAGGGGAGTGATCACCGGCACGCGTGCGCGGTGCAGGGCCACTATGCGAACGGAACATGAAACCTTCTTTACGGAAAACCAACGAACGGTGCAGGCCCCCCGCGCAGGTCCGGCAGCCGGATGAAAAAGGGGCCGGATTCCCTTCGCAAGCGAAGGTTCACCGGCCCCGCGCACTCCGTGGGGGAGGCGGTCGACGCGCTGCGTGGAGGAGGGCTCACCCCATGTACAGGCCACCGTTGACCGGATAGTCGGCGCCGGTCACGTACGAGGCTTCATCCGAGGCCAGCCACGCGCACAGGCCGGCCACTTCCTCGGGGCGACCCAGGCGGCGTACCGGCACCGAGGCTGCCAGCCGGTCCAGTACATCCGGCGGGAAGCTGCTGATCGCCTGGCTGGCGATGTAGCCCGGCGACAGCGTGTTGACGGTGACGCCGCGCGAAGCCACTTCGGCGGCCAGTGCACGGCTGAAGCCATGCATCGCGGCCTTGGCGGTGGCGTAGTTCACCTGGCCGATCTGGCCCTTGTGGGCGCTGACCGAGCCGATGTTGATGATGCGGCCCCAGCCGCGCGTGGCCATGCCATCGACTACCTGCTTGGTCAGGTTGAACAGTGCGTTGAGGTTGGAGGCGATCACCGCGTTCCAGTCCTCCACCGTCATCTGCCGGAACAGCAGGTCGCGGCTGCCGCCGGAGTTGTTGACCAGTACATCGATCTCACCGACTTCGGCGCGGACCTTGGCGAACGCCGCGCTGGTCGAGGCCCAGTCGGTCGCGTTGCCTTCGGAGGCGATGAAGTCGAAGCCCTGTTCGCGCTGCTCGCGCAGCCAGTTGGCCTTGCGCGGCGAGTTCGGCGCGCAGCCGGCAACCACGGTGTGGCCGCTGCGGGCCAGGCTCTGGCAGATGGCAGTGCCGACACTGCCCATTCCACTGGTGACGTAAGCGATTCGAAGCGTCATTGCAGAAGGCTCCTTGGCAAAGGGTCAGGCGGCGAGGGGATACAGGCCGAACAGCAGGCTGCCGATCATCAGCAGCATCGAGATGGCGATGGCCCACTTCAGGGTGAACTTCTGGTGGTCGGCGAATTCGACCTTGGCCAGGCCCACCAGCAGGTAGGTGGACGGCACCAGCGGGCTGAGCAGGTGCACCGGCTGGCCGGCCAGCGAGGCGCGCGCCATTTCCACCGGGGTGATGCCGTAGTTGCCGGCGGCCTCGGACAGGATCGGCAGCACGCCGAAGTAGAACGCGTCGTTGGACATGAAGAAGGTGAACGGCATCGACGCCACCGCGGTGATCACCGCCAGGTACGGGCCCCACGATTCCGGAATCACCGCCAGGAAGCTGTGCGACATCGCTTCGACCATGCCGGTGTTGTTGAGGATGCCGGTGAAGATGCCTGCGGCGAAGATCAGCGACACCACCGACAGCACGTTGCCGGCATGGTTGACCACGCGGCGACGCTGCTCGGCCAGGTTCGGGTAGTTGATCACCAGGGCGATGGCAAAGCCGACCATGAACAGCACCGGCATCGGCAGCACGCCGATGATCAGCGCGGTCATCAGCGCCACGGTCAGCGCCAGGTTGACCCACAGCAGCTTCGGGCGCTTGATGTCTTCGGCGTCTTCCACAGTCGGCAGCGGATTGCTGTCATCGGACACGCTGTTGTCCATCCAGCTGCCGCCCTTGGGCAGGGTCACCACGCCGAGGCGACGACGTTCCTTCAGGCCCAGGTACCAGGCCAGCAGCAGTACGCCGGCACAGGCGATCACCATCGACGGGATCAGCGGCACGAACACATCGGCCGGGTCCACGTGCAGCGCGGTGGCCGCGCGTGCGGTCGGGCCGCCCCACGGGGTCAGGTTCATCACGCCGCCGGCAAGGATGGTCACGCAGGTCATGTTCAGTGCGTTCATGCCCAACCGCTGGTACAGCGGCAGCATCGCCGAGACGGTGATCATGTAGGTGGTCGAACCGTCGCCATCGAGCGAGATCAGCATCGCCAGCACCGCGGTGCCAAGCACGATCTTCATCGGGTCGCCCTTGACGAAGCGCAGGATCACCCGCACCAGGGGATCGAACAGGCCAGCGTCGATCATCACCCCGAAGTAGAGGATGGCGAACATCAGCATCACGCCGGTCGGCGCGATCTTCTTGATGCCCTCCAGCATCATCTCGTCGATGCCGGCACCGAAGCCACCGATCAGCGCGAACAGGATGGGAATGGTGATCAGGGCGACGAGCGGCGACAGGCGCTTGCTCATGATCAAGTACATGAACGTAATGACCATGCCAAAGCCGAGGATGCTCAGCATCATCTGCGGACTCCTTGCGAAAACAGGACGTGGGGGAGTGGAAGGGGCCGGGCGCCGCGCGCCCGGAATGTCAGGCCTAGAAGTCGTACTGCAGGCGGCCGGTGACCGCGCGCGTGCGGTCCACCGTGACCCCGGCCAGGCGGTCGCGGTTGCGGCTTTCGATCACGTTGAGCATGAAGCGCAGGTTGTCGCGCAGGTACCAGTTGCCACCCAGCGTCCACGCCTCAGTGCTGCCACGGCGCAGGTCCGGCGCGCCGTCGAGGTGCTGTGCGCCCCACATCTGGTCGTAGCGCAGCGCCACTTCGAAGGCCCCGGCCTTGTGGCGGATGTCCTTCACCCGCGCGAAGCGGCCGGTCTTGCGGTCGTAGGCGCGGCTTTCGCCGGTGACGAACCAGCTGAGCATGCCGTAGGCAGCCATCACGTCGCCGCGCTGGGCGCCGTCATCGAAGGTGGCGCCGCTGAACTCGCCCTGCCACGACAGCGGGCCGCGCACCTGCGCGTATTCCAGCGACCACTTGTTGACGTCGGTATCGCGGCCGGCGGAGAAGTCGACCAGGGTCAGGCGGCTCTCGTCGGACAGGTGCCCGGCCGGGCGCGGACGGATGCGCAGGCCGGGCACGCCGTTGGCGCCGGGGTTGTCATACGCCTCGCGGGCCAGCGACAGGCCCAGGTGCAGTACGTCCCCGTCGCTGGGCGAGGGCGACCAGGTGACGCGGCCACCGGCCGCACGGCCCTTCACCTGCCAGGCGTCGATGCTCTCCAGGCTGTAGACGCTGGCTGCCCAGGTGAAGTCGCCGGGGTTGGCCTGCCACGAGGCACCCAGGCGGTACAGCGGGGCCAGCGTGGTGCCGGCGTTGCCGCGCTCCAGGAAGGTGCCGTAGTTGGAACTGGTACGGTCATCCAGCGAGAAGTACTGCTTGAACTGGCCCACGGTCAGCTTGCCGGCCTTGCCGAAGCTGCGGGCCAGGTACACGTCCTTGGCCTCGACGCGGTCGCCGGAGAAGTCGGCTTCCAGCTTGTAGTCGACCACGAAGAACTTGCCCGACACATCGACCCAGGCACGGCGGATCTCGGTGTCGTCCTTGTTCGGGGTACCGCGGTTGTCGTTGTCGAAGCTGGCAAAGTCCAGGTGCAGGCGGCCACCGAGGGTGGCGGTGACCGGACGGTCGTCTTCGGCAGCGAAGGCCGGCGCCGACAGGGCAGCCAGCGCCATCATGGCGACAGGACGCCGCCAGGCAAACGTGAATTCCACAAACCCTCCCAGGTGCGCGCCAGGCGCGCGGCAATCGTGGGCACCGGACGGTGCGCGGCCGCAGTCTGGGTCGGGCAAGCTGTCATCGTCCTGTCAACGGTTTGTGCAGTGCAGCGTAAAACCGGCCGCTGTACTCACTGGGCCACGCCCGGCAAGCGCGATGGCGGCATGCGGTAGCATTCGTTTCCCCTCCCACACCTGTGCCCATGCGCCTGCTGCTGGTCGAAGACAATCCGGACCTGGCCGATGCGATCATCCGCCGGATGCGCCGCAGCGGGCACGCGGTGGACTGGCAGGCCGACGGACTGGCCGCGGCCAGCGTGCTGCGCTACCAGAACTTCGACCTGGTGGTGCTGGATATCGGCCTGCCCAAGCTCGACGGCCTGCGCGTGCTGGCCGGCATGCGCGAGCGTGGCGACAGCACGCCGGTGCTGATGCTGACCGCGCGTGACGGCATCGAGGATCGCGTGCAGGCGCTGGATGTCGGCGCCGACGACTACCTGGGCAAGCCCTTCGATTTCCGCGAGTTCGAAGCGCGCTGCCGCGTGCTGCTGCGGCGCGCGCGTGGCCAGGCCAGCGAAGTGGTGCAGATCGGCGGCTTCCAGTTCGACAATGCGGCGCACCGGGTCAGCCTCGACGGTGAGCCGATCGAACTGCCCAACCGCGAGTACCGCCTGCTGGAGATCCTGGTGGGTCGCCTTGGCCAGGTGGTGGGCAAGGACGAGATCGGCAACGGCCTGTTCGGCTTCGACGACGAGGCCGGACCGAATGCGATCGAGCTGTATGTGGGGCGGCTGCGCAGGAAGCTGGCAGGCGCGCCGCTGCGCATTACCACCGTGCGCGGCGTGGGGTATCTGCTGGAAGCCAGTGATGGCGTTGCCGATGCAGACGGCTGACACGCGCGCCGCCAACATGGCGCCGGGGTCGTTGCGGCGTACCCTGCTGCTCTACCTCGGCGCGCTGCTGGCCGTGTTCGCGGTGGCGCTGCTGTTTGCCGCACGCGATTATGGCCAGCGTGCCGCCAACCGATCCTACGATCACCTGCTGGTGTCCTCGGCACTGTCCATCGCCGATTCGGTGGCCCTGGTCGATGGCCACTGGCAGGTCGACCTGCCGTACGCAGCGTTGGACCTGCTGGCAATGGCCCCGGAAGACCGCGTGTTCTATCGGGTCGCCGACAGCCGCGGCACGCTGATCACCGGCTACGGCGACCTGCCGGCGCCGCCGCGCCGGCCCGGTACGCAGCCGCAGCTGTTCGATGCAGCTTACAGCGGTGAAACCGTGCGCTTCGTGGTGGTCGGCCGCAGCTTCGCCGCAGCCTCGGCGCAGGGCGAGGTACAGGTGCAGGTCGGCCAGACCCGGCGCGCGCGTGAAGCCGTCGCGCAGGACATGGTCAACCGCGCACTGCTGGCGATCGGCGTGCTGTCCGGGCTGCTGCTGGCACTGGTGGCGTTCGGCGTGCATCGCGCATTCCGGCCGCTGGTGCGGGTGGAGCGCGAGCTGTCGCGCCGCGAGCCCTCCGACCTGAAGCCGCTGGACGCCCGCGTGCCGCGCGAGATGGACCAGATGGTGGCCGCGTTGAACCGCTTCATGGAACGCCTGTCCAGCAGCAACGAGACACTGCGCGCCTTCATGGCCGAGGCCGCACACCAGATGCGCACGCCGCTGGCCGCGCTGCGCGCGCAGGCGCAACTGGCGCTGGATGACGATGATCCAGAGGACATGCGGCGCAGCCTGCAGGCGATCGAGCGCAACGCCACGCACATGAGCCGGCTGCTCAACCAGCTGCTCAGCGATGCCAGCGTGATCCATCGTTCGCACCTGCAGCGCTTTGCGGCGGTGGACCTGGCCGAGACAGTGCACCAGGCGTTGCATGAAGCACTGCCGCAGGCCGGCCCGGCACCGCGCGTGCAGTTGGCGATGACCGCCGAGCCGGTGCAGGTGCACGGTGATGCGCTGCTGCTGCGCGAGGCGATCAAGAACCTGGTGGACAACGCACTGAAGTATGGCGGCGACGGCCCGTTGCAGATCGCGTTGACCGTGGAGGGCGGGCAGGCCGTGCTGACCATCGCCGACCATGGCGCTGGCATCGCCGCGGCCGATGCCGAGCGCGTGTTCGAGCGCTTCGCGCGCGGTGAGGGCGCGCCGTCCGGTGGTGCCGGGCTTGGCCTGGCCATCGTCAAGCGCGTGGTCGACAGCCATGGCGGCCGCATCGACCTCAGCAACCGCCCGCAGGGTGGACTGATCGCCACCATCCGCCTGCCCCGGAGCCGCGCATGATCCGCCTGTTCGCCATCGCCGTTGCCCTGCTGCTGGCCCTGCCGGTGCTGGCCGCGCCGGGTGAGGTGCGCCGCTTCCCGGCACAGGCAAGAACCACCGCGCAGCTGCGCATCCACGGTACGACCGATATCGAAGTGTTCGCAGTGGTCATCGCCGACTACCAGCGCCTGCACCCGGGTACCGAGGTGGTGTACGAGGACATCATCACCCAGGACCTGTACGCGCGGTACCTGCACGACCGTACGGGACCGGCCTCGCCGGACCTGCTGATCTCCAGCGGCATGGACCTGCAGACCAAGCTGGTCAACGATGGCCACGCGCTGCCGCACCGCTCGGCGCAGACCGCCGCGTTGCCGGCCTGGGCGCAGTGGCGCAGCGAGGCGTTCGGGATCAGCTATGAGCCGGTGGTGATGGTGTACAACACCCGCGCGCTGCCGGTGGCGCAGGTACCGCACACGCGCCGCCAGCTGCTCGACCGGCTGCGCGCCGAGGGCGCACCGCTGCGCGGCAAGGTCGGCACCTATGACATCGAGCGCAGCAGTGTCGGCTACCTGCTGGCGACCCAGGATGCGCAGCGCGGCAGCATTGCCGGTGCGCTGCTGGGCGCACTCGGCGACAACGATGTGGTGCGCGAGGAGCGCACCGGCGTGCTGCTGGACAGGGTGGCCAGCGGCCAGCTGTCGCTGGCCTACAACGTGCTTGGCTCCTACGCACAGGCCCGCATCGACGCAGGCGCGCCCCTGGGCATCATCGAACCCGAGGACTACACGCTGGTGGTGCTGCGCACCGCGGTGATTCCGCGTACCGGCCCGCATCCGGAGGAGGCGCGGCGTTTCCTCGACTACCTGCTGTCGCCGCGTGGCCAGCAGGTGCTGTCGCGGGAAGCGCGCCTGATGCCGATCGTGACCGGTAATGCGCGTGGCGACCATGCGCCTGGGCGCAGCCGCCGCCCGATCCAGCTGGGCCCAGGCCTGCTGGTGTACCTGGATGCGCTCAAGCGCCGCCAGTTCCTCGATGCCTGGCGCAGCAGCGTCGAGCCGGCCGGGCGCTGACGCGGCGACCTGCCCGTACAATGGCGGCATGAGCGAATACACCATCCTGATCGCCGATGACCACCCGCTGCTGCGTTCGGCGGTGGTGCAGTCACTGCGGCAGAGCCTGCCGCTGGCGCAGGTGCGCGAGGTGGCCAGTGCCGATGCGTTGGCCGAGGCGCTCGACGCACAGCCGGACGTGGACCTGGTGCTGCTCGACCTGACCATGCCTGGCGCCCATGGCTTTTCCGCGCTGCTGCACGTGCGTGGCTCGCATCCGGACATCCCGGTGGTGATCCTCTCGTCCAACGACCACCCGCGGGTGATCCGCCGCGCCCAGCAGTTCGGCGCGGCCGGTTTCATCCCGAAGTCGGCCCCTGCCGAAACCATCGGCGAGGCCGTGCAGGCCGTGCTCGACGGCGGCCTGTGGTTCCCGGCGATGGCCGCCGAGCGCTCGGAGGCCGACGCGTTGCTGGCCAGCCGCCTGGCCCAGCTGACCCCGCAGCAGTTCCGCGTGCTGCTGTGCCTGGCCGATGGCCTGCTCAACAAGCAGATCGCCTACGAGCTGGGCCTGGCCGAGAACACGGTGAAGGTGCACGTCACTGCCATCCTGAAGAAACTCGAATGCCATAGCCGCACGCAGGCAGCGGTGCTGGTGAAGGCGCTGGAACCGGAAGGCGACGCGCGGGCAGGGATGGACGGCTGACCCGGGTGGGCCGCACGGCCCCCCCGGTGGTGTCCGGAACCTTCGGAGCGGTTGAATGAACGGCGCCGGGGCGAAAACGGAATGTGACGTGTCAGTTGCCGCTGATCGCGCGCAGTGCCGGATCGGTCGAAAAGATGAATCTGTTCTCGTATCCCATCCTGGAGTCCTCAGACGCGTCAGCGTAGCTGTAGGTCGGGGCGGCTGCATCCGACGCAAACCTGCGGCTCCAAGTTTCATGACCGGCGAGGCTTCCGCTCCGGACAAGACCGATGCAGATGCTCAGGCCGCATGAAAAACCTTCAAGTACACCTTCCTGAGCCATCGCACGTTCAAGTGCTGACCGATAGTGGCGGGTCAGGTCCTGCACCTCGGGGCTGGATGCCGCCTCCTCTGACAGGCGTTTGATGTCGGGCGCTGAAGGTCTGTCAGCGATGCACCCCGCGCAGCACAGGCAGAAGAGCAGCGCTGTGATGTGATGGCGGCCTCGGAGGAGGGCGATGGATGGGTAAGGGCAGGGCATGCGGAATCCTCGGCCGTAGGCTGTGGCTGTCTTCAGTACGGTCTGTCGATCAGCCGAATGCGGGAATCTTCCGTTCCTCGGTGGCGCTGGTCAGTCAGGAGACTGCCCTTTCTCTGCTCGGAATCTCCCCTTGCCTGCCTATCGACGCGGGGCATTCCTTCCCACCCAGAGATGGTGTGCGAAGACGTCTGGGGTTCGGTAGGGCATCTGCGAAGGGCACCGCCTCTCGCGCCGTGGCACGGCGGCGCGCGCGGCGGAGTCGTCCTATCCCCGATGCCGCAACAGCAACTGCGTCATCAGGGCCCGCAACGCAGGCGGTCGCACGGGCTTGTGCAGGAAGCCCCAGCCGTGTTCGGCGGCATGCGCCTTCAGGACCTCATCACGCTCGGCGGTCACCAGGATCACCGGCGGCCGTGCCTTCCACAGCGTGCACAGCGCTTCATACAGGTCCGGCCCGTGCCATTGCCCCATGCGCACGTCCAGCAGCAGCAACTGCGGCACGTTCAAGGCGCTGGCGATTTCCAGGGCGCCCTGCGGGCCGTCGGCGAGCTCCACCTGGCAACCCCAGCGTTCCAGCAACGCGCGGGTCGCTGCACAGACGTGGGGATCGTCGTCGATGCTCCACACCCGGCATTGGCGCAGCGGGCTGTCGTCGGCGGGTTCGCTCGCCACGACCGGCGCTGCGGTGGTTGCCACCACATCGTCGGCGCGCCCGAGTGCCACGCTCACGGCGAACACGCTGCCCCTGCCCAGGGTCGAGCGCAGGCTGATGCGGTGGCCGAGCAGGCGGCCGATGCGTTCGACGATGGCCAGGCCCAGGCCGGCGCCACGTTCCTGTTCCACGCCATCGTTCAGGCGACGGAACTCTTCGAAGATCTCTCCCTGCAGGCTTTCCGGAATGCCGGGCCCTTGGTCGTGCACTTCGATGCGCAGCTGGTCGCCTGCGCGACGGCAGCCGATCAGCACGCGCCCACGTGGCGTGTAGCGCAGCGCGTTGGAGAGGAAGTTCTGCAGGATACGGCGCAGCAGCGCTTCATCGCTGACCACCACCGCGCGGGTGTCCACCCAGTCCAGTTGCAGGCCGCGGCTCTGAGCAGCGATACCGAACTCGCGTGCCAGGGTTTCCAGCAGCGGTGAAATCGCGAACGCGCGCACGCGGACCTGCAGCGATCCTGATTCCAGGCGCGAGATATCCAGCAGGCTGTTGAGGATCGCATCCTGCGCGGCCAACGCAGCGTCGATATGGTCGGCGGTCTGCTGCTGCGCCGGGTCGCCCAGCTTGCCGCGCAGTACCGAGACGAACATGCGCGCTGCATTGAGCGGCTGCAGCAGGTCGTGCACGGCCGAGGCGACGAATCGCGTCTTGTAGCGGTTGGCCTGCTCGGCCTCGCGGCGAGCTTCGTCCAGGTCGCGGGTGCGCTCGGCGATGCGGTGTTCCAGCGCATCGGCCAGCGAGCGCAGTTCACGCGCGGCGTTCTTGTAGCTGGTGATGTCGGCATAGCTGGTGACGAAGCCGCCGTCGGGCAGCGGGTTGCCGCGGATTTCCAACACCGTGCCGTCGTCTTTTTCGCTCTCGCGCATGTGTGGGCGGCCGCTGCGCAGGTGATTCAGGCGGCGCTCGATGGCTTCGTCCACCGGACCGGGGCCGAGCAGGCCGCGACGGGCGTTGAAGCGGAACAGTTCCTCGATCGGGCGGCCGACCCGCACCAGCTCCGGGGGGAACCGGAACAGTTCCAGATAGCGCGAGTTCCACGCGACCAGGCGCAGTTCCCGGTCGATCACCACCACGCCCTGCGGCAGGTGCTCGAGGCTGCGGCTGAGGCCGCTGTCGGCCTCGGTGGCCGCCTGCAGCAGGCCATCCTGCGCGGTGCGCAGTTCCTGTGCATGTTGCTTGAGCAGGGTTTCCAGCTCGCGGCGGCTGCGCAGGCGATGTTTGGCCAGGCGCCGTCGCTGCTGCACGAACAGCGTCAGGAAGCCCAGCGCAAGCCAGGCTGCGCCGCCGGCCAGCGCGGCATCGCGTCCTGCACCGCTGGCCGCCCCTGCATCGTGCAGCAGGTGCAGGTTCCAGCCTTCCACGGGCAGCGGCAGGGTCTGCCACAGCATGGGCTGCGCCAGCGCCGGGTCCAGCAGCCGCACCATGCGCCCGCCGTCGGCCAGCAGGTCTTCGGTGCGCGCGCGCAGCGGTTGCAGTGATCGATCGGCGTACTGGCGGCTGTCGAGCATTTCGCGGCGCTCGATGTCCCCGAGCGGGCGCAGCAGCCGGTAGCGCCAGCTGTCACGGTTGGCGAGGAAGACCACGTCGTGGTCGTCGCTGGCCAGCACCACGTCCGGACTGCTCAACCATTCCTGCTCCAGTGCGGACAGTTCGACCTTGATCACCACCACCCCGAGCCGCTTGCCGCCTTCCTCGATCGCCTGGGACAGGTAGTAGCCGGGCACGCCGGTGGTCATGCCGATGCCGTAGAAGCGTCCACGGCCCTGGGCCAGGGCCTGGCGATAATAGGGCCGGTAGCTGTAGTTCTCGCCAACGTTGCTGGTCGGCTGGTCCCAGTTGCTGGCAGCCACCGCCACGCCATCGTGGCCGACCAGGGTCAGTGTGGACGTGCGGGTGACTTCGTTGGCGCGCTGCAGCTTGAGGTTCAGCCGCTGCCGTTCGGCGGGGGAGGGGGGCACGCGCAGCGCCTGCAGCAGGTCCGGATCCAGCGCGAGCACCTGCGGCAGGGTGCCGAAACGGTCGATGCGCTGTTGCAGGCCCTGGCCATACAGCTGCAGCTGGCGCTGCACCTGGGCGCTCTCACTGGCCAGCGCCTGGCGCCACGCATAGTGGCCGGCCGCAATCGCGCACAGCACGGTGCCACCGACCATCACCAGCAGGGTCAGCAGCAGCATCCGGTGGCGTCTGAGCCAGTACATGGCGGCAGTCTACGCAGGGCCGGCGGGCGTGGCGTGCACGCCCGCCGGGGTCTGACGTGGAAGGGGTCAGAAGTGCATCTGCGCGCGCAGTTCGAAGATCTCCGGGGTGCTGTGCACGCCACGACGGCTGGCGTCGACCTTCACGTAGTTGGCCTGGAACTTGAAGTGGCTGGTCAGGTACCAGTTCGCGCCCAGCGTCAGGTCGTGCTGACGGCCGCCGAGGATGCTGCCATCGTCCAGGTCGAGACGGCTGTATCGGGCCAGCAGTTCGACCGCGCCGTAGTTGTGCGCCGGCTTGATGTTGGCCACCGCGCCAGCGTTGTACGGGCGCGACTCGCCGGTCAGCACCCAGCTGGCCATCGCGTACTGGCCGCTGCCGGTGTAGTCCGGCTTGCCGTCATGGCGGGTGACCGTGGCGCGCAGCGCTTCGGCCTGCAGCGAGAACGGGCCACGGATCCAGATGCCTTCCAGGCCGGTGCGGCGGATCTGGTCGGCGGTGACCAGCGCGCCGGAGTCGACGTAGCGGATGTCGGTCAGGCCGGCTTCCGGGCGCGCACGCAGGCGCGCGCTGGCCTCATGGTGCACGTCGCGGCCATCGCTGTAGCCACGCGGGTTTTCCTGCGAGTAGGCCAGGCCCAGGTGGATCACATCACCCGGTGCCTTGACCGGCGTCCACACCGCACGCACGGCCTGGGTCGTGCCGGGATTGTCGCCTTGCAGGTCCTTGCCACCATAGGCGCCGGCCTGCAGCAGGTACTGCGGCCGTTCCAGCACCCACTCCACACCGGTACGGCGGCCTTCGTAGAAGGCCTGCACCGGCAGCGAGGTCTCCAGGAAGCTGCCGGCACGCGAGGAGGTGTTCGCATCCAGGCCGACCGGGGTCTTCATGTAGCCGAAGCGGAAGCGGCCGACGTCACGGCCGAACAAGGCCTTGCTTTCGAAGCGCACGAACACGTCCAGCCAGGTGTCGGCCTGGAAGTCGTAGTACACCATCGCGTCGTAGACGCCCTTCTTTTTCAGCGTCGCGCCGAATTCCTTGCGGCGCACGGCATCGTCGTCTTCCAGGCCACTGGCCGAGGAGAAGTCGTTGTAGTCGTAGGCGATGTTGGCGGTGGCCGCCAGCTCGGTGCCATCGCCGAAGGTGTACTTGGTCGGCCAGTTGTCGAAGTCGGCAGCGGAGGCGAAGGCGGGAAGGGCGGCCAGCGACAGGGCCAGCAGGGTGGGATTCGGGCGCATGTTGGGTGCGGCTCTCTCGGATTGCAGGTGGACAGGACATCAACGGCCGCGAGGGCCGGAACTTTCGCAAAGACATGCCCAGCGGTTCAGCCCGGGCCACCAGGCTCCCCGGGATCGGGCGGTGCGGCGCCAGTGTAGGCACCCGTGCCACCTGAACCGGGGGGCTAGTACCAATAGGTTATCTGCGCTGGCGTGCCCGGCGCGTACAAAGGCGTCCATTGGTCTCAGCGTTGCGCGTGCCGTGCAGGCGCTGCGATCAGTTTCCACGGTAACGGTTCCCGTGCAGTCCCGGGGCCGTACGTGCCTGAAAACGCCCCTTCCGGAGTCCGCCATGCACATCCCGACCGCAGCCCCGGCGCCTGCAAAGCCGTTGCCGATCTATCGCCAGCTGTACTTCCAGGTGATCGTGGCGATCGTCCTGGGCGCCATCCTCGGCCATTACGAACCGCTGATCGGCGAAAAGATGAAGCCGCTGGGCGATGCCTTCATCAACCTGGTGAAAATGATCATCGCGCCGGTGATCTTCCTCACCATCGTCACCGGCATCGCCAGCATGACCCACCTGCGCACGGTGGGCCGGGTGTTCGCCAAGGCGATGGCGTACTTCCTGTTCTTCTCCACGCTGGCGCTGATCGTCGGCATGATCGTGGCGCACGTGGTGCAGCCCGGCGCCGGCATGAACATCAACCCGGCCGAGCTGGACCAGACCGCGGTGCACAGCTACGTCGAGAAGTCGCACGACCTGACCCTGGTCGGGTTCCTGATGGACATCATCCCGAAGACGCTGCTCAGCGCCTTCGTCGACGGCAACATCCTGCAGGTGCTGTTCGTGGCCGTGCTGTTCGGCATCGCGCTGGCGATGGTGGGCGAGAAGGGCAAGCCGGTGCTCAACTTCCTGGAGGCGCTGGTCGCCCCGGTGTTCAAGCTGGTGCACATCCTGATGAAGGCGGCCCCGATCGGCGCCTTTGGTGCGATCGCCTTCACCATCGGCAAGTACGGCGTCGGTTCGCTGATCAACCTGGCCTGGCTGGTGGGCTCGTTCTACCTCACCGCGTTCCTGTTCGTGGCGGTGATCCTGGGCCTGGTCTGCCGCCTGTGCGGATTCTCGGTGTTCAAGCTGGCCCGTTACCTGAAGGCCGAACTGCTGCTGGTGCTGGGCACCTCCTCCTCGGAGTCGGCGCTGCCGTCGCTGATGGAGAAGATGGAACGCGCCGGCTGCAGCAAGTCGGTGGTGGGCCTGGTGGTGCCGACCGGTTACTCGTTCAACCTGGACGGTACCAACATCTACATGACCCTGGCGGCGCTGTTCATCGCCCAGGCCACCAATACCGAACTGACCCTGGGCCACCAGATCGCCCTGCTGCTGGTCGCCATGCTCAGCTCCAAGGGCGCGGCCGGCGTCACCGGTGCCGGCTTCATCACCCTGGCCGCCACCCTGGCGGTGGTGCCGGAAGTGCCGGTGGCCGGCATGGCGCTGATCCTGGGCGTGGACCGCTTCATGAGCGAATGCCGCTCGCTCACCAACTTCATCGGCAATGCCGTGGCCACCGTGGTGGTCTCGCGCTGGGAAGGCGCGCTGGACCGCAACCGCCTGCAGCTGGCGCTGGATGGCCGCGAAAGCGAGCTGCCGCCGCCGGTCGATGCACTGCCCGAGGCGCTGCCGGCCAAGGGCTGATCCAGGTGTGTGGTACCGCGGGGCCGGCCACGACAGTGGGGCGGCCCCGCGGCGTTTCAGGGCGTCCCATGGCTGTCATGGGCAGCGCCGATGCTGGTCTGGGCTCCGGTCGCATACGGCACGGAATTGTGCGGTCGCAGCATGGTTGCGACAGGATAGCGACAGGTCCAGACGCTCCAACGGGGGTATGATCCCCTGTCCCTTCTGCCCATTCATGTAACCCACATCGATGTCCAACGAAGATTTCAAACAGGCCGCCCTCGATTACCACCGGATGTCCCCGCCGGGAAAGATCAAGGTTTCCGCTACCAAGCCCATGCTGACCCAGCGCGACCTGTCGCTGGCGTATTCGCCGGGCGTGGCGTATGCCTGTGAAGCGATCAAGGCCGACCCGCAGCAGGCCAGCGAGCTGACCGCCCGCGGCAACCTGGTGGCGGTGATCTCCAACGGCACTGCGGTGCTGGGCCTGGGCAACATCGGCGCGCTGGCCGGCAAGCCGGTGATGGAAGGCAAGGGCGTGCTGTTCCAGAAGTTCGCCGGCATCGATGTGTTCGACATCGAAGTGGATGAAACCGACCCGGACAAGCTGGTCGACATCATCGCCTCGCTGGAGCCGACCTTCGGCGGCATCAACCTGGAAGACATCAAGGCGCCGGAGTGCTTCGTGGTCGAGCGCAAGCTGCGCGAGCGCATGAAGATCCCGGTGTTCCATGACGACCAGCACGGCACGGCGATCATCGTCGGCGCGGCGGTGCTCAACGCTATGGCGATCACCGGCAAGAAGATCGAGGAAGTGAAGCTGGCGACCACGGGCATGGGCGCGGCCGGCATTTCCTGCGTGAACATGCTGGTGCAGCTGGGCCTGAAGCCGGAGAACATCCTGGCCTTCGATCGCGAGGGCGTGATCCACACCGGCCGTACCGACCTGGACCCGGAAAAGCAGCGCTATGCGCGTGACACCGACAAGCGCACCCTGGCCGAGATCGTCGACGGCGCGGACATCTTCCTCGGCCTGTCGGCGCCGGGCATCCTGACCGCCGAGATGGTCAAGACCATGGCGCCGGACCCGGTGATCTTCGCCCTGGCCAACCCGACCCCGGAAATCATGCCGGAGGTGGCGCGCGCCGCGCGTCCGGACGCGATCATCGGCACTGGCCGTTCGGATTACCCGAACCAGGTCAACAACGTGCTGTGCTTCCCGTACCTGTTCCGTGGCGCGCTGGACGTGGGCGCCACCGCGATCAACGAGGAAATGAAGATCGCCTGCGTGCGTGCGATCGCCGCGCTGGCCCGCCGTGCCGCCACCGACATGGGCTCGGCCTACGGTGGCGAGACGCCGAGCTTCGGCCGTGAATACCTGATCCCGCGCCCGTTCGACCGCCGCCTGCTGGTGGAACTGTCGGCCGCCGTGGCCCAGGCCGCGATGGACTCGGGCGTGGCCTCGCGCCCGATCGACGACATGGGCGCCTACCGCGACAAGCTGGCCCAGTTCGTCTACCGCACCAGCCTGATGATGAAGCCGGTCTACGACCGCGCGCGCAGCGACAAGCAGCGCGTGGTGTACGCCGAAGGCGAAGAGGAAGTGGTGCTGCAGGCGGTGCAGAACGTGGTCGATGACGGCCTGGCGCACCCGATCCTGATCGGCCGCCCGGAAGTGATCGAGTCGCGCATCGAGCGCCTCGGCCTGCGCCTGAAGATCGGCGAGAACGTTGAAGTCACCAACATCAACGATGACCCGCGTTTCAACGAATACTGGCAGTACTACCACGGCCTGACCGGCCGCCGCGGCGTGACCGTGGCCGCGGCGAAGAACCTGATGCGTTCGCGCCCGACCCTGATCGCCGCAGTGATGGTCGCCCGTGGCGAAGCCGATGCGATGCTGACCGGCATCGTCGGCCGCTTCCACAAGAAGCTGGGCTACGTGCGCAGCGTGTTGCCGCTGGAGCCGAAGGTCACCTCGACCTCGGCGATGACCGGCGTGATCAACCAGCAGGGCGTGTTCTTCTTCGTCGATACCCACGTGCAGGAAGACCCCACCGCCGAGCAGCTGTGCGAAGCGACCCTGCAGGCGGCCTACCGCATGAAGCTGTTCGGCATCGAGCCGAAGGTGGCGCTGCTGTCGCACTCCAACTTCGGCAGCCATGATTCGAAGGATGCGCTGAAGATGCGCCAGGTGCGTGAACTGCTGCTCAAGCGCAACCCGCGTCTGAACGTGGATGGCGAAATGCAGGGTGACACCGCGTGGGATGAAGCGCTGCGCCAGAAGCTGCTGCCGGGCTCGACCCTGCAGGGCCGCGCCAACCTGTTCGTGCTGCCGAACCTGGAAGCGGCCAACATTGCCTACAACCTGGTGCGCGTGTTCACCGATGGCGTGGCGATCGGCCCGATCCTGATGGGCGTGAACAAGCCGGTGCACATCCTGACCACCAGCGCGACCTCGCGCCGGATCCTGAACATGACCGCGATTGCCGCAGTCGATGCGCAGATCAGGAAGCAGCTGGAAGCGGAAAAGAAGGCATAAGCCTTCTTTCCGGTTCGATCTGCAGAAACGCGCCCTACGGGGCGCGTTTCTGTTTACGCAAAGCGGACACGGGTAGTGCCGGCCGCTGGCCGGCAACCGCAATGATGTCCAGGCACGCGACGGCAGCCGGCCAGCGGCCGGCTCTACCCCGGTCTGTGCCACACGCGCTACGCCGCCCGGTCATTTCCCTGCAACGCCGTTGCGGCCCAATACGCCCACGCGGCCCGGCCGTGGGAAGGGACCGGACCGGCCTTCCCACCCTGGGCCTGACCAACTTCTCATGGGCGAGGGTGTCATGCGCAATCGACTGACGCGGCGGTACTTCCAGCAGCTGTTCGCGCTGTACGCCGGTTTCGTGCAGTCGCGCTGAGGCGTAGGCGACGGCGCCGGGCAATGCCCGGCGAACCGGTGGTACGTGGGCGTCAGCGCCGCTTGCCGCGGCGTGCAGGCGCCGGCGGCGGTGCATCCGAACGCGGCTTGGCGTACTGCGCCCACAGCGCCGGCAGCGCCTTGCCGGTGTGCTTCTGCCACAGTGCCGGTGCATAGCGACCGTCGCGCAGGGCCGTGTCCAGTGCCAGCACCAGGCCCGGGTGTTCGGCGTCGGCCCACTTCAGAAACGCGCCGGTGACCCGGTAGCCGCTGTCGAAGTTCTGCCCTTTCTCGACCTTGCCCGGCAGTGCCCATCCGGCAGCGGCGTTATCCATGCCGTAGCGGTCGCGCGCGTAGTCGGCGATGCCTTCCACCAGCCAGCCCGGCACCCGCGCATCGCCATAGCCCGGGTAGCCCTGCACGATGTGCATGGCTTCATGGGTGACCAGGTCGATGTCGTTGGGATGCTGCGCCAACCAGCCGGGGTTGATGGTGATCGTCGCCGCCTGGTCCTTGTCACCGACGAAAGCGATGCCGGTGTAGCCCGGATCGATCACGATGCGCACCATCGCCGGCGCGGCCGGGTGGAAGTCCGCACGTTCGCGCAGGTAGGCGAAGTAGAACGTATCGATGATCCGCTTGCGCTGCGGCGCGGCCAGGGCACCCCGGGCGTCCTGGTAGTTCAGCGTGACGCCGTCGCGGCTCAGCTGCGCGTCGAAGGCCTGGGTCTGGCCGAAGCTGGGGAAGGAAAGGGCAACAAGGGCCAGGGGCAACAGACGGTAGCGCATGGGGTTCATTGTACGGCGCTGGGCGCCAACAGTTCGATCTCCGCCAGCGGCAGCCGGCCGGGGGCGGCCAGGCGCAGCCGGTACGCGTCGTAGCGGCCTGGCCGGGCGATGCGGAACGGACGGGTCTGGCGGGCAGACTCGAAGGCTTCGCCGCTGCGCTGGTCGAGCACGGTCCAGCGGCCGTTGCCGTTGCGCGCTTCCAGCGTCCATTCACCGCCCTGGATGCGGCCGTCACCGCTGGTGAGGGTGTACATCGTCGGCGTGCCGTCGCCCAGGCCGGTCAGCGTGATCGTTGCGCCGCCACCCAGGCCCACGCTGGTGGCCGCATCATCATCGACCAGCGCCGGCAGCGCGCGGCCATCGGCCAACGCCGCCTTCGCGCCGCTGCCGAGCAGGTCGTGCAGCAGTTGCGGGCGCTGGCCGCGCGCGGTCAACGAGCGCGGCACGTCATCGGCGCCGCTGCCCCAGCGCGACGGTTGCGGGCCCATCTCGAAGTCCAGCGTCGCGCCCTTGGCGATCAGCTCGTGCGGCACCCAGGTCTTCGTCCACGGCGTGCCGTTGATCTTCAGTGACTGCACGTAGACGTTCTCGCGCGAGTTGTTGGCCGCGTTCACGGTCAGCACCGCGCCGCCCTGCAGCTCCACCCGCGCGTGGCGGAAGGCCGGCGATCCGATCACGTACTCCGGGGCGCCCATGCGCAGCGGGTACAGGCCCAGCGACGCCAGCACGTACCACGCCGAGGTCTCGCCGTTGTCCTCGTCGCCCGGGTAGCCCTGGCCGATCTCGCTGCCGACGTACAGCCGCGACAGGATCTCGCGCACGTGCTGCTGGGTCTTCCATGGCTGCCCGGCGTACAGGTACATCCACGGAATGTGGTGCGCCGGCTGGTTGCTGTGCGCGTACATGCCCATGCGCACATCGCGCGCTTCGGTCATCTCGTGGATGGTGCCGCCGTAGGACCCGGCGAACGCAGGGTCGGCGGTTTCCGGCGTGGCAAAGAAGGTATCCAGCTTCGCCGCCAGCTTGTCGCGGCCACCGTACAGCGCGGCCAGGCCTTCACCATCGTGGGCAGCGGTGAAGGCGAAGGTCCAGCCGTTGGATTCGGTGTAGTCATGGCCCCACACGCGCGGGTCGTAATCCTTGGCGTCCACGCGCCACTGGCCATCGGCGTTGCGGCCCTGGAAGAAGCCGGCGGCCGGATCGAACATCGTCGCGTAGCTGGCGGCGCGATAGCGGAAGTACTCAGCCTCGGTGCGGTAGCGCTCGCGTGCGGCCGGCGTGGCCACGCGCCTGGCCAGCGCATCGGCCATGTTGGCGATACCGAAGTCATTGAGCGCGCCTTCCATCGTCCACGACATGCCTTCGTGCACGTCCGCGCTGGCGTAGCCACGGAAGGTCGAACGGTCCATGCCCTTGCGGCCGACATGGCGATCGGGCGGGACCACGGTCGCGTTCTTCAGCGCGGCGGCGTAGGCCTCGGCCGGATCGAAGCCACCGATGCCCTTCAGCCAGGCATCGGCGAAGGCCACGTCCGAGCTGGTGCCGACCATCAGGTCGGCGTAGCCCGGCGACGACCAGCGCGCGATCCAGCCGCCGGCGCGGTACTGCTCGATGAAGCCCTGCACCATCTGCCCGGCATCGTCGGGCGTGAACAGGGCATACGCCGGCCAGGTGGTGCGGAAGGTGTCCCAGAAGCCGTTGTTGACGAACACCTTGCCATCGCGCACGCCGGTGAAGCTGCGGTTCGCGCTGCCCTCGGTGTTGTCGTCGCTGGCGCTGGCCTGGTTGGCGTAACGCCAGTCCGGCGCGGCCGCGCTGCCGGCGTTCTCATGCCCGGAATTGGGATACAGGTACAGCCGGTACAGGCTGGAGTACAGCGTGGTCTTCTGGTCGTCGCTGGCATCGCCGATGTCGAAGCGGGCCAGGCGTGCGTCCCACGCATCCTGCGCGCGTCCGGCCACGCTCTCCAGCGTGTCGGTTGAAGCGATTTCCAGCGCCAGGTTGTGCCGCGCCTGCTCCACCGAGATCAGCGAGGTGGCGATGCGCATCGTCACCCGCCGGTC
The DNA here is from genome assembly GCF_059371235.1 of Stenotrophomonas sp. YJH_SMC_29. NCBI lineage: Bacteria > Pseudomonadati > Pseudomonadota > Gammaproteobacteria > Lysobacterales > Lysobacteraceae > Stenotrophomonas > Stenotrophomonas sp. YJH_SMC_29. The sequence goes on along the minus strand of NZ_JCAFUK010000017.1, from coordinate 30,521 downwards.
GCTGCCGGCATCGAACTTGATGTAGCCGGTCGGGCGCCCGGTGTCGATGCGACCGCTGCTGCGCCAGGGCCTGTCGAAGCTGGCCACCACGTACATGCGGCTGGCGCCGTTGGACAGGCCGCTGCGCGTATCGGTGTAGCCGCTGAGGGTCTGCGTCGCCGGGTCCAGGCTCAGGCCACCGCGCGCATCGACATTGTCGAACAGCAGGTTGGCATCGCCACCCTCGGGAAACTCGAAACGGAACAGCGCGGCATGATCGGTCGGCGCGATGGCAGCAGCGATGCCATTGTCGAAGCGCACGTCATAGCGATACGGGCGCGCGCTTTCATGGCGGCGGTCGAACGACAGCGCACGTTTGCGGCGGTCGGCGTCCGGCACGCCACGGCTGGCCGAAGGCATCACCTGGAAGGTCTGGCGGTCACCCATCCACGGGCTGGGCTGGTGGCTCAGTGCAAGGGCCTGCAGCTGCGGGCGGTTCTGTGCATCGTTCTGCTCGTTCCAGCGGTACAGCCAGTTCAGCGCGCCGGCGTCGGTCACCGGGGTCCAGAAGTTGAACCCGTGCGGCACCGCCGTGGCCGGGAAATTGTTGCCGCGCGAGAACGTGCCATTGGCCTGGGTGCCGCGGGTGGTCAGCACCCAGTCGGAGACGCGCTGTGGCTGCTGCCTCGGCACTGCGTCCAGGCGTACGTCGTCGATCCAGCCGGAGACCGGTGCACCTTCGGCACTGGCCACCTCCAGCTCGATCGCCACCACGCGGCGGCCTTTCAGTGCGGGCACCTCGCCCAGCCGCACCGCCTTGCGTGCCCACTGCTGCGGGTACAGCGTCTTCGACTCGCCCTGCGCACGCGCGCCGATCGCCACGCCATGCTGGTCGCGCGCTGCACCGGCCGATACGCGGCTGCCGTCGTCCAGCAGCAGGTCCAGCGAGACATACGTCGAGGCCACGCTGTCGCCGCCGACGATTTCCGGCAGCACCAGCCACGACAGCGTGGTATCGGCCTCGATCGGCAGGTCGGTCCTGAACAGTTCGCGCCGCGCGCTGCCGCCCTCGCTGCTGTAGTGCAGCGCATGCAGGCCGCTGTAGCCGGCGTTGCGCTTGGCGGTGTAGGGCGCGGCCGGGCCATTGCCGATCGTGACCTGCAGTGCGCCGGCGGCCTGTGTCGGGGCCGGTTCGCCCGGTTCGAACGAGGTCTGCAGCCCCTGTGCCAGCACCGGCATCGCAGTGGTCGCACAGGCCAGGGCCAGGGCGAGCGGAAGCAGGGCGCGGCGTGGATCGGACAGGGTCATACAAGAGTCTCCCGGAAGGGCTGGCGGCGGGTAGCACCCGCATCGGCGGACACCACGGGCAGCATCGCTCCGCCCGCCAGGATGGCAGTGGAAGAGGCGATGCCGGTCCGGTGGGGGCGGGCCATGCGATCGGGTCGGAGTGAGCAGGTCGGTGGTGACCTGGGCCGATCCTGCAACAGACGCCGCGCGCTGACAAGTGCCATTTAGTTCGATCCAAATGCGGGAAATATCGTCGGGACCGATTCTGGCCGGCGAACCTGCCGCAACCCCCGCGTGAATCGAGCGGGTACAGCGGCCCGGCGCGCAGGGGGCGCTGCGAAGGACCGCCCGCCGCGCGCAATGGCCCGTTGCGGCGCAATGTCGGCGCGGCCCAGATGCTAGAATCACAGGCCTCGCAACCCGTTCATCGACATCCGCCATGAGCCATACCGCCACCGCGCCCGCCAACGCCGAGAAGCGCTACACCGTGCACCGCAGCGATCTGCCGCTGAGCTGCCCGACCCCGGAAATGGCGCTGTGGAACTCGCATCCGCGGGTGTACCTGCCGATCGAAGACGAACCCAACGGCGAAGCGCAGTGCCCCTACTGCGGTTCCGTGTTCGTGCTGGCCGACTAAACGGCGGCCCTTTCGATGCGCCGATTGACCGTGGTGCAGTTGCTGCCGGCGCTGCACTCCGGCGGTGTCGAGCGCTCGACCCTGGAAATCGCTGCGGCCCTGGTCGCCGCAGGCCATCGCGCGCTGGTGGTGTCTGCCGGCGGCCGCCTGGTGCAGCCGCTGCTGGACAGCGGTGCCGAGCACCTCACCCTGGACATTGGCCGCAAGTCGCTCCTGACCCTGCGCCATCTGCCGACCCTGCGTCGGCTGTTTGCCGAGGTGGGCGCGGATATCGTGCATGCCCGATCGCGGCTGCCGGCGTGGCTGGGCCTTTATGCGATCCGTGCCCTGCCTGCCGCGCAGCGCCCGCATTGGGTGACCACCGTGCACGGGTTGAATTCGCCCAGCCGCTACAGCGCGGTGATGACCAGCGGCGAACGCGTGATCTGCGTGTCCAATACCGTGCGCGCCTACGTGCAGCGCCACTACCCGACGGTGCCGGAAGACAACCTGCAGGTCATACCGCGGGGTGTGGATGTCGGCCAGTTCCCACGCGTGGCGCGCGCCGACCGCCGCCCGCGGCTGACCCTGGCGGCCGATTACCCCTGGCTGGCGCAGGTGCACGGCCCGCTGCTGCTGCTGCCGGGGCGCGGCACCCGGCTGAAGGGCCACGCCCACGCGTTGCAGCTGCTGGCCGATGTGCGTGCCGCCGGCGTGCCTGCCCAGCTGTGGATGCTGGGCACCGACGAACCCGGGCGCGAGGCCTACGTGGCCGACCTGCGCCGCCAGGCTGCGGCCCTGGGCGTAACCGAGGCGCTGCACATCAGCACGCCAACCGCACGTATCGCACAGGCCTACGCCGCCAGCGATCTGGTGCTGCAGCTGTCGGACAAACCGGAAGCGTTTGGCCGCACCGTGGTCGAGGCGCTGTCGGTCGGCCGCCCGGTGCTGGGCTGGAGCCACGGCGGCGTCGGCGAACTGCTGCAGCAGCTGCAGCCCAGCGGTGCGGTACCGCTCGGCGACGCGCGCGCACTGGGTGAACGTGCGCTGGCCCTGCTGGCGCAGCCGCCGTCCTTGCCGACCCGTATCCCGTTTACCCTGCAGGCCATGCAGCGCGATACGCTCCGCCTCTATGCCGACCTCGCCGGCTGACCCTTCCGTCCTGGTGCGCGACGACCGCGCCGGGCGCTGGGCACCCTGGTGGGTGCTCGCGTACGTGGCGATGTGGCCGTTGCCGGGCATCGCCGAAACCGTGCTCGGACTGGGCGCGCTGTACGCTGCCGCGCGCATGGTGATGCGCCGGCTGCAGCGCCGCCCGCACCTGTTGAGCACGGCAGCCTGGGCGCTGACCTCGATCCTGTTCCTCGGCTACTGGCTGCCGCAGGCGTTCTCGGCCTTCGACGCCATCGATCCTTCCGCTTCGTGGACCAAGGCCGCCGCTGGCCTGCGCTACCTGCCCTTCATGTGGCTGGTGGCGATCGCAGTGGCCACACCGGAGCGGCGGCGGCTGACCTTTGGCGGGCTGGCGCTGATCACCGGCGCGTGGACGCTGGACGCGCTGGTGCAGGCGCTGGCCGGCACCAGCCCCTGGTTCTGGTCGCTGGAACACCTGAAGCTGGCCGTGAGTGGCCACGCGCTGTGCCCGGCCGACGAAGCCGCGCTGGCCGACCGCCTCAGTGGCGCGCTCGGGCCGTGCAACCTGAAGTTCGGCCAGGTGCTGGCCAGCCTGTCACCGTTCCTGCTGCTGCCGATGGCACGGCGGTTTGGCAATGCGGGTTGGCTGCTGGCTGCCGCCGCACTGGGGTGCGTGCTGCTGCTGGCCGGTTCGCGTGCCTCGTGGATCACCTTTGTGCTGGTGCTGGCCTACAGCGGCGTGCGCCAGTTCGGCGGGAAGCGGCTGCTGCTGCTGGCCCTGCTGGCGGCGCTGGGCGCTGCCGCGCTGACCGCGGGCGCGCCGCAGCTGCGCGAACGGGTTGCGCGTACGGCCCAGGCCTGGAACGAAGATGGGCAGGGGGTCGACCAGGCACTCTCGGGGCGTGCCCGCATCTGGAAGGCGGCCGTGTGCATGATCGAGGAACATCCGGTCAACGGCGTCGGTGCGCGTGGCTTCCGCGATGCATATCCGGCGTGCGTCGCCGAGGATGGCCCGGCAGTGTGGGGCCATCAACCGGCATTGCACGCCCACCAGATCGTGCTGGAAATCCTTGCCGAGACCGGCGTGCTGGGCCTGCTGCTGTGGCTGGCGGCGGTGGCGCAGGCCTGGCGGGCCTGGCGGTACGCTCCGGCAGCCGCGCGCGACCGCGCCCGGCCGGCGATGCTGGCGCTGGCGGTGACGGTGTTCCCGCTCAACACGCACCTGGCGTTCTACTCCGCGTTCTGGGGGGGGCTGACCGTGCTGCTGGCTGCGTTGTTTGCCGGCAGCCTGCTGGCGCGCGACGCGGACGACACGCCGACGGTGGTGTGATCGTCTATCCACGCATGGCGTGGCGCGACTGCCCGTACCGAACGGAGCGCGCTTTGGTAGATCCGCGCCCTGCGTGGATGGCGCTTTCCCGACGCAACTGCCGGTCAACCACCACTACCGGCGTTTCCCTGCGTATCGCACGCTGGAGGCATGGCCAGCCCCAGACTTCGCTACGGTCGGTATTCCCGATCCGGCAACGTGTACTCATTGACCACAGCAACCCTAGGCCGCGAACCGTTGTTCGCCGATGCGGCAAACGTGGCGATCCTGATCGACACACTGCGCTTCGTAGAGCGCAAGGGCTTCAGCCACAGCCTGGCCTGGGTGGTCATGCCCGACCATCTGCACTGGCTGATGGAGCTGCACGGAGGAACCCTGGCCGAGTGCATGGCCCTGCTCAAATCACGCAGCAGCCGTCTGTTGAACCGGCGATTGGAGCGACAAGGGCCGCTGTGGCAGCACGGTTACCACGATCACGCCGTACGCAGCGATGAATCCCTTCATGAGAAGGCGATGTACATCCTGGCAATCCGGTCCGTGCGGGCCTGGCCAGCACGCTGGGTGAGTACCCACACGCATGGTGCCGTTGGCCGTTGTAGGTGCCGGCACCCGGATGTAGAGCATCCACGCATGGCGTGGATCAAGCTGCACATGAAACCATCCCGCCCCACCGTTATTTGTAGAAATCACTCCGGCCGCCGGGCTGGCGCTTGAAGCGGCGGTGGATCCACAGGTACTGGTCGGGAGCCTCGCGCACCATCGCTTCGATGGCCTGGTTGACCCGGGTGGTATCGGCCTCCACATCCTCGCTGGGGAAGTTCTCCAGCGGTGCGCCGATCTTCAGGAAGTACTTTCCGCCTTCGCGGCGGTGGAAGTACGGAATCACCGCACAACCGGTCATGCGTGCCAGCTGATGGGTGGCGGTGATGGTTGAAGCGGTGTGGCCGAAGAACGGCACGAACACGGTGTCCTTGCCCCGCATGTCCTGGTCTGGCGCGTACCACAGGAAGCCGCCTTTCTTCAGGTGGCGCACGGTCGCGCGGATGTCCTCGTTGGCGAACATCGCCTTGGCATAGCGCAGGCGGCCGAACTTCACCGCCCACTCGTACACCGGGTTCTTGTGCTTGCGGTACATGCCGGAAAGATCGACGTAGTCGCACAGCAGGCGTCCGCACATCTCCAGGGTCATGAAGTGGCCGGACACCAGCAGCACCCCGCGGCCCTCGGCCTGCATCTGCCGCAGGTGTTCCAGGCCTTCGATCCGCACCTGCGGGCGGATGCGGTCGATGCTGCCCCACCAGGCACGGATGCACTCGAACACGCCCACGCCCAGCGCGTCGAAACTGTCGCGCACCAGGCGCTGGCGCCACGCTTCGTCCTTCTCGGGGAAGCACAGCTGCAGGTTGACCTCGGCGGCGCGGCGGCGGCTGCCGAGCAGGCGCCAGGTGATCCAGCCGACGCCCCGACCCAGCGCGCGCTGCAGCAGCCACGGCAGGCGGGCGATGGCGAAGGCGCCGAACATGGCGGCGAACATCGGCCAGTTGCGCGGATCGCGCAGCGACGGGCGGACGGCGGTGGTGGCATCGGACATTGCGGCATTCTACCAAGGCCGCCGCGTGTCTTTCCCGGGGGGCTCCCGTATCCTTGCCGCATGCGCAAAGACCCTGTCGAGTGGATCCTGCGCGGCCTGTACTCGGTCGTGCTCTACATCCTGCTGCCGATCACCGTGTACCACCTGGTCTGGCGCGGCTTCCGGGTCCGTGAGTACTTCCGGCGCTGGGACGAACGCTATGCCTCCTATCCGCAGCCGACCGGCCAGCCGCGGGTGTGGCTGCACGCGGTCTCGGTGGGCGAGGTCAATGCCGCCGCGCCGCTGGTCAACGCACTGCGCCAGCAGCGCCCGGACATCCGCTGGGTCATCACCACCATCACCCCGACCGGCTCCGAGCGCGTGCGCGCGCTGTGGGGCGACGCGCTGGACCACGTCTACCTGCCATACGACGTGCCGGGCAGCGTCAACCGCTTCCTCGGCCATTTCCAGCCCAGCCTGGCGCTGATCCTGGAAACCGAACTGTGGCCGAACATGCTGTTCGGCTGCCGCGACCGCGGCATTCCGGTCTACATCCTCAATGCCCGCCTGTCCGCCCGCTCGCTGCGTGGCTACCGGCTGCTGGCGGCATTGATCCGCCGTGCGCTGCGCACCGTCACCTGCGTGGCGGCGCAGTCGCAGGACGATGCCGAGCGCTTCGTGCAGCTGGGGGCCGAGCCCCGCCAGGTGCAGGCCCTGGGCAACCTGAAGTTCGACATCGCCACGCCGGACGTGCAGGGCTTCGTCGAACAGTTCCATGCGCGGGTACCGGCCGCACGCCCGGTGTGGATCGCCGCCAGTACCCACGATGGCGAGGAGCAGGCGGTGATCGACCTGCACCGCCGCCTGCGCGCGCAGCATCCGGACCTGCTGCTGCTGTGGGCGCCGCGCCATCCCGAGCGGTTCCCCAAGGTGGAAGCGTTGGCGCGCGAACAGGGCTGGCGCGTGGCGACCCGCCGCGTGGACCAGTGGCCGCACGCGGCCACCGACGTGTTCGTCATCGATACGCTCGGCGAGCTGATGCCGTTCTATGCCTGCGCGCAGGTCGCCTTCGTCGGCGGCAGCCTGCAGGCCATCGGTGGCCACAACCTGCTGGAGCCCGCGGCGATGGGAACGGCGGCGGTGACGGGCCCACACCTGCACAACTTCGCGGAAATCTCCCGGCGCATGCGCGAGGCCGGCGCGCTGCTGATCGGCGAGGACGCGCAGGCGGTGGGCGATCTGCTGCAGCACCTGCTCGACGATGCGCAGGCGCGCGAAGACATGGCCCGCGCGGGCTGCACGCTGGTCAGCAATGGCCGGGGCGCGCTGCAGCGCACGCTGGCCCTGGTCGCGCCGCACCTGCCGCCGCCGCGCGGGTGATCCCGGCGCAGCGGCGTCGGCGCCGCTGCAAGCCATTGTCGTGATCAACTTCATCAATTCTGCTTAGCGACGATTTTTCTGTCGCTGCCGGACCGACCCCGCTGATGACAGCGTGCCTGCGATCACAACGCAGCGCGCACGGCACCGATTCCGATTCCGCAGGGCGACGCAGGCTGCCAGCCTGCTGTCGACCGCGCTTGGGCGGATATCAAGGGAACTTGCGATGGACGGCGACAGCGGCAGGGATGGCACCGGTGGGGCCCGGCTGGGAATGGACCATCTGGCGGTGGTGGCGCTGACGCTGCTGGTGGGGGGCAGCGTGATCGCGCTGGTGGGCCAGCACACGGCCGCACAGGCGGGCCCGGCCATCGTGCTGAGCCTGGTGCTGGCTGCATTGGGGGCCGGCCTGGTGCTGTGCTGCCTGCAGGAGCTGGTAGCGCGGTGGCCGGCGGCCGAGGGCCTGCACGGCTTGCTGGCCGCCAGCTGGGGCTCCCGCGTGGCGGGCGTGCTCGGCCTGGCCTTGCTGCTGGAACTGGTGGCAACCACGGCGGGGGTGACCCAATCGATGGTCCACCACGCGCATGCGGCGCTGGCTGCGGCAGGGCAGCAGGCCAGCGACCCGCTGCCGACGCTGGCGGCGGCAGGCGTGGGCCTGCTGCTGGCTGCACTGGCGCTGCTGCCGCCCCGGCGCGTGGCCCTGGTGGTGTGCGCCCTGCTGACGGTGAAGATCGGCGTGGGGTTGCTGCTGCTGGCCCTGGCGGCACGCCACGTGCACTACGCGCACTGGATTCCCTGGCTGCCACCGGCAACCGCCCCGTATCGGTTCGGGCTGGGCGGGGTGCTGGCGGCTGCGGTGCCGCTGCTGGGGATATTTGCCAGCGTCGGCCTGGCCCTGGGCTTTCCTGCGCTGCGCCGGCAGGGTGCGGCCTGGCAGCCGGCGTTGCTGGCGCTGGTCTCGTTGCTGGCGATGCTGCTGTTGATCGTGCTCGCGGCACTGCAGGCCGGGCTGGTCGAATTTTCCGCATTGGCCAGCTCCCGGCCACTGTCGGTGGCGTTGCAGGTGCATCCGCAGCTGCAATGGATGCAGCCGTTGCTGCCCCTGGGCGGTGCGGCGGGACTGGCGGCGCTGCTGCTGGTGCTGCTGATGCTGGCCGTGCGGCTGGCGACGTCGTTGTGGCCACGCCTGCCGGCCGCGGCAGGACGTCCGGGCGCGGGCCCGGTCACGGTGGCGATCGGCTTGCTGGTGGTGATGCTGGCGCTTTGGCTGCCCCCGGGCAGCCTGCCGGCGCTGCCGGGCAGCGCAACCCTGCTGGTGATGGCGGCCCTGTGCCTGGCGGTACTGCGGCCACGGACCGGAGCGCGGCAGGATGCCGCCGCGCGCGGGCTGCTGATGCCGTTGCTGGCGCCGCTGGCGGTCGCGCTGTGCCTGCTTGCAGCGCTGGAACGCCTGCGGGCGTGGCCGCTCTGACCGCCGCCGGGACCCTGCCGCGGCTGGGCGCGCACGGAAGCATGCCCACAAAAAAGCCACCCTCGCGGGTGGCTTCTTCGTTGCCGGCCAGGCGAAACCTCAGTGCGTGGTCGTGGCCGGGTTGCCTGCGTCCTGGGTCAGCAGCCGGTTGACGTCCTGCAGTTCGGCCACGTCCAGCGCACCCAGCGACTGGCTCAGCAGCAGGCGGTTCTGCAGGAAGGTGTAGCGGGCCTGCGCATAGTCCAGCTGCGCCGAGAACAGGATGCGCTGGTTCTGGATCACGTCCAGCACGGTACGGGTACCGACTTCCAGGCCAACCTGCGAGGCGTCATAGGCGCTCTGTGCCGAAACCACCGCCAGGCGGCGGGCTTCCACTTCGCTGATGCCCTGCACCAGGGTCTGGTACGCATTGCGGGTGTTGCGGTCCAGGGCGCGCTTCTGCTGCTCGTAGCCGTCCTGGGCGATGTCACGCTGGGCCAGTGCCTGGCGCACGCCGGACTGGGTGGCGCCACCGGCGAAGATCGGCACGCTCAGGGTCAGGCCGATGCTGTTGGTGCGGGCATCTGGCGACAGCGAGCCGGCGCCGGTGCTGTCACCCCACGTTGCACTCTTGCCCCAGCTGCCGCCCAGCGACAGGGTCGGGTAGTGGCCGCCTCGGGCGGCCTGCACGCCGGCTTCGGCGGCACTGACCTTCAGTTCCTGCGCCTTCAGCGCCGGATTCTGGGTGGTGGCCTGCTGCACCAGCTCATCGATGTTGCCGCGGTTGGCCGGCACTTCCGGGCGGAAGTCGGCCGGCAGCCCACGCAGGTTGGTCACCGGCTGGCCGGTCAGTTCGGTCAGGGCCTGGTAGTTATCGGCGAGGGTGTTCTGCGCAACGATGGTGTTGGCACGCGCCTGGTCGTACTGGGCGCGTGCTTCGTGCACGTCGGTGATCGGCGCCAGGCCCACTTCCAGGCGCTTGTCGGCGAAGTCGAACTGCTTCTTCGCGGCCGCTTCGTTGGTCTGTGCGGCGTTCAGCGATTCGATCGCCACCAGCACGTTGAAGTAGGCCGCCGAGGTGCGCACGATCAGGCTGTCGTTGGCCGAATCGAGGGTGAAATCCGCCGCCTTGCTCAGCTCACGCTGCGAGCGCAGGTTGTTGATCTGGGTCCAGTTGAACAGCGTCTGGCTGCCGTCGATCGTGTAGGTGCGGCGCTTGTTGGTGAACGAGCCGGAATTGGCGTCCGCGTTCGGCTCGCTGCGCGTGCGGTTCAGCGTGGCCTGGCCGTTGATCTGCGGCAGCAGGGCGGCACGCGCCTGCACGGCGCCTTCCTTGTCGTACAGCCGGGTCGATTCGGCGGCCGACAGCTGCGGATCGCCATTGCGGGCCATTTCGTAGACCTGCAGCAGGTCGGCGGCATGGGCGGACAACGGCAGCAGGGCAGTGGCCAGCGCAACAGCGAGGGATCGGCGGATCATTGCGGCTTCCTTGGACTCAGAGGTGGAACTGGGGGGCCGGGGCGGCACCACGCAGGTAATCGATATCGGTCTCGAACAGGGACTCGCTGCTGCCGTCGGCCTTGACCAGCAGGGCCTCCATCGCCGGCGAACGGCCGTGGATCACGAACAGCCGACCGCCCGGACGCAGCCACGAAGCGAACTGTGACGGCACCACGTCGACCGCACCAGTGACACAGATCACGTCAAAGCGGCGTTCGGTCTGCCAGGACAGGGCGTCGGCCACTTCCACACGGACATTGGTGCCCAAGCCGGAGGCGTCCAGGCGCGCGCGCGCGGCGGCGGCCAGCTCCGGGTCGATTTCCAGGCTCAGCACGTCGCGCGCCAGCGCGCCGATGCAGGCCGACAGGAAGCCGCTGCCGGTGCCGATTTCCAGCACTTCGTCACCCGGCTGCAGGTCCAGCGCCTGCAGGGTACGGCCCTCGATGACCGGCTTCATCATCTTCTGGCCGTTGCCGATCGGCAGTTCGACATCGGCATAGGCCAGTGCCCGGTGCGCGTCGGCGACAAAGGCCTCGCGCGGCAGGCGGGCCAGGACGTCGAGCACCTTGATGTCCAGCACGTCCCAGGGACGGATCTGCTGTTCCACCATCAGTTCGCGGGCGTGGGCGTAATCAATCGTCATGAGGTTCAAATCCAGCGCAGTGGGCCGGCCATTTTACCGGTGCCGGAGGCCGGCGGCGCGCCCAGAGCATCAGCTGCCGGGGGGCCGGGGTCGCAGTGCCGGAAGTCATCGCGACCTCCGGTTCATTCAGGTTTGCCGTTTCAGCCGGTTCCGGCCCCTCGCGGCGCATACGCGCGCAGGAAGAAGTCGACGCTGGCGGTGACGTGGACCAGAGGGTCGCACTCCACCGGTGACAGTGGCATGCCGCACATCATATGCATGTGCACTTCGCCCTTGACCAGGGTCAGGAACTGTTCGCCCGCCAGTGCATAGTCGGCGATCTCCAGTTCGCCACGCTCGGCGCGCGCGCGAAGGAAGTCCGCCAGGGCCTCGCAGGTACGCTCCGGGCCGGCTTTCCAGAACAGCTCGCGCAGGCGCTCGTCGGTCTCCGGCGACATCATCATGCGCTGGATCGAGATCGCCGCGTCGGAGGTGATCAGCTGGAAGAACGCCAGGCCGATGCCGATCAGCTGGTCGCGCAGCGGGCCATCCGCATCGGCCACGAACAGCGCGTCGGGCAGCATTTCAATGCACTTGGACTGCACGGCCTCGGAGAACAGGGTCTCCTTGTCGCCGAAATGGCTGTACACGGTCAGCTTCGAGACACCGGCCTGGGCGGCGATGGTGTCCATGCTCACGCCGGTATAGCCCTGTTCGATGAACAGGGCCTTGGCGGCATCCAGGATCGCTGCGCGCTTGCCGAGGTCCTTGGGACGCCCGGGTCCGGCGGCCTTGGCAGCAGGCTTGGCCGACGGCTTTCGGGAAGTGGGAGAACTCATCGCGCTAATACTAGACCAAGCGGTTCGATATTTATACTATACCGGCCGGTTTATTAAATTGGGCCGGCAGTCGCGGCTCCCCCTTAGTTGCAACCCTGCGTTTTCAGGACGTTGACCGATGAAGATCGTGCGCTGGATGGGCGGTATGGTGTGGGTGGCTGCGCTGGCAGCCTGTTCTGGGCAGGAACAGGCGCCACAGGCGGCCGTGCCGGTGCTGGTGGTCCATCCCGGGGAGCAGGCCGGGCAGGCGCCGGCGGCGTTCCCTGGAACGGTACGTGCGCGGCAGGAGAGCCCCTTGTCGTTCCGCGTCGGCGGCAACCTGGTCAAGCGCCACGTCGATGCCGGGCAACGGGTAAAGAAGGGCGATGTGCTGGCCGAGCTGGACGTGGCCGACTTCGCGCTGCAGGCCCGTGCCTCGCAGGCACAGCTGGCTGCGGCCGAAGCCGATCTGGTGCGTGCCCGTGATGACCTCAAGCGCTACCAGGTGCTGGCCGACCAGCAACTGGTCAGCCGCTCGCAGCTGGACCAGCAGTCGGCTGCGTTCAAGGCCGCGCAGGGCCAGGCCAACGCCGCCCGCGCCAACCTCGATGTGCTGCGCAACCAGGCCGGCTACGCGCAGCTGCGCGCCCCGGCCGACGGCGTGATCGCCAGCCGCGAGGCCGAAGCCGGGCAAGTGGTGTCGGCGGGCCAGACCATCTTCAACCTGGCCGCCGATGGTGCACGCGAAGTGCTGATCGACCTGCCCGAGGCCACTCTCCGTGACTACGCGGTCGGCCAGCCGGTCGAGGTGGAATTGTGGAACCGCCCGGGCCAGCGCCTGCCGGGCACGATCCGCGAGATCGCGGCCGCCGCCGATCCGCAGGCCCGCACCTATGCGACCCGGGTCAGCCTGGCGGCCGATGCGCTGGCCGATGTCGAACTGGGCCAGAGCGCGCGCGTGTACAGCAGCGCCGGCCGCCACGGCACCCTGCAGCTGCCGCTGGGCGCGCTGCAGCGCGGTGCCAATGGTGCTGCCAGCGTGTGGGTGGTCGATCCGGCCAACAGCACGTTGAAGGCCGCCGCGGTCACCACCGGTGCCTACGGCAGCGAGACGGTGCCGGTGCTGTCCGGCGTGGGGGCCGGTGACTGGGTGGTCGCCGCAGGCGGCCACCTGCTGCGTGCCGGCCAGCCGGTGATCGCCGTGGACCGGCAGAACCGGCCGGTGCTGAAGCCGGCCACGCCGGCCGCTGCCGCCAAGGCCAGGGAGTAAGCCGGTGCGCCGCTTCAATCTTTCCGAGTGGGCGTTGTCCAACCGCCCGCTGGTGCTGTTCGCGATGCTGGCCTTCGCGCTGATCGGCGCGTGGTCGTACAAGCATCTGGGCCAGTCCGAGGACCCGCCATTCACGTTCAAGGCGATGGTGGTGCGCACGCTGTGGCCGGGCGCCACCGCCGAACAGGTCTCGCGCCAGGTGACCGAGCCGATCGAGAAGGCGCTGATGAACACCGGCGAGTACGAGTTCATCCGCTCGTATTCGCGCCCGGGCGAATCGCAGGTCATCTTCATGGCGCGCGACAGCCTGCGTTCCAGGCAGATCCCGGACCTGTGGTACCAGGTGCGCAAGCGCGTGGGTGACATTCGTCCGACGCTACCGCGCGAGATCGTCGGCCCGTTCTTCAACGATGAGTTCGGCGACACCTACGGCAACATCTACGCCTTGACCGGCAAGGGCTTCGACTACGCGGTGATGCGCGACTACGCCGACCGCATCCAGCTGGAACTGCAGCGCGTGCCCGACGTCGGCAAGATCGACCTGGTCGGCCTGCAGGACGAGAAGGTCTGGATCGAGCTGTCCAACACCCGACTGGCGACACTGGGCGTGTCGATGCAGCAGGTGCAGCAGGCACTGGCCGACCAGAACGCGGTCACCGGCACCAGCTTCTTCGAGACCGCCACCGACCGCGTGCAGCTGCGCGTGACCGGCCAGTTCAACGACATCGACGCGATCCGGCAGTTCCCGATCCGTGCTGGCGACCGCACCGTGCACCTGGGTGACATCGCCGAGGTCAAGCGCGGCTTCGCCGATCCGGCGTCGCCGAAGATGCGCTTCATGGGCGAAGAGGCGATCGGCCTTGCGGTGGCGATGAAGGATGGCGGTGACATCCTCAAGCTCGGTGCCAACCTTGATGCCGAGTTCCAACGGCTGCAGAAGACCCTGCCGGCCGGCATGCAGCTGCGCAAGGTCTCCGACCAGCCGCAATCGGTGGAAGAGTCGGTCGGCGAGTTCGTGCAGGTGCTGACCGAGGCGGTGGTGATCGTGCTGCTGGTCAGCTTCTTCTCGCTGGGCCTGCGTACCGGCCTGGTGGTGGGCGTCACCATTCCGCTGGTGCTGGCGATGACCTTCTTCGTCATGCACTACTTCGACATCGGCCTGCACAAGATCTCGCTGGGCGCGCTGGTGCTGGCGCTGGGCCTGCTGGTGGACGATGCGATCATCGCGGTGGAGATGATGGCCACCAAGATGGAGCAGGGCTTCGATCGCCTGCGTGCGGCCAGTTTCGCCTGGGAATCCACGGCGTTCCCGATGTTGACCGGCACCCTGATCACCGCGGCCGGCTTCCTGCCGATCGCCACGGCGGCATCGAGTACCGGTGAATACACCCGTTCGCTGTTCCAGGTGGTGACCATCGCGCTGGTGGTGTCGTGGATCGCTGCGGTGCTGTTCATCCCGTACCTGGGCGACAAGATGCTGCCGGACCTGTTCAACCCGCAGCCGCCGAAGCCCGGCAGCCTGTCCGCGCGCTGGCGGGCCAGGCGCCAGCAGTGGGCCGATCGCTATCCGGCGCTGGCCAACCTGATCGCACCGCCCCAGCACGGGCATGACCACGATCCCTACCAGCGCCCGTTCTACCGCAGCTTCCGTCGCTTCCTCGACGCCTGCCTGCGCCGCCGCTGGTGGGTGATCGCCGCAACCATCGCCCTGTTCGTGTTCTCGCTGATGATGTTCCGCTTCGTGCCGCAGCAGTTCTTCCCGGATTCGACCCGGCCGGAGCTGATGGTGGACATCGAGCTGGCCGAGGGCGCATCGCTGCGTTCGACCCAGGCCCAGGCCGAGAAGCTGGAGAAGCTGCTGTCCGGCCGCGAGGGCATCGCCAACTACGTGTCCTACGTGGGCACCGGTTCGCCGCGCTTCTACCTGCCGCTGGACCAGCAGCTGCCGGCGACCAACTTCGCCCAGTTCGTGGTGCTGGCCAAGGACATCAAATCGCGTGAAAGCACCCGTGACTGGCTGCTGCACGAAGTGATCCCGAAGTTCCCGGATGTGCAGATGCGCGTGACCCGGCTGGAGAACGGCCCGCCGGTCGGCTACCCGGTGCAGATGCGCATCTCCGGCGAGCACATCGAGAAGGTGCAGGCGATCGCGCGCCAGGTCGAGGCCAAGGTGCGTGAGAACCCGCACGTGATGAACGTGAACCTGGACTGGAGCGAGCCGAGCAAGGTGGTGCGGCTGGTGATCGACCAGGAGCGGGCCCGCGCGCTGGGCGTGAGCAGTGCTCAGGTCAGCCAGTTCCTGGCCAGTTCGCTGGCAGGCCAGTCGGTGAGCGTGTATCGCGAAGGCAACCGCCAGATCGAGATGCTGCTGCGCGGGCCGGCCGATGAGCGCAACCAGCTGGAACTGCTGTCCAGCCTGTCGATGCCGACCGCCAATGGCGGCAGCATCACGCTCTCGCAGGTGGCGACGATGGAGTACGGTTTCGAGGACGGCATCATCTGGCACCGCAACCGGTTGCCGACCGTGACCGTGCGCGCCGACATCAGCGATGGCATGCAGGCGCTGGACGTGGTGCACCAGATCGTGCCCACGCTGGACGGCATCCGCGCCGAGCTGCCCAGCGGCTACCTGCTGGAAACCGGCGGTACCGTGGAGGATTCGGCGCGTGGCCAGAACTCGATCAAGGCCGGCATGCCGCTGTTCCTGGTGGTGGTGGCCACGCTGCTGATGCTGCAGCTGCGCAGCTTCTCGCGAGCAGCGATGGTGCTGGTGACCGCACCGCTGGGCATCATCGGTGCGACCCTGTTCCTGCTGCTGTTCCGCGCGCCGTTCGGCTTCGTGGCGCTGCTGGGCACGATCGCCCTGGCCGGCATGATCATGCGCAACTCGGTGATCCTGATCGACCAGATCCAGCAGGACATCGATGCCGGGCACGACCGCTGGCATTCGATCATCGATGCCACGGTGCGCCGCTTCCGCCCGATCGTGCTGACCGCGCTGGCGGCGGTGCTGGCGATGATTCCGCTGTCGCGCAGTGCGTTCTACGGCTCGATGGCGATCTCGATCATGGGCGGCCTGATCGTCGGCACGGTGCTGACGCTGGTGTTCCTGCCGGCGCTGTATGCGGCGTGGTTCCGGGTGAAGCCGGACGAATCCGGGGCGTAATGCCCCGGGTTCTGCGGCCGCGGCCCTTGGTAGGTGCCAACCCTGGTTGGCACATCTCCCAGTAGAGCCACCCCATGGGTGGCTGCTGATTTCCAGACTCCGTCATCCACGCATGGCGTGGATCTACCGCAGCGGGTCTTTGCCCTGGTGGGTGCAGACCTTGGTTGGCACTGACGCATGCATCCACGCATGGCGTGGATCTACTGCAGCTGCAGGCCGGTCCGTAGCACCGGCAGCAGCCACTCGACGAACACCTGCACGCGTAGTGCGCGGTGTTGCCGGTGCGGTTGCAGCAGGGTCACCGGCAGCGGTTGCGCCACGTACTGCGGCATGACCTCCACCAGGGCGCCGGATTGCAGCTCGGCCTGCACGTCATAGCGCGGAATCTGCAGCAGCCCCAGCCCGGCCACGCAACATGCAATCGATGCCTCGGCGCTGTTCACCCGCACCCAGCCGGGCATCGGCAGCGTGCGCAGCTGGACGCCATCCTGCCATTCCCACGGTTCCACCCGTGCCGTGGTCGGCGACGCATAGTTCACCGCGCGGTGCTGCTGCAGGTCGGCAGGATGCTGCGGAACACCGTGCTGGCGCAGGTAGGCGGGCGCGGCCACGTTGACGAAGTCGAGCTGGCCCAGCGTGCGCGCCACCAGGCTGGAATCGCCCAGCTGGCCGACCCGCAGCACGGCATCGCAGCCGTCTTCGATCAGGTTCACCGCGCGATCGGTCATGCCCAGGTCCACTTCCACCTGCGGATGGCGCGCGAAGAAGTCGGGCAGGGCCGGGGCGATGATGCGGCGGCCGATGCGGCTGGGCACGTCGATCTTCAGCAAGCCCATCGGCTGCGCGTCGTCCTGGCGGAACAGCGATTCGGCGTCCTCAACCTCGGCGATCAGGCGCAGGCAGCGCGCATGGAACACGTCGCCGTCGTGGGTGGTGGACACCCGGCGGGTCGAGCGCTGCAGCAGGCGGGTGCCGAGCCGCTGCTCCAGCTCCGCAATCGCCGCCGAAACGGTGGAGCGGGGCAGGCCGAGCTGGTCGGCGGCGCGGGTGAAGCTGGCGCACTCCACAACCCGGGTGAAGATGCGGAAGCGGTCGATCCGGTCCATTGGTCGCGGGCTCTGGAAAGTTAAGTCAATGCGGCGGGCTTTATCCGCATTTTCTGCACGATATCGTCGTCAGGGCAGGGTTGCCACCCCGGGCCACCCTCCTCCCGAGACACACGCCATGACCGACCATTCCCTGAAGGGCAAGACCGTGCTGATCGCCGGTGGCGCCAAGAACCTGGGCGGACTGATCGCCCGCGACTTCGCCCGCCAGGGCGCCAAAGCCATCGTCATCCACTACAACAGCGCCGCCAGCCAGGCCGACGCCGAAGCGACCGTTGCCGCCGTGCAGGCTGCCGGCAGCAAAGCGGTGGCGCTGCAGGGCGACCTGACGACGGCGGCAGCGATGGAGCGCCTGTTCGCCGAGGCCGTGGCAGCGGTCGGACGTCCCGACATCGCCATCAATACGGTCGGCAAGGTGCTGAAGAAGCCGCTGCTGGACATCAGCGAAGCGGAGTATGACGAGATGAGCGCGGTCAACGCCAAGGCCGCATTCTTCTTCCTGAAGGAGGCCGGCCGTCATGTCAACGACGGCGGCCGCATCTGCACTCTGGTCACCTCGCTGCTGGGTGCGTTCACGCCGTTCTATTCCAGCTATGCCGGCACCAAGGCGCCGGTCGAGCATTTCACTCGCGCGGCGTCGAAGGAGTTCGGTGAGCGCGGCATCTCGGTGACCGCGATCGGCCCCGGTCCGATGGACACGCCGTTCTTCTATCCGGCCGAGAGTGCCGACGCGCAGGCGTATCACAAGACCGCCGCCGCGCTGTCGGCGTTCACCCGTACCGGGCTGACCGACATCGCCGACATCGTGCCGTGGATCCGCTTCCTGGTCACCGATGGCTGGTGGATGACCGGTCAGACCATCCTGGTCAATGGCGGTTACACCACCAAATAACGCAGCCATGCAGGGCCTGGCCGCGGCATATCTGTAGCGTCGAGCCATGCCCGACTGCTGTTGCATGAGTCGAGCACGGTTTGACGCTACAGGTATTACCGGATGGGTCAGCCCAGCTTCGCCAGCACCGCATCGGTCGCGGCGGCGGTGCTCACTGCCTGACCCTTGGCCGCCAGATCGGCGGTGAACACACCCTCGTCCAGCACGGCATGCACGGCCGCTTCCACCGCCGCAGCCTCGGCGTCGAGCCCCAGCGAATGGCGCAGCAGCATCGCGGCGCTGAAGATCGTCGCGTACGGGTTGGCGATGCCCTTGCCGGCGATATCCGGCGCCGAACCATGGATCGGTTCGTAGATGCCGACCGCACCCGGCTCGCCCAGCGAGGCCGACGGCAGCAGGCCCAGCGAACCGGCCAGCATCGAAGCTTCGTCGGTGAGGATGTCGCCGAACATGTTCTCGGTGACGATCACGTCGTACTCGCGCGGCTTGGCCAGCAGGTGCATGGCCATCGAATCGACCAGCTGGTGCTCCAGCGCCACGTCCGGGAACTCCTCGCGGCCGATGCGCGCGGCCACGTCACGCCACAGGCGCGAGGTTTCCAGCACGTTGGCCTTGTCCACCGAGGTGACCTTGCCGCGGCGCTGCTGGGCCAGGCGGAAGGCGCTGCGCAGCACGCGCTCGATCTCGGCCACGGTGTAGCGGCACAGGTCGCTGGCGCTGTCGGCGTCGCGGGTCTTGTCGCCGAAGTAGATGCCGCCGGTCAGTTCGCGCACCACCACGAAGTCAACGCCCTGCAGCAGTTCGGCCTTGATCGGCGAGGCGTGCAGCGCGGCGTCGTGGGTACGCACCGGGCGCAGGTTGGCGTACAGGCCCAGCGCCTTGCGGATCGCCAGCAGGCCCTGTTCCGGGCGCACCTTGGCATTGGGGTCGGACCACTTCGGGCCGCCGACCGCACCCAGCAGCACCGCATGGGCGGCCTGGCACGCAGCCAGCGTCGACGCCGGCAGCGGTTCGCCGTGGCGGTCGATGGCGATGCCACCAATGTCGTGCTCGCTGAAGGTGAAGGTGTGGTTGAAGCGCGTGGCAACCGCCTTCAGGACGGCAACGGCCGCAGCGGCCACTTCCGGGCCGATGCCATCGCCGGGCAGGACAACAATTTCAGCGTGCATGCTCACTCTCGTAGCGTTCGATTTCAGGGACACGGCCCAACAGATACCCCAACTGGTCGACGCCTTCCAGCAGGCAGGTCTGCGAGAAGCCATCCAGCGGGAAGGAATAGATGCGGCCGTCAGGCGTGCGCAGCTCGCGCGCGGCCACGTCGATGGTCAGCTCGTCGTCGGGGCGCTGCATCAGCGCCTGCACGTCGGCTTCGTCGAGCACGATCGGCAGCAGGCCGTTCTTCAGTGAATTGCCGCGGAAGATGTCGGCGATTTCGCTGCTGACAATGGCGCGCAGGCCCAGGTCGGTCAGCGCCCAGGGGGCATGCTCACGCGACGAGCCGCAGCCGAAGTTGCGCCCCGCCAGCAGGATGCTGCGGCCGGCGTTGTGCGGCTGGTTGAAGGCGAAGTCGGCCACCGGCGAACCGTCGGCCTGCCAGCGCCAGTCATTGAACGCGTTGCGGCCCAGGCCGGCGCGTTCGGTGGTGGACAGGAACCGCGCCGGGATGATCTGGTCGGTGTCGATGTTGGTCTGGCGCAGCACTACGCTGGCCGAGGTCAAGGTACGGAAACCGGCCATTACGCCACCTCCTGTGCGAACAGTTCGCGGGTATCGGCGACGTGCCCGTTCACCGCGGCCCACGCCGCGCTCATCGGCGAGGCCAGCAGCGTGCGCGAACCGGGGCCCTGGCGGCCTTCGAAATTGCGGTTGCTGGTGCTCACAGCCAGCTGGCCGGGCGCCACCAGGTCGCCGTTCATGGCGATGCACATCGAGCAGCCCGGCTCGCGCCACTCGGCACCGGCGGCGCGTACGATCTCGTCGATGCCTTCGGCTTCAGCTTCGCGCTTGACGATCTCCGAGCCCGGCACCACCAGCATGCGTACCCGCTCGGCGACACGACGGCCACGCAGCACCTGCGCGACTTCGCGCATGTCGCTCAGGCGACCGTTGGTGCAGGAACCGACGAACACCACGTCCACCGGCGTACCGGCCAGCGCCCTGCCGGGCTGGAAGTGCATGTAGTCCAGGCCCTTCTGTGCGGCGGCATCGTTGGCTGCCGGGATCGGCGCATCGACCGCGATGGCGGTACCTGGATGGGTGCCCCAGGTCAGGGTCGGGCGGATGTCGGCCGCGTCGATGTGCACTTCGCTGTCGAAGCGTGCACCCTCATCACTGCGCAGCTGCTGCCAGCGCGACACCGCGGCCTCGAAGTCGGCGCCCTTGGGGCCGCGCGGCGTGTTGGCGACGAAGTCGAAGGTGACCTGGTCCGGCGCCACCATGCCGGCGCGTGCACCGGCCTCGATCGACATGTTGCACAGGGTCATGCGCTGTTCCATGTCCATCGCTTCGATGGTGCTGCCACGGAACTCGATCACATGGCCGGTGCCGCCGTTGACGCCGATCACGCCGATGATGTGCAGCACCACGTCCTTGGCGCCGACCCCCGGCGCCAGCGCACCGTCAACGGTGATTGCCAGGGTCTTGGCCTTGCGCTGCAGCAGGCACTGGGTGGCCAGCACGTGGCCGACTTCGCTGGTGCCGATGCCGAACGCCAGCGAACCGAACGCGCCGTGGGTGGAGGTGTGGCTGTCGCCGCAGACGATGGTCATGCCGGGCTGGGTGAAACCCTGTTCCGGCGCGATCACGTGGACGATGCCGCGGTTGTCAGAAGCCATGTCGAACAGTTCGATGCCGTACTCGGCACAGTTGCGCGCCAGAGTGGCGACCTGTGCTTCGGCAGCGGCGCTGGCGTAGGGCAGCGAGCCGTCGGCGGCGGCAGGCAACGTCGGCGTGGAATGGTCCATCGTGGCCTTGGTGCGATCCGGGCGGCGCGGCGACAGGCCACGCGCGCGCAGCTCGGTGAACGCCTGCGGTGAGGTCACCTCGTGGATCAGGTGCAGGTCGATGTACAGCACGGCGGGCGCGCTGTCGGATTCGGGGACGACCACGTGGGCGTCCCACAGTTTGTCGTACAGGGTGCGGGGTGCGGAGGTCATGCGTATGCCTGGCAGAAGTACGAAGGAGCGGACATCGGGAATGTAGATGAAAGAGGCCGGTCAGCGGCGGCGTGCGAGCACGCGCAGCCGGACGTAGTCGGCCAGCGGCTGGCCGGCGGCATTGCGCGGCAGGTCGGCCAGCAGCGCGCTGGCGGCTTCGCGCACGGTCGAGCGGGCCTCGGCCGGCAGATCGTCGAGCAGCGGCGCAGCGAAAACCCGCAGCCAGCCGGCCACGCCGGTTGGCAGCGCGGTCGGGCGCGGCGTGCATTCGATCAGCTGCACGTGGAAGCCATGCTGGCGCAGGCGGTCGGCGTAGGCGTCGGCCGTGGGGAAGTACCACTGGAACGTGCTGGCACCGTGGCCATGCGCTGCACGCGCGGCCTGCACTGCGGCGATGATCGTGGCCACATTGCCATGGCCGCCGAACTCGGCGACGAAGCGCCCGCCGGGGCGCAGCGCGCGGCGCACGCCTTCCAGCACGCGGTCCGGCGTGGTCATCCAATGCAGTGCGGCATTGCTGAACACGGCATCGAATTCGCCGTCGAAGGACAGCGCGTGCCCATCCATCACCTGGGCGTCGACACCGCGGGCACGGGCGGCGATGACCAGTTCCGGCGAGGCATCCACGCCGTGGATGCGGGCGCCGCTGAGGGCCAGCTCGGTGCTGAGCACGCCATCGCCACAGCCCAGGTCGAGGATGCGTTCACCGGCGCGCGGGTCGAGCAGGCGCGATACCGCGCCACCCAGCAGCGGCACGAAGCCGGCATCGATCGCATAGTCCTGGGCGTTCCACTGCTGGCCAGCGGCGCTGGCCGGGGTGGGGGTGTCGAAGGCGCTCATGGTGGGTTCCTCAGGCGGTGGCGGAAGCGGGAACGTCGGTGCCGCTGTGGGTGGCGGCCTGGCGCTGGCGCAGCAGGCGGTTGGCCACGTCCAGCCACGCCAGTGCGGAGGCCTCGATGATGTCCTTGCTGGTACCGGTGCCGTCGTACTCCACGCCTTCGTGGCGCACGCTCAGATTGGCTTCACCGCGCGCGTCGGCGCCGATGCCGACGCTGTGCACGTGGTAGCTGTCCAGCATCAGCTGCACGCCGGTCGCGGCCGACAGTGCGCCGAACAGCGCATCGACCGGGCCATCGCCCTGCGCGGTCTCAGCCACGCGATTGCCGTCCGGGTCGGACAGTTCGACCAGCGCGTTGGCGCGGCTGCCGACATCGCTGATGGTCATCGAGGCCAGCCGGTAGCCCTGTGCGTTGGAGCCACCCTGCATCAGCGCCTGCAGGTCGGCGTCGGTCACCACGCGCTGCTGTTCGCACAGGCCCTTGAACTGCTCGAACACCAGCTTCAGTTCGTCTTCGTCCAGCCAGAAGCCCAGCGCACGCAGGCGCGCTTCGACGGCGGCGCGGCCGCTGTGGCGGCCCAGCACCATCTGCGAATCCTCCCAGCCGACGTCTTCCGGACGCATGATTTCGTAGGTGCCGCGGTGGCGCAGCATGCCGTGCTGGTGGATACCCGATTCGTGGGCGAACGCATTGGCGCCGACGATGGCCTTGTTGCGCTGCACCGGCATGCCGACCAGGCGCTGCAGCAGCTGCGAGGTGCCAACGATGCGCGGCGTGTTGATCGAACTGTCCTGTTCGTAGAAGGCCTGGCGCACCTTCAGCACCATCGCGATTTCTTCCAGCGAACAGTTGCCTGCACGTTCGCCGATGCCATTGATGGTGCACTCGACCTGGCGTGCGCCGCCTTCGATGGCAGCCAGCGAGTTGGCCACGGCCAGGCCCAGGTCATTGTGGCAGTGCGCGCTGAAGATCACATTGGCGGCGTTCGGCACGTCGGCGACGCCAGCGATGACCTGCTGGAACATCGCGCGGATCTCTTCCGGCGTGGTGAAGCCGACGGTGTCGGGCAGGTTGATGGTGGTGGCGCCGGCGGCAATGGCCACGCGCGAGACTTCGATCAGGTAGTCCAGCTCGGTGCGGGTGGCATCCTCGGCCGAGAATTCGACATCGTCGATGTACGAGCGTGCCAGCGATACATGCTTGCGTACCGACTCCAATACCTGCTCACGGGTCATCCGCAGCTTGTGCTCGCGGTGCAGCGGGCTGGTCGACAGGAACACGTGCAGGCGCGGGTTGGCCGCCGCTTCCAGTGCACGTGCGGAGGTCTCGATATCGGCCTGCAGGCAGCGCGACAGCACCGCCAGGCTCAGGCCCGGGCGGCGCAGTTCGCGGCCGATCAGGGCCATCGCCTCGCGGTCGGACTGCGAGCTGGCCGGGAAGCCGGTCTCGATGATGTCCACGCCCAGTTCGTCCAGCGCACGCGCCATCACCAGCTTCTGCGGCGGGCTCATGCTGCAGCCGGGGGACTGCTCGCCGTCACGCAGGGTGGTGTCGAAGATGCGGATGCGCGGGGTGGTAATTCGTTCGATGGTGGTCACAGGGAAATCTCCTCGACAGCGGGTGCGACGGCTTGCAGGGGGGAAGGGGAAGAGGCGGGGGAGGCGAGGGCGCTGGCCTTGCCGGGCGAGCGCGGTGTTTCGCTGCGCCGTCGCCGAGGCTTGCGCGGCGGGCGCGGACGGATGTCGGTGAGCAGGCCGGCCAGGACACCAGCATCGATGTTGCCGCCGGACACCACCGCGCACTTGCGGCGGCCGGCCACGCGGCGGCCTGCGGCCAGCGCCAGCGCGCCGGCGCCCTCGGCGATGATGTGTTCTTCCAGTGCCAGCCGGACCAGGGTTTCGCGCAGCTCGGCCTCGCGCACGATCACCACGTCATCCAGCAGCGAGGTGCACAGGCGGCGGGTGAGGAAGCCGGGAATCTTGACCCGCACGCCGTCGGCCAGCGAGGCGACGGGGGCGATCTCGCGCACGTCGCCGCGGATCGCGCGCGCCATCGAATCAACGCCTTCCACCTGCGCGCCGACCACGCGCACGCCCTGTGATTTCAGCGCCAGTGCAACGCCGGAAGCCAGCCCGCCGCCACCGATCGGCACGATCACCACGTCCGGCGCGTGCGCGGCCAGCTCGATGCCGACGGTGCCCTGGCCGGCGATCACGTCGGCGTCGTCGAAAGCGGACAGGAAGCGGTAACCGTGGCGCTGCGCCAGTTCGACGGCGAAGGCGTAGGCCTCGTCGTAGCTGGTGCCATGCTGGCGCACGGTGGCGCCCCAGTGGGCGACGCCGGCGATCTTGGTGGCCGGTGCGCCATGCGGCATCACGGTGATGGCCGGCACGTCCAGGCGGTAGGCGGCCCATGCCACGCCCTGGGCGTGGTTGCCGGCCGAGGCGCAGATCACCGGCCGGGTGTCACCGCGCTCGCGGCCGGCCAGCAGCGCGTTCAGGGCGCCGCGTACCTTGTAGGAACCGGTGCGCTGCAGGTTCTCCAGCTTCAGCCAGGTGCCGAAGCGCTCGGCATGGTGCAGCGGGGTGGGCGGCAGGAAGCGGCGCAGGCGGGCCTGCGCTGCCAGGACGTCGGCAACGCTTACGTCGCCGACATCGCTTTCCTGGTTGGTGTCAGCGGCCGGCATGGGCCACCAGCGCGGTGCGGAGGACCGCCGCATGCGGGCACGGACGACGAAGAAGACGCCTCCGTACCGGCACCGTGGTCGCTACGGTACGGGTGTTCATGGGGCTGCTCCTTCCACGGCCGTGACCTGCACGGACACGCAGTCGTAGATCTTCTCGATCTGGCGGCACAGCGTTTCCGCCGGGCGCTGGCCATCCACCACCAGCTGCAGGTGCCAGCGGCCATCGTCGGCGGCCACCGGCGCACCGCTGATCGCGCGCGGCGCGAAGCCGCGGCGTTCGGCCATGCCGATCACGCGCAGCAGCGCGCCTTCGGCCGGGTGCAGCACCAGGTCAAGCCGGTAGTGCATTGGGGGTCTCCTGGCGGGCGTGGGCGGGGTTGCTTTCCAGCATCGTGCTGTTGGCGGTGTTCGGCGGCACCAGCGGCCACACGTTGGCGCGCGCATCGATGGCCACGTGCAGCAGCGCCGGGCCCGGCTCGGCCAGCAGCGCGGCCAGGCCGCCCTCGACGTCGTCGCGTGCGTCGATGCGGGTCGCGGCGATGCCGAACACCTGCGCCAGCGCGACGAAGTCGGGGTTGTCGGACAGGTCGATCTCGCTGTAGCGCTCGGCGAAGAACAGCTCCTGCCACTGCCGCACCATGCCCAGCGAACTGTTGTCCAGCAGCACGATCTTCACCGGCAGGCGGCAGCGCGCGATGGTGGCCAGCTCCTGCACGTTCATCATGAAGCTGCCATCGCCGGACACCAGCACCACGGTACGTTCCGGGCACGCAAACTGCGCGCCCATCGCCGCTGGCAGGCCAAAGCCCATGGTGCCCAGCGCGCCACTGGTCAGGTGGTTGCGCGGGTGGTTGAAGCGGCAGTGCTGCGCGACCCACATCTGGTGCTGGCCGACGTCGCAGGCGATCACCGCATCGGCCGGCGCCAGTTCGCTCAGCCGCTTCAGCAGTGCCGGGGCGTAGATGTGCTGGCCCGGTGCGTCGTAGCGCGCGGCGAAGCGATCGCGGTGCTGTGCACAGCGCTTGCGCCAGGCATCCTGATGGGCCTTCGGGGAGGGGAAGGCCGCACGCAGGGCACGGATGGCATGGCCGACGTTGCCGGGCACGGCGATATCGGCGCTGCGCAGCTTGGAGATCTCGTAGGCGTCGGCATCGATATGGACGACGCGGGCGAACGGTGCGAATTCGGCCAGCTTGCCAGTGGCACGGTCATCGAAGCGTGCGCCCAGCACCAGCAGCAGGTCGCTTTCCTGCACCGCCATGTTGGCCGCGCGGGTACCGTGCATGCCCAGCATGCCCAGCGACTGCGGATGGCTGGCCGGCAGCGCGCCCAGCCCGCGCAGCGTCATCACGGTGGGGATGGCGCTGGCTTCGACGAAGTCGCGCAGGTCCTGCACCGCATCGCCCAGTGCGATGCCGCCACCGGCATAGACCACCGGCTTCTCGGCCGCGGCCAGCGCGGCAATGGCCTCGGCGATGGCGGCCTCGGCCGGTGCCGGCGGCGGTTCGACGCCGCTGGGCACATGTGCCGGCAGATGGCTGGCATCGGCCAACTGCACGTCCTTGGGCAGGTCGATCAGCACCGGGCCGGGGCGACCCTCACGGGCAATGCGGAACGCATCGGCCACCACGCGCGGCAGGTCATCGACGCTGCGCACCAGCCAGCTGTGCTTGACGATGGGCATCGTCAGGCCGAACACATCCAGTTCCTGGAAGGCGTCGGTGCCCAGCAGCGGCGTGCCGACCTGGCCGGTGATGCAGACCATCGGTACCGAATCCAGCATCGCATCGGCAATGCCGGTCACCAGGTTGGAGGCGCCCGGGCCGGAGGTGGCCACGCAGACGCCGACCTGGCCACTGGCGCGGGCGAAGCCATTCGCCGCCAGTGCGGCACCCTGCTCGTGGCGCACCAGGATGTGCTTCAGCGACGAATCCACCAGCGCGTCGTAGAACGGCATGATGGTGCCGCCGGGATAGCCGAACAGCGTGCGGACGCCTTCGGCTTCCAGCGCCTGGGTCAGCCAGCGCGCGCCGTTGGGCGGCGCGCTGCGGTGTGTGGAAGAGTTCATGGGGGAACCTTGCAAAGCGGGTGGGGGAGGGCCGCGCGGTTACGCGGCCTGTCCTTGCAACCAGACCATCTTGGCGCGCAGTTCCTTGCCCACCTTCTCGATCGGGTGCTCCAGGTCGGCCTGCTTGAACCGGTTGTAGTTCGGCAGGCCCGCTTCGTACTCGGCCACCCAGTTCTTGGTGAAGGTGCCGTCCTGGATGTCCTTCAGCACTTCCTTCATGCGCGCCTTGGTGCCGGCGTCGATCACCCGCGGGCCGCTGACGTAGTCGCCGTACTGCGCGGTTTCAGAGATGAATTCCAGCATGCGCGAGATGCCACCTTCGTAGAACAGGTCGACGATCAGTTTCAGTTCGTGCAGCACTTCGTAGTAGGCGATCTCCGGCTGGTAGCCCGCTTCCACCAGGGTCTCGAAACCGGCCTGCACCAGCGCCGAGGCGCCGCCGCACAGCACCGCCTGCTCGCCGAACAGGTCGGTCTCGGTCTCTTCCTTGAAGGTGGTCTGGATCAGGTTGGCGCGTGCACCGCCGAGGCCGGCCGCATAGGCCAGTGCGTACTCGGCGGCCTTGCCGCTCTTGTCCTGGTAGACCGCCCAGATGCAGGGCACGCCACGGCCGATCTCGTACTCGCGGCGCACCAGCGCGCCCGGGCCCTTGGGCGCAACCAGCACCACGTCCAGGTCCTCGCGCGGCCTGATCATGTCGAAGTGCACGTTCAGGCCGTGCGCGAACAACAGCACCGCACCCTGTTTCATGTTCGGCGCCAGCACGTCGTCGTAGAGCTTCTTCTGCACCATGTCCGGCGTCAGCACGGCGACCAGGTCGGCATCCTTCACCGCATCCGCCGGTGCTTTCACGGTGAAGCCATCGGCCTGTGCCTTGACCTCGGTCGGGCCGCCCGGACGCAGGCCTACCACCACGTCGAAGCCGGATTCGCGCAGGTTCAGTGCGTGGGCGCGGCCCTGGCTGCCGTAGCCGATGACGGCGATCTTGGTCTGGGGCAGGTCGTTGGTGCTCATGGGGGAGGTTCCTTGCGGTGGGAAGAAAAAAGAACGGCCGGTCGTCGAGGTGACGTACCGGCCGGTCAGGGGAAAGCGGTGGAGGAGGCACCATGCGCCGCACAGGCACAGCCACCACGAGGTGTCGTGGCGGTGCTGCTCCAGGTGTTGACGTTGGCGGTGTTCATGGTGGTTGCGTCTGAAACCAGGTCCTGAAATGAAAAAACCCGCACCGGGGCGGGTGCGGGTTTTGATGAGTTCCGGTGTATCTGCTGCTTACACGCTGGCTCGTCCCGCACCTGTTGGTTGGGTAATAAGTACGAGCACAAGAATCGAACGCAGCGAGGCGGCGCCGGTGGCGGCGGCTTCGATGTCGGTTCGCGGTGGCGTGTTGTGATGCAACATGTGATCGAGAGAAACACAGCCGTTTTGGCGGTGTCAACCCTCGCGGCAGAATTTTTCAAGGTTTCGGCTGCATCCGGCGCAATCGCTTGTGGCGCAAGGATGGTTGCCGCTGAAAGTGTTTCGGTGAACCCGAATTCACTCCTTTCAGGGCGGTTTTTGCGCGGAATGCGGCGGCTTTCTGCCTTGGTCTGCATCCACCCCGGGATCAACGTCCATGACCTCTGCCCGATACCGCAGGGAGGTCGCAGCGGCGAAGATCAGGGGATCACCCTTCCATCGGAACCCGACCGTGTCCCGACGCCTTGCCCGATCCCTGCTGGCCGCCGCCGTGCTGGCCGCCGTGCCCGCATTGTCCCTCGCCGCCGACCGCATCACCGGCCACACCTTCGCCACCCGTTCGGAGGTGATCGCCCCGCATGCGATGGCCGCCACCTCGCAGCCGCTGGCCACCCAGATCGCGCTGGACGTGATGAAGGGGGGCGGTTCGGCGGTGGACGCGGCGATCGCCGCCAACGCGGCGCTTGGCCTGATGGAGCCGACCGGCAATGGCATCGGCGGCGACCTGTTCGCCATCGTCTGGGACCCGAAGACACAGAAGCTCTATGGCTACAACGGATCGGGCCGCTCGCCGAAGTCGCTCACCCTGGCCGAGTTCCAGCGCCGTGGCCTGAAGGACATCCCGGCCACCGGCCCGTTGCCGGTGTCGGTGCCCGGTGCCGTCGACGGCTGGTTTGCCCTGCACGGCCGCTTCGGCCGCAAGCCGATGGCCGACAACCTGGCACCGGCCATCCGTTACGCCCGCGAAGGCCACCCGCTGGCCGAAGTGATCGCCTACTACTGGGACCGCTCGGTGCCGAAGCTGTCGCAGTACCCGGGCTTCAAGGAGCAGTTCACGATCAACGGCCACGCCCCGCGCAAGGGCGAGATGTGGAAGAACCCGAACCTGGCCAGCACGCTGCAGAAGATTGCCGATGGTGGGCGCGACGCCTTCTACAAGGGCGACATCGCCCGCACCATCGGCGATTACTTCAAGGCCAATGGCGGCTACCTGAGCTACCAGGACATGGCCGACCACCAGGGTGAATGGGTCGAGCCGGTCAGCAGCAACTACCGTGGCTACGACGTCTGGGAGCTGCCCCCGAACAGCCAGGGCATCGCTGCGCTGCAGATCCTCAACGTGCTGGAAGGCTACGATTTCTCGAAGATCCCGTTCGGCTCACCCGAGCACGTGCACCTGTTCGTTGAAGCGAAGAAGCTGGCCTTCGCCGACCGTGCGCGCTTCTATGCCGACATGGCGTTCCAGCCGGCGCCGGTGCAGAAGCTGATCTCCAAGGAATACGCCGCGCAGCGCCGCGCGCTGATCTCGATGGACAAGGCGTTGAAGGAAGTACAGCCGGGCACGCCGAAGCAGCTGGAGGAGGGCGACACGATCTACATGACCGTGGCCGACGCCGACGGCATGATGGTGTCACTGATCCAGTCCAACTACCGCGGCATGGGCAGCGGCATGGCGCCGCCAGGGCTGGGCTTCATCCTGCAGGATCGTGGCGAGATGTTCGTGCTGCAGAAGAACCATCCCAACGGCTATGCCCCGGGCAAGCGCCCGTTCCAGACCATCATCCCGGCCTTCATCACCAAGGGCGGCAAGCCGTATGCCAGCTTCGGCGTGATGGGGGGGGCGATGCAGCCGCAGGGACACGCGCAGATCGTGATGAACCTGGTCGACTTCGGCATGAACCTGCAGGAGGCCGGCGACGCACCGCGGATCCAGCATGAAGGTTCGACCGAGCCGACCGGGCAGGCCACGGCGATGACCGACGGTGGTGAAGTGAACCTGGAAACCGGCTTCCCGTATGAAACCGTGCGTGCGTTGATGCGCAAGGGGCATCGCATCGTGTTCGCCGATGGTCCGTATGGCGGGTACCAGGCGATCATGCGCGATCCGGAGACCGGGGTTTACTACGGGGCTTCGGAGAGCCGCAAGGATGGGCAGGCGGCGGGGTATTGAGGTTTCCCGGCCAACGGGCTGAGCCCCCTCTGCGGTGGGTTCAGAAGCGGAATAGCTTGTTGGGCCGGGTGGGTAGGCTGTTCGGGGGACGCCGCAAGTACGTCCTTGTAGGCTTGGCAGCCGCATCCATGCGGCTGACTGATCTGGCCCCCTGAAAACGGACGCCATGAAGCCGTTTCAGGCGGCAGTCCGGAGCTGCCGGGCGTAGTTGTTAGGCGAGTGGTAGCCCAGCGCCGAGTGTAGCCGGGCT